>CAYTYD010000126.1:0-8863 GCA_964441555.1 uncultured Phycisphaeraceae bacterium | reverse complement strand
TTAATGAAGTGCTTGTGCCGACCCACCATGCGCAGGCGGCCCCGCCCAACGCCGACACTCTGCGTGCCTGACCATGCTTCCGGTGTTCCGGGGATGGTGTCAAACTCAACGACATCACCCAGCACGTAGCGATACAGCCCGGCGCAGGTGGACATCACGACGACGTACTTCTGCCCTTTCTCCACATCCCAGCAGCCAAAGGCGCGGGGCTCGCCCGTGCCATGACCACCGCTGCCACTTTGCAGGTCTTCCAGCGGCACAAACTCAAAGAAGTTCCCCTGATCGCTGCACAGCCGCAACCCCGGATCACCCGCAGTGTCCTGCATGGCGATGAACCCTTCGCTGGCGGGGTACAACTCCAGGCGGTGGGGGAGGTCTGCGCCATCAGGTGTGCCCGACCACATCTGCCGCACCCGCGGGTCAAAAGGTGCGTAGCGCACACCGCCGTGGACAAAGATGGTCATGTTGGGCCAGACATCGGCCAAGGTATTCACTTCGCGGCCTTCTTCGCGGGCCAGTTCCATCACGCGGGCAAAGACGACCAATGCCCACGATGGCATGCCGCTGATCATGCGGACATCTTCGTGCAGGCAGCGGCGGGCCATCTTCTCGATCTTGACCGGCCAGTTGGATTCCAGCGCGACGTCGGGACCGGGGAGATAGATTTCGCTGATGGGCCAGCGGATCAGCGGTGTGACGATGCCGGAAAGATCGCCGGTGCGGATGCCGTGCGCATTGGTATCCAGCTTGGTCGAACCGCCGAGGAAGAGAGAGCGTCCGGAAGTCAGTTCCGGCAGCGATACGCCAAAGCGGCTCATATGTCCGAAGATATCGAGCGAGGCATGGAAGTTGCTTTTCAGCATGTGCTTGCTGACGGGGATGTATTTGTCACCGGCGGTTGTGCCGCTGGTCTGGGCAAAATCTTGCACGATTCCGGGCCAGAGGAGGTTGGGTTCGCCACCCTCGCGCATGCGGGCGATGAGGTCTTTGTAGACGTACCAATCTGCGATCGGGACTGCCGCGCGGTACGCGGCGAGCATTTCGCGGTCATCCGACACGCGGCAGATGCGTGCGAACCCGACCGAGCGGCCGAACTCGGTATTGCGGGCAAGCTTGAGATTGCGGCGGAGTTGCGCGATCTGCAGGGCGGCGGCGTGGGTGCGCCAATAGGGAAGGTCAGAGAGCTGGTCGATGCGCATGCGCTGCTTGAGCGCGAGTCCGGCACCGACCAGAGAAGTCCACGAGAAACCGGCCATGTCGGATGGGGCAATCATGCCTGCAAACTTAGGTCGCTCACGCCACCGAGGTTCAGAAGCGCAGATACGCCCCGACATTCAGCCCAGCCATCGCGCCGCGCCATTGGTATCGCTCAACACCCTTGCCATCGCGGACATCAAAGGCGAACATGCGGTAGCCGATGAAGACGCCGACATTGGGGCTGGGTCGCCACGTGAACATCGGTTCGACATCCCACGTGATCGAGCGATGATCGCCCGGCATCGCGCCGACCGTGGTCTTGAGCTCGACGCCGAACTGCTCGACAAACTCCGCCCCGATGCGCAGGCCCACCATGGGCTGAATGAAGAAGCCGTCACCTTTGGCCTCGCGCGGAGTGCCCGGCGGCGGCAGGGATGTGGGTGTGAAGCGATTCTCGAACTTCACCTCGGTATCCATCATGCGAATGCCAAAGAGGGCATCGGTTGTGAAAGCCAGGCGCGTCGACTGGCGGCCACTGCCGGCACGCGATCGCTGAAAGAAGCGATATCCGCCTTCGATATCCACGTTCCAGAAGGTGTACTTGCTGTGCTGATTATCACCGATGGAGGTATTCACATCACCGATGCGTTGGGCTTCGACTGCGACGCTGTCCGAAAATGAACTGACACCAAAGCCGCTGATACTCACGCTCCAGCGGCCGCCATCAGCGCCAGTTGGTCGCCAGGTCAGCCGCGCATAGGGGGAGATTTCCGCATCTTCGAGCCCGGCATCCTTGAAGACCAGTGAGTCGGTGTTTGAGCCAGCGTCCGAGCCCTTGAGCTCGGCCTTGCCACTGGCACCCATCCACGCAATGCCGGGGGTGATGACGACGGACCAATTCGGGCTGGCATCGATCCACTTGGGCACCTCGGAGCCCACTTCCTCAGTCTTCATGGGCGTGGTGGCATCGGGTGCGGCGGTGGGCGTTGCCGGGTCGGCCCATGCCGCGCAAGCAGCGAGGCCGAGCACGCAGATGCAAGCCAGCCCATTGCAGGACATCAGACGCTTTATGCCGTGAATCATGCGAGCAGAGTACCTGCGGCGGGGGCTTTGATGCGGGTGGAGGGCGCGAATCTTCGGGGGCTGTCGGTTGAGCGCAATCGCGCTACCGTCGCGGCATGTCTGTGCGGCTGGCCATTGAGATTTCCAATCCGTCATCGTGGGAGGCGGGCGATCCGTTGCCGGGCTTGGCTCTTGGCGAGGTGTCGCCGTCGAGCTCAACGTGCACGATGCTGGGTGAGGAGGCGATTGATCCGACACGTCCGCACGATGATGACCTGATGCCCGCGCTGGATCGGTTGTGCGTGAGAGTCGGGGTCAAGCAGCGGCAGATCGAATCGATCGCGGTGTCGGTGGGGCCGGGAGGATTCACGGCCACGCGCGTGGCGGTGACAACGGCCAAGTGCCTGGCGGCGGCAGTGGGGGCACAGTGCATCGCGGTGCCATCGGCCCTGGTCGCCGCGCAACAGGCGATGGAGTCGGAGGCGGAGTGGAGTTCGGTGCTGGTGCTGCTGGCTGCGAAGGGAACAAGTGTTTACGCACAGATGGTGAAGCGGGGTGAGATGGCTGGAGAGGGTGCAGCGATTGAGGCAGCGAATCTGGCGTTGGAAGGCGTGGAGATGGTTCTGGCGGATCGCTTTGCACAGGTGGCATTGGAGGCGCGACGATTGGATTGCGCGGCGATGGACATTCGGATTCAGCGACCGATGTTCACGCCGGGAGCATTGCTGATGGCCTCGCGGGGTTTGCCACCGGTGATGCCGACACGATTGCTGCCTCTGTATCCGCGCGAGCCGGAAGCGGTGACCAAGTGGCGGGCACTGAAGGCGGCGGGGAAGAAGTGAATTTGAATTGAGAACTCGTGTGGTGAGGGATGTGCCGCGATAAGAGTATTCATCACAACAAACAGCCCGAGCCACGATAGCCCGGGCTGGAAAGTTGACTTGGCTCCCTCGTTTCTTCTCAGTACACAGCACTCAGACCTCAGAACATCTTTCATCTGCGGCGACGGAGGGCAAAGAGGGAGGAGGTGGCAATCACGCTGCAAACAGTCGGCGCAGGAACGACCACGCTGTCGATGAAGAAGAGCAGATTATTCTGCGGATCAGCACCCAGATCGATGTTCTGTCCTGTGGTGAAGTTGCGAAACAGTGAAGAACTCGAACCCGTGTTGATGGGGCCGCCGTAGCCAAGACCAAGGTCTTCGATACCAAGTCCGGCTGGGTCGTAAAACTGCATGGTGAGATACATCTGTGCCCGTGTCTGAATTCCGAAGCTTCGAAAGAACCCCCCTTCAAAGAAACCCCGCCCAACTTCACCAGGTCGGATGACAAAGCCGACAAAGGTGTAGTACGCAGAGTCGGTATACATCAATTCGTTGGTAACGCCGTCGTAAAAACGGAAGTGGATACCAACGCCTGAAAGGGAGCCGCCACCAACCGCCGCGACATTTGCGATGGAGTATCCGATGTCATTCACAACACCATCGGTCGCGTCCGTTAGAATCAGATCGTCTCCGACTTCTTGCCCCCCGATGCGAGTAGCGCCACGGGTGGATGTTTGTCCGCCCCAGCCGGGAAATCTCCAATTGTCATAAGCTCGCAATACGGCAGGTTGAACTTGTCGATCTTCCTGTGCTGCGATGTGAATCTCGCGCTGTCCCAGATCCTGAGACTCACGCACAATTAACTGTGCGATTGCTGACTGAGCCACGGTCGCCAAGACAATCACTGTCAGTGCATAGAAGTGTTTACAGATCATCCATGCCTCCGTAATCCACCCGGGCGGGCTTGGTGTTGGGGTTTGATCCTGCATTCATCCAGGCGATGTACGCGTCATATGCCGCCAACCATTCCTGAAAGTCCGCATAGGTGATGGTGCCATCCTGGTTGACATCGCCACTGCCAAAGACGGTCACTTCGCCCGGACTCCAGTTGTTCATGGCTTCGTACAAATCCAACTGGTCGCTGTTGTTGACAAGTCCATCACCGTTGAAATCGGCCACTTGGATCATCCCAAAGCTGTACCAGCGTTTCCACTTCTCAAATCTCTTGTTGGAAATCGAGTCATCCGGATATACGTTCCACAACGACATCACCAATCCAGCCCGCCGCGCTGCGCTGCTCAGAACACTGCCTCCTCTCACAGTATTGCGAGATTCACTCCACGCATAACGTTTCCCTTCTGAACATCCACCCTCGAATCACACACCGACATCGCTCTGCAAAGCCAGAGCGATGCCACGACAGGGTGCCAAGAGGGTCGGGAAACGCACAACCCCCACGAAAGGCATCTCTGCTAAAGATAAATGTGACACAGGTTTGCAGGAATGCCAACAAAAACCTTGGCCCACGGCTCAACTTTTCGATGGCGGGTAACAACCCCAGTTGCTGTGCCAATCTGGGCAAAGGACAGCTCAAACACCCGGCAACGAGGAGGCCACATGCCGCGCGGGGGGCTCCTGCTGCGCGCGAGTTTGGTTGAAGGAGGTGCGAGTGCCGCGACGGCGGCGATAGATTCACGCCGACTTTTCGGCGCGGGACTCATTTCGTGATGCACCCGGGTAGACGACGCGACCGTGATAGATGCTCGTGAGGGTGCGGCTGATGGAATCGACAATCAGGTTGAGGTCTTTGAGGGTGATGTCGCACTCTTCGAATTGACCATCCATGAGCCGTTTGTTGGCCATGGCGCGAACCAGGGCCTCGATGCGGGCAGGAGTCGGCTCGGCGAGCGTGCGGGTAGCGGATTCGATGCCATCGGAGAGCATGAGAATGGCCGCTTCGCGGGTTTGCGGGCGAGGACCGGGGTAGCGATACTCAAACTCTTCCGGTACGTGCGTGTCGTCCAATTCGTCGGCGTGATCGTCGTGCTGACGGTGGCTGTCTTTGAGGGCCTGCTGGCGTGCGCGATGGTAAAAGAACTCCACCAGCGTGGTGCCGTGATGGCTCTCGATGAAATGATGCAATGGGCGGGGAAGGCCGAATTCGCGGGCGAGCTCCATGCCATCTTTGACGTGACCGACGATCAGGAGCAAGGACATCGCGGGGCTGAGTTTTTCGTGCTTGTTGGGGCCGCCCTGCTGATTTTCCACGAAGTACTCGGGCTTGTTCATCTTGCCACAATCGTGGTACAACGCACCGACGTAGGCGAGGAGGCCATCGGCGTTGATGGATTCGGCGGCGGCTTCGGCGATGCTGGCGACATTCAGCGAGTGGTTGTAGGTGCCGGGGGCGCGAAGCTGAAGTTCGCGTAGAAGCGGCTGCTTGGGATCGCGCAATTCGATCAAGGTCATGGCGGTGACGACATCGAAGGCACGCTCAATGAGGGGAAGGGCAAAGAGGGTGATGCCGATGAGGATGATGGAGCTGGCGGCGGCCATGCCGCTGTCAATCGACAACTGGCGAATGGAATATCCGGAGAGGGGGCGTTCGATGAGGCCGACGGTGAAAGTGACCACGCCGACGACGACGGCGGTGAGGATGCCGCAGCGGATGAGTGAGGAGCGATCGCGAATCTCGCGAAGCGACCACACGACGGTGGCGACTCCGGCGACGATGACGGCGAGCATGGAGACGCCCTGATTCAGCGAGACGCAGACGAGCACGCCGTGGAGCACACCGAAGGCCAGGGCCACACGTTGTTCATAGGCGATGGTGATGATGATCGCCGCGGCGATGGTGGGGAGGACTGCAGTGACGGAGATCAGGGCGGGATTCAGGACTGTGGCCAGGCAAGCGATGGCGAGTAGACTGGCGAGAAGGCCAGCGACAGCGGCCATGCGCGTGGGGCTGCGCTTCAGGCGAGGAACAAAGAGTGAGCCGTATCCGGCGAGTGCGAGCGCGACGCCTCCGGCGAGGAGGACGACACCCAATCCTCGAAGCGTGTCCTTCCACGGGGGGGTGGCGCGTGAGTAGGCCTCAAGTTCGGCTTTGTAGAGATCGAACTGCGCGGGAGTGAGGACATCGTCGCGGCGGTAAATGACATCACCAACGGGACTTTCTTTGATGACCATGCCCAGGGCATCAGCGGCCTGGTTTTGGGCAAGGGTGGAAAGTGCCGCGTCGTAGCGGAACGTGGGGCGGGGTTTGAAGCCGCCGGATTTGGGAGTGAGGCGTGCGATCACCGGGCGGCGAACACCAGCGGGAAAGCCAGTGTCGCGGACGAGAAGGTTAACGATTTCGTAGAGGCGGGGTTGATCGTCGAGATTGACAAGCTCGCCGCGCGGGACAAGGACGGAACGTTCACCGATGTTGAGGCGGATATCGCTGGAGCGACCTTCCTGGCTGGCTTTTTGCCAGGTTTCACCATCGACCATCGGGCGAAGGCGGATGGCATCCATGAGCAGACCGACGCGGGCTTTCCATGCTTCGCTGGGCTGGCCGTTATTTTGTTCATTCTGCAAGGCGGCGAGGACATCGTCATCAAGATCGAATTGATCGCGGATGTCGCGCTCGACGGCGTCGACGGACGTGACGCCTGCGACGGTGCGGGGGAGATTCAAGAGTGATTGCGTGATCTCGTCGAGGATGTTGGTGTCGGCGACGAAGATGCGGGGTGTGAGTGCGCGGGCCTGTTCGCGGGCCAGATCAGTCGCGGCGGGGTCGAAAATCTCCACGCGTTCGCGCACGAGCCGGGTGTCGTTCATGACGCGGCCGGGAGCGATGAGGGGCTCGCCGCGCGTCCAGATGGCGATGGCAGCGCAGACGGTGGCGAAGGCGATGCCGATGAGGACTGAGAAGACGAGCTGTTGCGAGGTGAGGGCGCGGCCGAGGCGGCTGAAGGGAGCGAGCACGCCGCTGGTCTGCCACTTTCGGGCGCGAATGCCCTCGGCGAGTTCAGAGACGCGAGATGGACGATCGGAGCCGAGCATCAGGCCAGACCATCCTCGCGGACGGGCCGCGCATCGTCGTCTCCGTAGGCCTCGATGACGCGCTGCACCAGGGGGTGGCGTACGACATCGGATTTGTCGAGTGTGACGATGGACACTCCGGGTGACTTGCCCAGGCGACGTGCAGCGTCGATGAGGCCGGATTGCGTGGGGTCTTCCAGATCGATCTGGGTGACATCGCCGGTGACGATCATCTTGGAGCCGTGGCCCAGGCGGGTGAGGAACATCTTCATCTGGCCGCGCGTGGTGTTCTGGGCTTCATCGAGGATGATGACGGCGGAGTTGAGGGTGCGGCCGCGCATGTAGGCAAGGGGGACGACTTCGATGACATCATTTTCCATGAAGCGACGAATGGTGGGGTAATCCATCATGTCGTGCAGGGCATCGAGAAGGGGACGAAGATAGGGATTGACCTTGGCCTGAAGATCTCCGGGAAGAAAGCCGAGTTTCTCTCCGGCTTCGACGGCGGGACGGACCAGAATCACCTTGCTGACGCGATCACTGCGCAAGAGATGAACGGCTGCGGCAACGGCGAGATAAGTCTTGCCGGTTCCGGCTGGGCCGATGCCAAAGACCAGATCGTGATCGCGAATGGCAGTGAGGTAGCGATCTTGATTGCCGGTGCGGGGGCGGACAGCGCGGCCGCGGCTGTAGACATCCAGCGAACCATCCCACCCATCGGACTCGACGGAGGCATCGGTTGCGCTGCGCTCATCGGCGGGGCGGGCCATTTCCTCGCTGATCAGGTCGAGGAGGGCGCGGCGGTCGATGGCCTGGGCATCGGAACGGGCGGAGAGCTTGGAGAGAATGTTGCGTGCCGCGAGGACGGCATCGCGCGGGCCGCGAATTTGCACGGTGCCATCGCGCGCCAAGACGGTGACTCCCAAGGCCTCGCGGATCATCTTGAGATTGCGGTCTGCGGCACCGAATACTTCGACGCGTTCGGAGCCGGCGGGGACCTTGACAGTCAGTTCCAAGGGGAGTGCTCAACAGGCCATGAGGTCGTCGGCCGCGACGGGGTGGGTCGAGTGCCCACCGAGGGAGTCAGAAAAGTGTATCGTGATGGGGTGGATGCAAGGTGAGAGGTGAGTGGAAAGGCGCAGCGATGTCCGATAATAAATATGATTTTGATTCCCTGAAGCGAGTTGATCGATGCGCCAAGTTTGCGCTGGTGGCCATGGTGACTGCTTTGGCAAGCGTGGGAGGGTGTGCGGCTTATGTGCCAGCGACGGCAACCCAGCCGGTGGAGTTGCCATGGAGAGGGTCGGGGCGGCTGGATGCGATGGAGGCGGCGATGCGTGCCGCGGCGAAGCATCAGGAACTGACGGTGCTGGGACCGCCCCGAATCGAGGGTGAGCAGACGACGTTCATGTTGATGGGAACTGGTGGCGAATCGGGGGTTGTGGTGGTGACAAGGGTTGGAGCGGCAACGAGTGGGGGAGAGGGAGACGTGGTGGTGACGGCGGATGTGAAGCCGGATCCATCGCAGACGCGAGCCGGTCGACTGGTGGCAGATTTTCTGATGCGGTGGGAGCAGTTGAGGGCGACTGGGTTTGCGCCGTTGCCATCAGGGTGGCAGTGAGGATCAGGCGGCGGCGGAGGAAGGCGGTGCAGGGGGTGATATGGATGTCAGCACTGGCTTGAGGATGTTGTGCAAGCGCTGGGCATCGGGCTTTGAGAGGTCAACGATGACAGAGCGTGCTCGCGACGAGATGT
>CAYTYD010000125.1:0-8865 GCA_964441555.1 uncultured Phycisphaeraceae bacterium | reverse complement strand
CTATCTTGAACACGCCCACTCGCCGCTCGATGCGAATCTAACTTTCAACCGTTGACTTTCCACTTTCCACTCACCCCAACTTGTCACTCTCAATCTTCACCATCTGCATCATCGCCATCATGGCTTTCCCCGCCTTCACCGGGTCCGGGTCCGTGATCATCTCGATCAGCACTGTGGGATCGATCTGCCACGACACCCCGAAGTGATCGGTGATCCATCCACACGCCACCGGCTTCCCGCCTGCCGCGACGAACTTGTCCCAATATTCATCCACCTGCTGCTGAGTCTCGCACAGCACTGCGATCGACACCGCCTGCGTGAACCCCGCAAAATGCGGCCCGCCATTCAACGCGGTGAACTCGCGCCCATTCAGCGTGAATTCCACCGTCATCACGCTCCCCGTCACAAACGGCGACTGCGGCCCCAGATCCGGATACCGCGTCATGCGCGTGATCTTCGAATTGGGAAACACCGAAACGTAAAAATTCGCTGCTTCCTCGGCCTGGGTGTGGAACGTGAGAAATGTGGTGATCTGCGGCATGACCGGATCATAACCGACGCATCCCCTACCACACCAACCTGAACTCATCACTCATCGGCTGCGCATGTTTCTGACCCGGCAGCATCGCTGGCTCCAGTGTCGCTCGCAAGACCGCGCTGCGTCCACTCCGCTTACTCGCATCATTCAGCGATTCCACCATGAATCCCGGCAATTGCCGCAGAGACAATCGATACGTCCGCGTCGCCGCGTCATACAGCTTGGCGTTGTTGTCCAATTCAGACAGATCCGTCACCCACGCCGCCGCAACCTGTTCCATCCCCGGCTCGACAGTCCTCGATGGCTCCAGCACCTCAATGCGGAGTGAACCCATCGCCTTGGTCGTTTCGCCCATGACGTCGCGGCACTCCACGTGACACAGAATCCGCGGCCCCTTGGCATCCACCTGCGCCTGCGAAATCGGATGAATCCGGATCGAGGCGGGCACAAACGGCCACGCCTCAATCTGCTTTGACCTTTCACTTGTCGCCGTCTGCGTCTGCCCATCCGTGGGTTCGACATCCCCCTTGCTCGCCTTGGAGCGCAGGCAACCTGCTGTGAAAGCCGCAGCGCACAGCCACGCCGCAACGACAATCGGCATCGCGATTCGACTCACAGTGAGTGGGCTGATGGCCACGATCAATCCTCGGGAATCTCGTTGCGTGTGGCGATCTCGCGGAACTTCTGCCGCAATTTGCGGGTGATGGGGCCTTCACCATCGCTGATCCTGCGATCATCAATCTGATTGACACCGATGATCTCGGCGGCCGTGCCGGTGAGGAAGACCTCGTCGGCCTCCAGCACTTCGTCCAGGCGCATTTCCTTGGTGAAGCACTTGAAATCGCACATCGGAATCAGCTCTTCCTTCACGAACCGCTGCGTAATTCCCTCGAGTGAACCAGATTCACCGGTCATGTGCGGCGGCGTATACACCACACCATCCTTGATCACAAAGATGTTGTCGCCGGTGCACTCGGTCACCCAGCCATCAGGGCTGAGCATGATGGCCTCATCGCAACCGACCATGATCGCCTCGACCTTGGCCAAAATGTTGTTCAAGTAGTTCAAGCTCTTGATCCGCGGATCAAGGCACGCCGTGGGCGTCTTGGGACGCTTGGCGACGATGATCTTCATGCCGCTGTTGTAAAACTCGGGCTTATACAGCGCGATCTGATCGGCGATGCAGATGATTCCCGGCACGGGGCAGCGGCGGGGATCAAGCCCCAAGGTGCCAAAGCCGCGGCTGACCACCAAGCGGATGTAGCCGTCTTTGATGCCGTTGGCCTCGATGCACATCCGCTGCACATTCTCCATCTCTTCAGGAGTGATGGGAATCGCTAGGTGAATGCGCTCGGCGCAGCGATACAGGCGATCCATGTGCTGCTTGAGCTTGAAGATCTGCCCGTTGTAAATGCGGATGCCTTCAAACACACCATCGCCATACAAGAGGCCGTGGTCATAGACGCTGACCATCGCCTTGCTCTTGGGCACCAACTGGCCATTCACCCACACCAGTGGCTTCTCTTCCACCTTCGCCGCCCACAACTTGCGATTGTCGGGCTTCAGAGCGCTCAGACCGTTGAAGCGCTTCTTGCTCTTGGCCGGCTTGGCGGGCTTTGCGCTCTTGGCCGCCTTGGACCCCTTGATCGCCTTGCTCGGTGTCCCCTTCTTCGCAACCTTCTTTGGCTTCACGGCAGTCTTCACGTCGTCGCTCCCATCATGTCCCGGTCAATGGAGTGTGCCCCCGGAATCGCCAAAAGACGCTCCCGGCGGACGCAGGAAGATAGGCCCCACTTCACCTCTCCGGCAGCATGCAGACAAGTACCCCGACAAGTATCCAGACAACCCCGGCGGAAGTCTATTTTCTGCCGCAATCCCGGCCCTTATCCACGTACCAGCGCCGGACTGTTCGGATCTCCCACAAACAGCCCCCGCGCCTTCTCATCAAAGGGTGGCCACACCTCGCCAGACCTTATCTTTCGCACCAGCGTGATCCCCGGACACCGTGCTGTCGGGGGGTCATGCCGCCGCGGCGAATCCAGCGTGATCACTTCAAACCGGTCGCACTCCTTCACCTGCTGCACCAGCCGCCCCACTCCGTCAAAGAAGATCGTGTCATGCAGCATGATCAAGCCGCCATCGCGCACCAGCGGCTCATACAGCGCAAACTCAGCGTGAATGGTTTCGTAGTGATGATCGCTATCCAAAACCAGCATGTCGATGGGCTCGTTGTTCAGCCGAGTCTTGATAAACGGCAGCGCATCCTGCGATCGCATGCGGATCTGCTCGATCACCGGCGACACATCCGACCCGCTCCACAATTGCGGCAAAGGCATCGGATCAATCGAGTACAACTTCCGCTTTCCACCCAGCAGTTTCAACGCCGCGGCGATGCACGCTGTTGAATATCCGGCGTGGGTCCCGGTTTCGACGACCATGGAAGGACGATGCAGCATCGTCAGCGCATACCAGAGTCGACCGACTTCGAGTTCCACCGGACCGTATGACTTGCTGCCATCGGCGACGGTGAACGCTCCGGTAAGTGCTTCGTAGCCGGATTCGAAATGCGCGACAGCAGGTGGGACCACGCCGTATTGCGATCCCTTGAACGTCGTGTCTTGCCCCAGCGGGCGCACGATTCCGATTGGTTGGGCTTCCATCGTCATTTCACCCTTTCACCCACTCACCACACTTCAATCACTCAATACCCCGTCTCGATCACTTTGCCGGTGCCGTTCTTGACGACATGGCCGATCTTGTAGACCTTTTCTCCCGCCTTCCTGAGCGTCGCGGCGACGGAATCGGCAAAGGCGGGACGCACGATGACGCAGTAACCGATACCCATGTTGAAAACGCGGCGCATTTCCTTCTCCGGCACGTTCCCCTGCTCTTGCAGGAATCGGAAAACCGGCAACACAGGCCACGAATTCACATCCACAACGGCATCCAAGTTCGGCGGCAATGCGCGGCACAGGTTGCCTTCCATGCCGCTGCCGGTGATGTGGGCCATACCGGTGACCACGTTCTTGACCTTGTAGTTCTTGAGCATCTTCGCAACACTCGCGGCATAGATGCGAGTGGGTGTCAGGAGCACCTGCCCCAGCGTCGGCTGTGCACCCTTTTTCGTGCTTGGCTTCTTGTTGGTCTTCTTGCCGTTTCCCTTTTTAGCGGCTGGCAGCACCTCGTCATAGACCTTGTTCAAGTCGAGTTTCGCAGTCTCCACAATCTTCCGCACCAGCGTGTAGCCATTGGAATGAATGCCGTGACTGGCGCACCCAAGAATCACATCACCGGCTTTCACAAAAGAGGGATTGATGGCACGCTTGAGTTCGACAACGCCGACGCAGAAGCCAGCCATATCGAAATCGTCTTTGGCATACACATCGGGCATGTTGGCGGTCTCGCCGCCGAGCAACGCACAGGACGATTGGCGGCACCCCTCGGCGACGCCCTTGACCAGATCGGTCAGCATCTTGGTATCGACGCTCGGCACCGCGAGATAGTCCAGAAAGAACAGTGGCTCAGCGCCCTGCACGATCAGGTCGTTCACGTTCATCGCGACCAGATCGATGCCGAGGGTGTCGAAAATGCCGACCTGCGATGCCAATTTCACCTTCGTCCCCACACCATCACAACATGCGACCAGCACGGGGTCTTTGTAGTTTCGCGCAAACAGCTTCTGGTTGTAATCCAGACGGAAGAGCCCGGCGAACCCGCCCGGATTCGAGATCACCCGCGGCCCGTGCGTCCGCCGCATGATGGAATCGAGAGATTCTGTAAAGGCGTCTTTCTTGTCGATATCCACGCCGCTGGCGGCGTAGGTGAGAGATTGGCGCGGGGTGCGGCTCATGGGTGGGAGGGTAGGAGGAAACACCCGGGATCTGCACTCTCACAAAGGCAAATGAGGTGGCGGGAAATCGGGGTTGTCGGTAGTCTGATGACATGTTGAATGCTGAATCTGCTTGTCTTTCCCCGCGGCGCATACTGATTGGTTCGATCATCTTGGCGATGGTTGGGGGTCTGGCTTTTTCCGCTGGTCGTGAAAGCTCTCAACGCGACTGGGATGGCGTAATGCCCCATCCAGGCCGAGCGGTCATGACTCCAGAAATCGAGTCAGAATTGACGACTATTCTGGATGATTTTCACGATGCCGCAGCGAAGGCGGATGGATCGAGGTACTTTGGCCACTTTGCTCCTGACGCGGTATTTCTGGGTACCGATGCGACAGAGCGTTGGACATTGGGTGAGTTCAAGAAGTTTGCTGAGCCGTACTTCTCGAAGGGGAAGGGCTGGACGTACAGACTTGTTCCCGGCACGCGGCACTTTCTGGCGTCAGATTGGGGAGCGTTCGCATTCGATGAACTTCTTGACAATGACAAGTTAGGGCGCTGTCGTGGTTCAGGGGTGATTGTGTGGACGGGCTCGCGTTTGCAGATTCAGCAATACAACCTGACGATGACAGTGCCGAATGAGATCGCGGAAGATGTGGCGAAGCAGAGCCGGAAGGCACTCGCCAAGCCCGCCGCCAAATAGCTCCCTGCAACGGGTTCATCAACACCAGGTGGCTCAGAATTCGCGTTGCCGTCCCCAAGATCTGATCACGTTAAGACACCCAATCAACCCCACATGCACTTCATTACAATGTTCTATCCACGACCCAGCCGAATTGCTGCATCTTTCCACTCTCACACCAAACGGTAACCTCGTCATGTCCAAACGCCGATCACCCGCTCTCGCCGAACTCATCTCACTCCGTGCTCGCTGCCTCTATGCCGTTCTCTTGCGCGGCTGGGCGGAAATCAATAAGAAGGAGATCGACGCTGGGCATCAGCCATTCAAGAGTCACTCCCCTCGGCAACTCTTCGAGATTTCAAATCAAGCATTGGCCCATCCCCACCTCAAGACTTCGTTCACCAAGCGTGAGCGCGAACTTATCAAGAAGCGTCTTGGTTCGCTTCCGAAGTTTCGCATCGCAGAGGCCAGCTATCGTGCCGAACCCCTTGAGATTTTGCTCTGGGCCTTGGGATCCGGGCCAGCCACAATTGTCGGCGGCGGATACGGAACCAGTGTGTTCAAGCTTCTGACACCCGAGAATGCCCTCTGCGAACCGCCTCTTCCAATACTCGCGAAGCCCAACCTTCGCCCTCTCTCACAACTCCGCCATCAGCAAGCCGTTTGCTCCGCGTGGACATGGCGTGCTCGCGTCGCTGTCCTGCCGATGACCGGTGGAGTATCCGAGGAAACCGACGGTGACAGGAACTTTGACGCGTTCTACAGATCCGTGATTTCCGATCGTACAAATAAGTGGCGCAAAAGTCAGGTCATCACCAAAGTCGTCGGTAACGATTTTGCCGTTGGCCGCCGCTCCTTTGCTCGTGCGGCCTATGAGTTGGTGTTTCAGCCAACTTTCTTGGAACACACAAGCCGAGAACGACTCCGCGCCATCAACTGGATTCTCGATCCAAAACAAGAGTGGCACTCCACGTCAACAAGCACCCCATTGGGATTCACGTTGCCTGAGAGATACCGTGGGGATATGAAGTATGTGAGCAACTACATGAATCCCAAAGACGACTCGCGCTGGTTCTACTGATTGTCGATGTTCTCACTTTTGGGAATTCGCTTTATGGTGCAGCTCCCTACTCTCGTCCCATGATGTTGGATCACGCACGCATCGCCGCCGCGCTCACGCCCAAAGCCGCGTTTCAACAGTGCCTCAGCGCCTCCTGCGCGGCAACCTATCCGCTCAGTGAAACTCTCGTCGGATGCCCCAAGTGCGGCAACCTCCTTGACGTCGCCTACCACTGGTCCGACACCCTCACGCCCCACGACTGGGCCTACTTCGGCAATCGCGGCATGACCACCGGCCCCCGACATTCGGCCGGCTCCGGTGATGCGACGACATCCGCCCTCGATTTCTCGGGAGTGTGGCGCTTCCGCGAACTCTTCCCTTTCTATGGCGACGTTGCCAAGATCGCTACCGTCGGCGAAGGCCGCACCAACCTGCAACGCACCGACCCACTCGCCCGCATCATCGGTCTCGATCCAGATCGTGGTGCGCGGCTCTACCTTCAATACGAGGGGTACAACCCCAGTGGCAGTTTCAAAGATAACGGCATGTGCGCCGGCTTCACCCACGCCCGCATGGTCAACGCCACCACCGTCGCCTGCGCCAGCACCGGCAACACGTCGGCTTCGCTCGCCATGTACGCCTCCCTCATCGGGCTCAAGTGCTTTGTCTTCATCGGCGAAGGCAAGATCGCCTATGGCAAGCTCAGCCAGGCCCTGGATTACGGCGGCATCACCTTGCAGGTCGCCGGAGATTTCGATGCCTGCCTCTCGCGCATCAAGCACATCGCCGAAAAAATGCCCGAGCTTGGTGTCTATCTGATGAACTCCGTCAACCCCTTCCGGCTGGAAGGGCAGAAGTCCATCATGTTCCGCGTCCTCGAAGGGCTGGATTGGCAGGTGCCGGATTGGATCGTGGTTCCCGGCGGTAATCTGGGAAATTGCTCCGCTTTTGGCAAGGCATTTATCGAAGCCCGGCATCTCGGCCTGATCACCAAACTGCCTCGGCTTGCCGTGATCAATGCTGCGGGGGCACGCACCCTCGACCGCATCTACAACGAGCAGGGGCTGCGCTGGACGCCCAAAGACACCGCCTCATCCAATGCGGTGCAGTACCTCCTGGGTGAGTACGACCAGGCCGCTGTGAAGGCCGAGTACGCCCGCATGGATGCCGCCAATGAGCGTGCCCACACCGTGGCCAGCGCCATCGAGATCAACCGTCCGGTGAATCTGCCCAAGGCCCTGCGCGCCTTGCAAGCCATGAATGGTGTCGTCCGCAGCGTGGATGATCACTGCATCCTGGAGCACAAGGCCCTGGTCGGCCGCGCTGGCTTTGGCTGCGAACCCGCCAGCGCTGCCAGCGTGGCCGGAGCGCGCAAGCTGGTGGAAGAAGGCATCATCGGCAAGCACGAAACCGTGGCCTGCATCCTCACCGGACACCTCCTCAAAGACCCTGACAAAACCGTGCACTATCACATGGGCCAAGAGCACATGGGCCAAGAGCACATGGGCCACCAGGAACACGAAGCAAAGCGCGGCGGCTCGCGCAGCTATTCCATCCCACTGGGCCCGACGGCCAACCGCCCCATCCGCGTCGCCGATGATCTGGATGCGATCGTCAAGGCGATGGGGCTGAAGTGACGCCGCGCTTGCGAATCGCGTCATCATGCGCCTCGTGCAGCAACGCAGCCAGCACCTCGCGCATCACTTGCTTTGCTTCCACCATCGTCGGGCACCGCGCGCCAAGCAGCAACTGCAAAGATGTCACGGGTCTTCCCGCCAGGCCGCACGGCACGATGAGGTTGAAGTGATCGAGATTGGTGTGCACGTTGATCGCCAGGCCGTGCATGCTCACCCATTTGCGGACGCGCACGCCGCAGGCGCAGAGCTTGGCATCGGGCGTGCAATCCTGCTTCACTGTCCACACGCCGGTCGCAGAGGGATCGCGCATGGTGGGGATGCCGAATGCCGCAGCGGTGCGAATCGATGCCTCCTCCAATAGACGCATGTAGGCGTGAAGACCGAGATTGAAATGGTTGAGGTCGACGATCGGATAGACGACGAGTTGACCAGGACCGTGGTAGGTGATGTCGCCGCCTCGGTCGGTCTCGGCGACGGAGACTCCGAAGCGGTGCAGCAGTTCCGGGGTGGCGGTCAGGTGCTGCCGGGCTACGGGGCGGCGGCTGACGGTGATCACCGCGTTATGCTCGACAAAGTGGATGATGGCGTGCGGGCCGGAGTTTGATTCGCGCCCTGCGAGCACACGTTCGACCGCCGCGACCTGGGTGTCGTAGGCCTGCTGATACGGCATGCGGCCCAGGTCCACCCAATCGAGGATGGGGGAAACAGCATGCGAAGTTGGGGAAGGCGTAATTGACATTCGTGAGACAACTTGCACGAGCGGGAATGAAAGGGGCACCGGAGTTCAAGCCGGTGCCCCTGTGTGTTTGATGCTTCAGCAATCAGCGAGATTCAATAGCGATACCACTCGCTCTTGAAGGGGCCCTGCTGATCCATGTTCATGTATTTGGCCTGAGCATCTGAGAGGGTGGTGAGGCGAACGCCGAGTTTTTCGAGGTGGAGGCGGGCGACTTCTTCATCCAGCTTCTTGGGAAGGCGGGTGACGCGGTTGGAGTCGTAGCGGATGCCGCTGAGCGTGGGCTTATTCATCGCGCTGAACCACAGGTCGAGCTGGGCCACCGTCTGATTGGTGAAGCTTGCGCTCATGACAAAGCTGGGGTGGCCCGTGGCGCAGCTCT
>CAYTYD010000124.1:0-8918 GCA_964441555.1 uncultured Phycisphaeraceae bacterium | reverse complement strand
CACCGAGATCCACATCGATTGCAACATCCCCCCCGGCCACACCCCCATCCCCATCACCGACCCCGCCGACCTCAAACCTGATTACATCGTCCTCATCCTCGCGCGGCAGTGACCACACCCGTGGCATCGCCCCTCCGGGCGATGTTCACTCTTCACCGCGAAGCGGTGGAGGTTCATAGCCGGTGGTCGTGGCGGAGCCACACCACCGGACCGCAGGCCCTCTTTACCCCATGCACCCCAACGGGGTGCGGGTGGCTTCACTCCCAAACATACTGGGGATCAAATGCCACCCCGTACTTGTCTAGAAACGCTGTCATCTCCGCCTTAAAATCATATTTTGCATGATGTGTTTCCTGTCCGTCAAGATAAGCCCGCACTTGCGCTACATCATCATGACCGATCGAGAACGCGAAATATCCCTCTTGCCACGCAAACAGTTGCTGCCCGGCGCGACTGTGCTTCATCCACGCCGAACTCGCTCGCTTCACATGCATCATCAAATCGGACACCGCCACCGTCTTGTCCAGCGAAACCAAAAGGTGCACATGATCCGCAACCCCTCCTGCATGCATGAGCACGCACTTCATGACGCGGCACACTCCACCCATGTATTGAAACAACTCGGGCCGCATGTCCGAGGCAATCAGCGGCTGGCGCTGTTTGGTCGAGAATGTCACGTGAATCAGAATACTTGTGAGAGTTGAAGCCATGAGATCATGCTAACCGCACACCCTTCAGGGTGCGATCCCG
The DNA here is from genome assembly GCA_964441555.1 of uncultured Phycisphaeraceae bacterium. Lineage (GTDB taxonomy): Bacteria > Planctomycetota > Phycisphaerae > Phycisphaerales > UBA1924 > F1-120-MAGs238. Next base: position 8,168 of record CAYTYD010000124.1, on the reverse strand, counting down.
ATGGCACGCGGTTCACGGAGGTGGGGCTTCGCCCCTACCTCCGCCTATTCACCTGCAGCCCAAGGGCTGCTTCTCATCCGATATGGACCTCTCGCCTTTCATCTCTCTGCACCCGCCCACATTGTGCCGCCCACCTGAAATCAGAATCGCGGCATGAAATCAAATGCCTTAACGCTGTTCATCACCACTCAACCTTGGTCATCGTGTCTAGATTCATCCGCCTTTCCGACGTTTCTTGGGTATCAACTCTTCCATCTCTCCCCCACCCCGATCCCACTCATCCCATCCGCTTCGATACGCAATCATCAACTGCTGCCGATCAATCTCTCCGCGATTCATCTCACGATTGCACGCCAACTGCCACCTCAGGAATCTCGCCACCGCATGCCGCTGCTCAGGTGTGCACAACTCAAACCTCCCGGTTTGATAACCACCCTTGCCAATCCCGAGCACATGGACAAAAAACTCATCGCCTCCTCCCCTCAAACTGTGAATCAGTGCCGGGGCAAGGTAATACCTGAATCCGATCGCATCGAAGAAAGGCCAATACCAATCTCCAACCTGATCGCACCACTTCACATCATCCAACAACTCTTCCCAACACTTCTCCGTATCCCTTGCACGCTCAACTTCGGTCTCTTCATCAGACAGATTGAAATCAATCGCATACGCCTCATGCCACGACACGCCCCCCTCGCGCGTCACACCCTTGAACGCTTCAAACACCAGCGCCTCTACTTCCCTCGCCTCGCGCCAAACTCTCTCTGAAATCTCACCGCTCATCACTGCACCCTTCCACCCTTATCCCAATCTCTCCAATAACTCTTGTACGCCTCAGAAACGCATGGTCCCCAGATGTCATCTCCCAATTCCTGTTGCATCACAATGATCACCCGCAGGAATCTCGCGACAACATGCTTCTGTTGAGGCGTAAACAGGCAAAGCCGATCACGGGTGTACTGACTCTTGATTGTGAGGTTGTACACCAGCCACTCATCAAACCAGCCACGCAACATGAGCACCATTTCTGCAGCCAGGTAATAGCGAAATCCTGCCGCATCAAGAAAAGCCCACACGCCATTGCGATTGAGATCTATCCACGCCTGATCATCCACCAGTGCTTCCCAGTTCGCCTCGGTGTCTTTCAAGCTGGCTGCCGCAAGTTCTTCCGCCGTACCGAAATAGTCCAACACATGGGTCTGATGCCACGACACGCCCCCCTCGCGCGTCACTCCCCTGAACGCATCGAACACCAGCGCCTCGACCGCCCTCGCCTCGCGCCACGTTCTTTCTGAAATCTCACCGCACATCACTCGACCCTTCCACCCTTATCCCAATCTCTCCAATAACTCTTGTACGCCTCAGAAACGCATCGCCACCCGCATTTATCTATCGCCGAATGACATGATTGCTTCATCTATTATCGCATTAATCTGCGGCCACCGCCCCCTCCCGCGCAATCGCTTCAATGCATCGCATGCGCGAGCAGTTCCTATCTCTTGAAGTGCTTCAATCGCTGCAGTGTCCCCGTTTGGTTTTCCTCTCAACATCAACTGCACTAGGTTCGGAATGGCGATCTCGAGTCGTCGCTTTCCGATCAATTCCGCCGCAATCTGCGGGATCCATATATCGTCAAAGTCCAGAAACCTAAGCATGGTTTCAACCCTATCCGGATGCACGAGGTATATGGCGGTTTCATGGAACTGCCTTCGCATGTCCATATCCGTTTCTTCTTCCGCAAGCTTCAAACACTCGGCCACATATAAATCCAACATCGCCGCGTCCGACTCCGCCACATTTTGCACGAACAGCGGGAATGTTGTACTCCCCCAATTCTTCCACACGTCCTCGACAGATTCATCTTTCACTTTGTCAAGAAACTCACATATCCCTAGAAACTGCGGCGCCCAAACTGCCATCTCATGCTGCAGCAACAACACGGTTCCAGACAGCGGCCCATCACAAAAGACCCCAGCATAGTCGCTGTTGTCATTGGTCCAGAAAAAGATCAGGTTCCATTTCGTCAACACGCCGCCAAGTTGCTTCCAGAAGCTATGAAATTCCAGTATCTCAACAGTGGTCATCAGGCGAAAACACGACTGCCAGGAATGCAGATTGCATCCATTTGCGAATTTCAGCGAATCGCGAATCACCGGATGCAATTCGCACTCATACAACGATTCAATCTGAGCGATCTCTTCGTTCGTCGCCCCGGGAAAGTACTCACCGTCACACTTCAACGCATCGATGCGGCTCTTGACGGCCTCCCATTCATACCTCTCTCCAATCGTGTTGCCAAGATTGATCTGCATGCCATTTCGCCAATCTCACCATCTTTCGGTGCTCTTATGAATCAGCATCACAAACGTGGGCGGACTTCAGGAATCAGAGGACAGGTGTTAGACGAGTCTACCCTTCCCCATGGCCACCACACGCTCAACCCATCCCGTCAAAGTTCACGCCCCCACCCCTGACCCTTCACAATCCTCCGATTCCACTATCCCCGGCGCGGCACCCGCCACCCTCCCCGGCTGCTCATGCTGCTACAAGAGCACACTCAAATACGAGCTCGCCCGCATCCACGCCGCCGCCATCTACTGCTCCGACGGTCGCCTCGGCGAACACTTCGACGACTTCCTCCAAAACGGCCTCAACCTCCCCCGCTACGACCGCGTCACCCTCCCCGGCGGCCCCGCCTGTCTGGCTGGCCACCCCCAGGCCCACCTCGAAGAAGTCGGCGTCGCCGATGAACTCAAATTCCTGGTCGAGGTCCACCGCCTCCGCCGCGTCGTCCTCATCGCCCACCAGTCCTGCGCCTTCTACACCACGCGGCTCGAACTCAAAGAACCCCGCCTCGAACTCGTCCAACGCGCTGACCTGGTTCGCGCTGCCGCCTACACCCACCGCGTCACCGGCCTGGAACACATCGATGCGTATTTCGCCCGCCTCGTCGATGGCCACATCGAGTTCGAAAAAGTCGACGCCTGATCCCACCTCGCGGCATCAGCACGAATAAACGATTCATAGGTCATCTAATTAGTTCGCATTGTGTTCGCAATCACCTCTGTGATCGCGATAAATTCTCCATATTTTTCAATTCCAACACTCTTGACTCCGTATTTGGCGACGATAAGAATGACTCAATAGCAGAGTTGTTGGTCAACAACTCATTTAGGAGGCCACATGAACACTCGTTTCGTCGTCGCTCCAGCCCTCTATCTCGCACTCGCCGCCGGAATCGCCTCCGCCGACCTCAAGCCCATCTTCGGCGGCAACATCGAGCCCCTCGATGCCAACGCACGCTTCGTCATGCCCGTCACCGCTCCCTACTACAACGAAAACTCCTTCATCACCACCGACGTCCGCGGCTGGTTCGTCTACCACAAGTTCAATTCCGATGCTCTCCCCGATTCCCACGCCACCGATCTCGCCGCCCAGATCCGCATCGCCCTCACCGATCGCCTCCAGCTCGTCGCATACAAAGATGGATACCTCGATCTCAACGGCGCCGTCAAAGACAGTGGCTGGAACGATCTCGCCGCCGGCCTCAAATGGCAGTGGTATCGCGATGACAAGTCCCAGTTCTTCGCCGCCGTCGGCGCGGGCTACGAATTCCGCACCGGCGAAAGCAAAGTCCTGCAAAATGACAGCGAAGCCCGCTTCTGGGCCTCACTCGATAAGGGCTTTGGCAAATTCCACACCGGACTCAACATCAACTACCGCGCCACAACCAGCGGCAAGAACAAAGACAACGGCAACAGCGACATCTTCTCCTGGCACCTGCACGCCGACTATCGCCTCACCGATTGGTTCAGCCCCGTCGTCGAGTTCAATGGCTACCACGTCGTCAACGACAGCGATTCCGGCATCGCCCTCAACGGCGCTGACGTGCTGAATCTCGGCGCCAAAGACGCCGACCCCACCGTCACCGCCGCCATCGGCACCGAATTCCGCGCTGGCGAAAATACCGCCCTCCGCGCCGCCTACGAAATCCCCCTCAGCAGCAACAAGTCCGATCTCTTCGGCACTCGCTTCACCTTCTCCATCATCTACACCTTCTGACGCTTCTCTTCCCATCGCCACACTTTCAGCACGGCCGCCCGGGTTGCACACCCTGGGCGGTTGTGCGTTTTGGGGATACCCCTCTTCTCTCCCGCCCAACGCATCGCTGTTATCGGTCTTCACGACCGGAAAAAGCACCGATTCCACCCTCCGTCCCCACGGATTACTGGGCACCCCCTCACTTCTGTGTCACCTTTAAGGCATCCCCCCTCCACACGGAGGGGAGTTATGCCATCGCCGCGCTGTGGCCCTTCGCCACCTCGTGCCCATTCGGAGAGAACCCATGTCCCGCTCGTGCCTCCTCCCTGCTCTTGCTTCCCTCACCCTCGCCGCTACCCTGACCGCCGCAGCCAACGCCCAGATCACCCTCGCCGGCTCCGCCACTGCCGACAACCTCTTCGCCGCCAGCGTCAGCACCTCCGCCACTGCCCCCGGCACCGTCTGGCTCAGTGGCAACAACTGGCCCAGCACCTTCAGCGCCAGCACCGAGATCCCCGTCGCCGGCACCTATTACCTCCACGTCTTCGCTCAGGATCAGGGCCGCCCCGAAATGTTCATTGGCCGCTTCACCCTCACCGGCCAAAGCGCCTTTGCCAATGGCACACAGGAACTCCTCACCAACGCGACCGACTGGGTCGTCAGCAACACCGGCTTCGGTGACAACACCACTGCCCCCACCGTCCTCGGTCCCAACGGCTCTGGCCCCTGGGGTAACTTCACCGCAATGGGTAACGCCAGCTTCATCTGGGCACCTCAGTACGCCAACGGTCTCGCCTACTTCACCGCCTCCTTCACCGTGATCCCCGCTCCCACCACTGCTGCCGCCGGACTGCTGGGCCTCGTCGCCCTCCGCCGCAAGCGCTGATCCCTCTCCAACGTCGTTCCCCTTTTCCACGCCGCTGGTGCCTCACCGCGGCGTGTTCTTTTGCAATTTGATGTGTTCGCAATGTTCGACAGGTCGAAGGCCTGATCGTGAGTAGACGGGGCGTGGAGGAGTTCGCCGCAGACGAACAACGACACCCCCGGATCGCGCGCATGTTTCCCCGCAGTCTGAAAGACTGCTCGTCGCATGCTTTGTGCACGATCCTCTTCTCTTCGCCCCAACGGGGCGGCGGGCTGCAGCTCGGCGTCCAGTGGCTCAGCCACGCAGCACAAGTACGCCCTGCTCACTGACGCCACGGTGACGGCACATACTCCACTTCCGCTCGATCGGGATGCGACCGGAAAATTACACGCTCTGGGCCATTCTCCTCTGTCAAGATTGCGGCTTTGCCAGTCACCCGAGAGAGCATTTGCATGAACTCGAATATCGCGTCCAACTGCTCTTGCCCACGAACCTCGCGCGGATCGATATCGAACTCAATCTCATCAGATGTGAAGAAATGGCAATTTGCCTGAATGCCTGCAAAGAAGACAGAGAGCAGCCCATCACATGTACCCCAATCCGAAAGCGTCTTGTGCATCACATGCGGCAGCTCGCTCAGCACACCGTCACGGAAATACTTCAGTTCATACGGCCCAGCCCGCAGTTCATCCAATACTTGCTGCCACGCACTGATGTCCGTATTGAGAACGTAGATGTCCCGCCATGTACCGTCGAATGTGAATTCCCTCGCCACATTTTCCCACTCATGCGTGTTCAATGCAGCACCTCCTCGTGAGGGTATCGCCTTGAGTGCACGAAACGGTCGCAGTGTTGCAAAGGTCCCTGATCCCTCTCAAGTCCTCAACTGCACGCCTCATCGCTTCCCTGCGGCGGAGGAAGTCGTCAGTCGCGGCTGAAACCACACTCTGCTTCACGCCGCAACGCGGCGTTCGTCACGAGCCCGGTGGCGTGAGCCCCGGGGAAATCGATCACCCCCAACATCCCGATTTCCTCATCCCACGAGCACCGAAGGTGCGCCACTTCACTCCACCTGCGGCACGATCCACCTCCTCACGCCAGCAAACAACTCACATCATCTCCGACTTTCTCTACACTCATCGCATGCTCACTTTGGCCAATACTGGCGTGCCGATGCTCCTTGTCGTCGGGCCAGTCTTCCTCCTCGCGCTCCTTCCGATCGCGCTCATAGAAGCGGCTTTGTATCGATGGCGCATCGGTGTATCTTGGCAAAGAGCGGTGCTCGGCTCACTGGGGGCCAACGCCATCTCAACCATCGTGGGCGTCCCGATCACTTGGTTCGTGCTGGTGTTGCTGCAAATGTTCACCGGCGGCGGCGGCGATCACGGCGTAGGTATTCAAGCCGTGACTTGGCAGGCCCCTTGGCTCATACCCCACGAAGAACACCTGAACTGGATGGTCCGCGCTGCAGGCATGGTGCTGTGCGTTCCCTTCCTGCTTTCTTCAGTGTGGATCGAATACCTGTGCTTGCGCAAGATATGGAAAGAGTTTGAACACCCCAAGATCCGCAACGCCTGTTGGCTTGCCAACGCGTTGACCTACGCCGGGCTCATCGCCTTCTGGGGAATCCAGCTCATCATGTCGATTTCGCGGTAATGCGCGATCTTCTTCTCTTCGCCCCGACGGGGCGGCGTGCTGTAGCCATGGGTGAAGCGGCGCGACCGCGCAGCGGACCGCCGCGCAACCCGTGGTGAACATGATGTTTCACAAACCCGCCGCGGCAGGGGCGGAGGAAGTCGTCAGTCGCGGCTGAAACCACACTCTGCTTCACGCCGCAACGCGGCGTTCGTCACGAACCCGGTGGCGTGAGCCCCGGGGAAATCGATCACCCCCAACATCCCAACGTCCTCACACCACGAGCACCGAAGGTGCGCCACTTCACCCATGAAATAGGCTCGAGTTGGTTGCCATGAAAAGGCAGACGCGCAGCGTCTGGTGAACTGTCTCACCAAACTTACTCCCCGCCTCCTTCCCACCCTGCCTCAGTAAAAAAGCCGCGAGGATCGCGGCTGAAGACAACTGCCTTTCGGTCTTCACTCAGTACTCAGTTCTCACCCCACTCAGCCGCCCCTTTCACAATCGCCTCAGGATCGCCGCCCCAGGATTGTTCATGTCTTCAGTGCTGCGCCCATTCGTTCGCCCCTGAAGCAAGTAACCGTTCCCGGTATTATCCACGCGGTCAGTTGCGTCACTCTCCCAGCCCACCATGCCAGACGAGTTCTCGGAGGAAGACATGTCGTTTGACACCATGAATTTCAAGCTCTTTGATCCCGTGCACAGGTGCGCACGCAAGCACGTCTTCGAGGGCACCCCACTGCACGATGCTTGGGCTGACATCGTAAAGACCGCCACACCCGCCATCGGCGCGCAAGTGGCCAAGATCGCCCTCAAGTTACCGGTCACTCAAGGCCTAGTCTCCGTGACCGCCGAATACGCCTCCCTGCTGCAGCGCGACAACGCCGGACCGGCAAAGAAAGTCAACGGCCTCTGGTTCGGGCTCGTTGAGTTCTCGGAAAACAAAACAATCAAACACCCACACTGGTTGCCTTACATCTCTGGCAGCGAAAGATTTAAACCCAAGAACCGGGAATGGGCTGTCGCCCCGGAGTGGTGCGCAGATGACTGCTTTGCTCCCAACGAGCCCATGGACACCCTCTCCCGTCTCCGCGCCGAGCACAAGCTGCGCAGCTGGTACATCGATGTCTGCCTCATCGAGCCCCTCCACCGGCTCTACACCGCCCATTTCGCTCGCTCCTGTCCTTCGCACATTCTCCTCGGCACTCAGAAGTCACGCGGCATCGGCTGTGGCATCGATAGTGGCGATCTGCTCACCATCGGCACCGTCGATGCCAAGGGCTTCAATCCGCTGAAAACGCCGTGAGCAGCAGGCGCTGTTGGACTCCAGTATTCGCGACAACGACAGCCAAGGCCTCCAAACACGTGAATTGTAAGGTCATGCCTACCCGCGCCAGCACGCGCAACCTCCTGCCACCTCAACACTTACAACTTTATCCAAACAAAATCCTCTCATACCCTTGCATCAACCCAAACAATCTGCTACCTTGTCCGTACATATACAGAACAAGGAGACCCCCATGCACACCCACCACGCCACCTCTCAGCCCCAGATCCCCGCCGACCCCAACCCCACCCCCTACCACGCCGATTTCCGCCCCGCCCAACAGCACCCCGCGGCCATAGC
>CAYTYD010000123.1:0-8928 GCA_964441555.1 uncultured Phycisphaeraceae bacterium | reverse complement strand
CAGCCATAGCCCTTGGCCTCTCCCTCACACTATTCAATCGTGGCCGCTCCGTAAATCGCATCGGCATGTTCGATGGCGTCGAAAAGCTCTACGGCTATCGCGATCCCAAGCTCCACTCAGTCGATGGTGATGACACATCTCCCAAGGGCCTCGCGCAGATCGAGGAAAAAATCAAGGCCGGCGAAAAGTGGGACGCCGTGGTCGATACCAGCGGATATGTCCCGCGCATCGTCAAGGCCAGTGCCGAACTCCTCGCTTCTGCCGCCTCGCAATACGTCTTCATCTCCACCATCAGCGTTTACGCCAGCAACGAAACCCCCAACAGCGACGAGACCGCCCGCACCGGCACCATCGCTGATCCCACGGTCGAAACCATGGGTGCTCAAAGTGAGAACTACGGCCCCCTGAAGGCCCTGTGCGAACAGGCAGCCGAAGCCGCGATGCCCGGCAAGACCCTCAATATTCGCCCCGGTTTCATCGTCGGCCCCGGCGATCCCACCGATCGCTTCACGTACTGGCCCATCCGCGTCTCCAAGGGTGGCGAGGTGCTTTCCCCAAATGCCGCATCCGATCCTGTGCAGTTCATCGATGTCCGCGATCTGGCCGAATGGGTCGTTCGCTGCATCGAGAATCGCACCGTCGGCGTCATGAACGCCACCGGTCCCATCTCCGGCAGCTCCTCTACTGCCTACACAGTCGGCCAGCTCCTCGCTGCGTGCAAGTCCGCATCTTCTTCCAACGCCACGTTCACTTGGGTGCCCTTGGATTTCATTGAAAAACAGGGCATCATCCCCGGTGCCGATCTTCCCATCTGGGTTCCCTCCGATGGCCGCACCGCTGGTTTCCACCGCGTGAATATCGATCGCGCGATCAAGGCGGGTCTCACATTCCGCTCTGCCGAAGTCACCTGCCGCGACACCCTCGCCTGGTGGCCCAAAGAGGTCGATCGGCGCGCGCGAGTCGGCAAGCAGATGGTCGAAGACGCCGCCAAGGCTGGCAAGCCCGCACCCAATCTCCCCGATCCAAACAACCTTCGCGTGGGTCTCAGTGCCCAGCGAGAAACCGCCGCGCTCACCGCGTGGAAGTCCCAAAAGGGTGGCTGATTTCGCAGGGGCGGCATCACTTCCGACATCCTCATCCAATCACCCATCGCGGCAGGCCTCTCAATTGGGTACCCTCCGTTCATGCCCTTCGCCTCAACGCGATCTTCTCAACGCCACACCCTCACCCCGGCCACTCTGCTGGCCGGGGTGTTTTCCTTCGCGCTGACGTTCACCGCATCCGCCCAGATCAGTGAATACAAGCTCGATCAGGATGGCCAGCCCGTCAAAACCCGCCAAGCCGCGCCGGATTCCGATGAGGCCTTCATTGATTCCGCCCGCACGCTGCTTGCAGAAAATCGCGCATCCGACTGTCTCAAGCTCATCGATCCCTGGATCGAGAAATACGAATTCTCCGAGAACCCCTGGCTCCCCGAGGCCTACCTCATCCGTGGCGATGCCAAGGTGGCCCTCAATGATGAATACGAAGCCCTCTACGACTACGAAAAAATCATCAAGGACTTTACCTCCGCCCCTCAGTTCCCTCTCGCACTTGATCGCGAATACGCCATCGCCCGCAAGTATGTCCGCGGCATGAAGAAAAAATGGTGGTTCGGCTGGCGCGTCGAAGACGCCCGCATCCTCGGCGAAGAAATGCTCATCCGCGTCAATGAGCGCATGCCCTCGAGCGTCCTCGCCGAAAAATCCATGATGGAACTTGCCGATTTCTACTACCGCGAACGCGATCTCAAGCTCGCCGCCGAGGCCTACGACATCTTCCTCACCAATTTCCCGCAAAGCGATCTCCGCGAACGTGCCATGCAGCAGCGCGTCTATTCCTACATCGCTCGCTTCAAAGGCCCCGAATATGACGCCAGCGGTCTCATCGAAGCCAAAGCCCTCATCGGTCAATACTCAGGAAAGTACCCCGTCGAGGCCGAACAGGCTGGCCTCTCCGACGCGTTGGTCGCCCGAATCGACGAATCCGCCGCCGCTCAGCTGTACGAAACCTCAGAGTGGTACATCAAGAAGGGCGACCCGGTTTCCGCGCGGCTCACTCTCAAGCGCCTCATTCAGGCCCACCCCGGTACCGTCGCCGCCACCAAAGCCGTCGAAGACATGCTCGCGCGGGGTTGGCTCAAAGCTCCTCCGACTGATGCCGCATCAACAAATGCCGCTCCCGCTGCTGCAGCACCAACCGCCGAAGGATCATCCAAGTGATCCGTTCCTTCCTCCTCATCCCTCTCGGTGTCGCGCTCACCACCCTCGCCGGCTGCGCTGCCGATCCCAAGCAGGGGTACTCCACTCAACCCGTCTTCGATACCACCGTCCGCACCATCAGCGTGCCCATCTTTGATAACTACACCTACCGCCCTGATCTTGCCGTCGCCCTCACCGAGGCAGTCTCCAAGGAACTTGCCCGCACCACTCCATGGGCCGTCACCAACACCTCCAACGCTGACACCGTCCTCAAAGGCGTCGTCCGCTCCGAAGACCTCCGCAAGCTCTCGCAGGATCCCAACTCCGGCCTCGTGCAAGAGCAGGCCGTCACCATCGTTGTCGATTTCGAGTGGCGTGATGCCCGCTCCAACAAGGCCCGCGTCATTCGCCGCCGCTTCACGGGTGTAGACACCTTCGTCCCAGTCCGCGGCACAGGCGAACGCCTCGAAACTGGCGAATTCGCCGCCATCGATCGCCTTGCCAAGGCCATTGTCGGCGAACTCCGCTCGTCTTGGTAAGTGCTGGATTGGTGATGCTCAACTGGTGAATATCCCTCTCCGAACTTCGTCTCTCAACGCACGTACAACCATTTGACCAAAACCGGGTGACCGCCACGCGGCTCACCCAAATTGTGCCCCAGTCCTCTTCAAGTGGCCATGTGGTGTTTGGGCAGCCCCGCGGCCCGATGCCCCCAATTGGTCATTTGGCAATGTGTCGATTTGGCTATTTGAGGCGGCTCTGCCACCTCTCCCTGCATCCCGGGGGTGTGCTATGCCGAATCTATCCACGGGCTGCTCGCATCTAAGACCTGCCATGCCCCTTTCCCCACCGTACCCTTCACCCCGAAACTCGCCACCGATTTCTCCCACGGAATACTCGATGCTTCAGACGCGTTCAAACAACCTCTTCTCCCGCACTCGCGATCGGCTTCACACCCTTCTCGGATTGCACTCCGACGTCGCCTTTGCCGCCGATGATCGCGGTGACTCTTCGAAGCCCTCAGGCCCCGGCAATTCCGGCGGTCCCAATTCAGGAAAGGGCCCTGGTGGCAAGCCCGGTCCTCAGCCCCCCAGCGCCAGCAAAGGCATCCTCGGCATCGTCGTCATTCTCACCGCGGCCCTCCTCTTCGTCGCGATGATCAACACTGCCAATCGCGGCAACGCCATCACCCTCTCCGAGTTCCGCAATCTCTACGACACCCGCCAGATCGAAGAAAGCTCCGTCGTCATCACCGACGACACCATCCTCGCCAAGCAGAAGGCCGGGCAGGATTCTCCCACCGATCGCACGGTTCACATCACCCTCAACACTGCAACCGCCAAATCCGTCTCTGAGGAAGTCCTCAAGATCACCAAGGGCAACGCCATCAGTCGCCCTGTCTCCGCCTGGACCACCATCCTCCTCATCTTCGGCCCCATCATCCTGGTGATGCTCATCATCTGGTTCTTCATTCGCAGCACACTTCGCTCCGCTGGTGGCGGGCCCGGCGGCATGCTTGGCAACTTCGGCAAGAGTCGCCACCGCACCTTCAATAAGGAAGTCTCTTCCGTCACCTTTGCCGATGTTGCAGGTATCGAAGAGGCCAAGGACGAAGTCGGCGAGATCGTCGAGTTCCTCAAAAATCCCAAGCGATTCAGCCGCCTCGGCGGCCGCATCCCCCGCGGCGTGCTCCTCTCCGGTGACCCCGGTTGTGGTAAGACGCTTTTGGCAAAGGCCATCGCCGGCGAAGCAGAAGTCCCCTTCTTCTCCATCTCCGGTTCAGACTTTGTCGAGATGTTCGTCGGCGTCGGCGCCAGCCGCGTGCGCGACCTCTTCAAAACCGCCAAGGAAAACTCCCCTTGCATCATCTTCCTCGATGAAATCGACGCCGTCGGCCGTCGCCGTGGTGGCGGTTTCTCCTCCGGCGGACACGATGAGCGTGAGCAGACCTTGAACGCCATCCTCGTCGAGATGGACGGTTTCAACACCTCCGATGGCATCATCGTCATCGCCGCGACCAACCGTCCCGATGTTCTCGACCCCGCCCTCACGCGCCCTGGCCGCTTCGATCGTCAGATCGCCGTCTCTCTCCCCGATGTCAAGGGCCGCCTTGAGATCCTCAAGGTTCACTCCCGCAAGGTCAAGCTCGGCCCAGATGTTGATCTCGAGCGGGTCGCCCGCGGCACACCCATGTTCAGTGGTGCCGATCTCGCCGCCATCATCAACGAAGCCGCGATTTCCGCCACCTTGGCCAATAAAGACTTCATCGAACAGACAGATCTCGAAGAAGCTCGCGACAAGGTTCGTTTCGGTCGTGCTCGCAAGAGTCGCCGCATTGATAAGGAAGAGAATCGCGCCACTGCCTATCACGAGGCAGGCCACGCCGTCGTGCAGGCCATGCTCAAGGATGCCGACCCTCTGCACAAGGTCACCATCATCCCCCGTGGTCAGGCCCTTGGTGCCACTTTCTCTCTCCCCGAAAAAGACCGCTTGGGCTACGGCATGCGCTGGATCACAGCCACCATGCGAGTCCTCTGCGGCGGGCGCATCGCCGAACAGCGTGCAACCGGTGACATCACCTCCGGCGCGTCCATGGATATTCAGCAGGCCACCAACATGGCTCGCCACATGATTCTCGATTGGGGCATGAGTCCTCGGCTCGGCTTCGTCCGCTACAGCGGTGCCGACACCCGCGAAACCTTCCTCCCCGATAAGGACTACAGCGACGAAACCGCCAAGATCATCGATGATGAGATCAAGCGTCTCGTCGATGAGGCCTACAACGAAACCACCCGCATCATCGAAGAGCATTGGGACAAGGTCGTCGCCGTCGCCGAAGCCCTCATCAAGTACGAGACCATCAGTGGTGATGATGTGCACCGCCTGATCCGGGGTGAGCCCCTGGGCAAGCCCTCGATCAGCGATCTGCTGAAGTCTGAGGTCGCCCGCAAGCCGCAGGGTGCAACCGACAGCCGCGACACATCGGCTTCGAATAACCCCGGCCTCGAACCCCCCGCGGGAGCCCTCCCCTCCCCGGCATGATCGCGAGCACGTTCTCGTCCTATAACTAAAATTCCTTTCGGGTTTCCGTTTACCAATTTCGCTTCGCTATTTGCTATTTTGTTCTGGGGCTGAAAGCCGCCTTGTACCGATCCCAAACACTTGGTACACTCATGTCAGCGTCAGGGGGTTCCCGGATCACTCATCCGGGAGCAGCGGCACAAGTTCTTTGTGTCGACGCACTTTGGCCTGTCGGACATCAGGAGATTGCAATGGATGCACGGCCCTCTCGCCTCATCGCTCCCAATTCGCCTTCCTCTCGCAGCGCATTCACGCTGATCGAGTTGCTCGTCGTCATCGCGATCATCGCGTTATTGATCGCGATTCTGCTTCCCGGCCTCGGCCAGGCACGCCGCGTCGCCAAAGCACTTGTTGAAGCCAACGCTGCTCGTCAATGGGGCGTCGCTTCAGCTCAGTATTGTGCAGAGTACAAGGATGCATTTTGTGTTGGTTATAGCCAGTGGAACTGGGCTCACCCATACACCGGCACCGACACCCGTCTCATCCGCAACATGATGTTCCCGCCGGATTTGGATACCCCAAAGATCTTCGACGAAGGATCTGTAATTAAGTTCAGCCCTCTTCGCTTTGCTGGATTTGCTGGATTGCAACCAGATGCAATGATGATCGACAAAGATACGCTAAGCACTATTAAGCGACGTCCCAAGAGCACCGCAACGAATAACGGGTGGTTTGGTCCGTACTTCAGCCCAACCCAAAATGAGTATCAGGGTGCGATGGGAATTCACAGTACGTTCGGATTCAACACAGTGTATGTAGGAGGCGATTATCTCCATGGCGCCTTCGCTTCCTCTGGTGCTCCGGGTGTATCTGGTCCAGCAGGGAAATTTTACGTCGAGCGCATTAGCGATGTGTTTAGTCCATCTCGTTTGATTGGGTTCGGCTCTGCTCGCGCGAATGACGTGACGCTTTGGTCGGGCGCGTGGTATAACGCGGATACCGGTGATCGTGCAGGTGTTAATGGAACCTCTGGTGGCAGGCAGATTCGACCTGGGTACTACAAGATTTTGCCACCCCAAGCAGTGATCCCCAATTTGAATGGTGACCGCCGAACTGCCAGTGGCCCGGGATGGGATACCGCCAATGGCGCGAACGAGGACAACACGTGGAGTGCCTTGAAGGTGCCTTCTAGATTCGGATTCCTTGACGGGAGGCACTTCGGAAAGCCGGTGATCGGCCACATCGACGGCCATGTGGAACAATTGTCGTTTGAACAGCTTCGAGACATGACGAGATGGTCAAATTTTGCAACTGAACGCAACTGGACCTTTAGACCTCGGTAAACTGCTCCGTGGAGATCGTGGGGAGTTCTCACGATTTTCACACGGAGTTGTTTATGTCAATTTCCAAGTTAGCGATGGGAAGCATTGTTGGTCTTGCATCAATCTTCTTGATAGCACCAGCATGTGCAGACGTAATTTATGTGGACTCAGCGAGTTTGGCATCTGCGCCAGATGGAAGCAGTTGGTTAGAGGCATACCAAACCCTTGAGGAAGCAGTTTCGGCGTGCCGATTGAATTCTGCGATAACGGAGATTCGTTCTGCAGGTGAATTGCACCCTTGGTTTGATCCAGCTGCTGGAACGTGTGACAGCATAGCCAATTTTTGGGTTGAATGGCCCTGCGGCGTCGATTTGATCGGCGGATTCAAGGGGTATTGGAATGGGTCAAATCCCGATCCAGATACTGTGATCGGTATGACCTTGTTTTCTGGACTTTCTCTTCCGGACCCGATCACTACCGATCCTGTGAATCCGACACGGCTCATTAGAATGAATGGATGCGATGCGGAAACGGTTTTCGAACGAATCGCATTTTTCAATAGTGGAAATTTCGATATTGATACGTGCCGTAAAACGATTTTTGGCGGAATCGCGAGTACAGCCAATAACACTGGTGCAATCTTACTACGATCATGCTTCTTTTCTGGCCATACTACTGGCACTTCAGTATCCCATGGCGGTGCTTGGGTTAGCGGAGCGGATTCGCTGTTGAAGTTCGAAAACTGCGTCTTCTCGAAATGCTATGCGGAGTATGGCGGCGCTGTGCGTTCAACGGATAACATAGCAGTGAGCGGCCGCTTGGAGTTTTGGAACTGCGAATTTAGTTCAATTCACGATTGGGAGGCCCCCGGCTATGGAGGGTACGTGTCGACCGAATTCACCAACGTGTTGATGGACGGCTGTTTTACAACGGGTGCAGCGATTGCCAGGCACAGGGGCGGAATTGCAGAGTTTTGGGACTCAGATGTCACGATTCGTAATTGCGTGTTGACCGGGGAAATTCGTGATGAGTTTGATTGCGGAAAGCGAGCAACTCGCTTGTCGGATTCAGATCCTGATCCGAAATGGTGGGGCGGAGTGTTGTTCGCTGCAAATTCTAACTTGCTCATTTCCAGAACATCGTTGCAAGGAAAATCGAACGTAGAATTGTGCTTTTTAGAAGGCGGCACGAATGACAATATAGAGGGCTTGGCTATCGCTTTGGACGATGGAGCGGTATGCAATATGCAATCTTGCGTGGTCTGGTACTCTGAAGGATCCGTGCCTGATCCTCTAGATACACTCGCAAGAACGTCGACGCTCTTCTCTCTGAGAGATTCTTCGATTCAATCGACGAACTGCACGTTTCTCGATAATTCGGATGTAAACAATATCTATCGATCGACCACCTCCTCGACGCTCACGCTTCAGAACTCGATCGTGTGGAACAATAACGATCTCGCTTATCTTGCGGAACCCGGGTCTGCAACACCGGCTGTCAGCTATTCGGATGTTCAAGGGTCTTTGGCGAGTGGGCCTGGTGTGATTTCTGCGGACCCACTTTTCTCCGTAGGCAACAAGCTTGGCACCGGCTCCCCGTGCATAGACGCTGGTCGAACGCCTGATGTTGGCCTTGATATTACCGATGTTGACGTCGATAGCAATTATGCAGAACGAATGCCGTGGGATTTGGCCGTAACGTACTCGGCAGAATCGCGAGTTCAAGGCCTGCGAGTGGATATGGGCGCGGATGAATCATATGAGTGCGGCGTCGCCAACATCATCTGCCTCGCTGACTTCAACGAAGATGGTGTTGTCGACTTTTACGACTACTTGGACTTCGTCGCCCTCTTTTCGACATTTGATCCTCTTGCAGATATCAATTGCGATGCGTCGGTTGATTTCTTCGACTATCTTGACTTTGTCGCAATCACCTCTGCTGGGTGCTGATCATCAGCAGTGCGATTTCAGCGATTGGCCAGTTTGGGCTCATGAAGCTCGAAGATCTCCGCGACATGACCCGCTGGTCCAACTTCGCCGCTGATCGCAACTGGACCTGGCGCCCCGGCCCTCGCTGAGTTCACAACATCCAGATCATTTCAACCGGCCCACCTCGGGCCGGTTTTCATTTTCCCGTGGCACGGTTCTGGCTTTGCAGAGCCGTGCTGTATCAACATGGCGTGCCACTGTCCTGGCTTTGCAGGGCAGTGTTGTCTTTCACACGGCTATGCCATAGAAATGGATCAGAGGTCAATCCACCGGTTTGACAGGACCGCCATCCCGGTACGGACTGAACAACTTGTATTCAATCTTGACGATACCGCTTTCGTCACGTGCATAATGCCG
>CAYTYD010000122.1:0-9283 GCA_964441555.1 uncultured Phycisphaeraceae bacterium | reverse complement strand
GTGTCGCGGTCGATGTTTGCCGCAAAGCCATTGCAGCGGCACGCAAGGCCAACGTGGATGTGCTGATCCTCGACACAGCGGGTCGATTTCACGTAAACGACGACCAGATGCAGGAACTGGGGCAGGTGAAATTTGCGGTGCAGCCCCACCAGATTCTGCTGGTTGTGGATGCCATGACTGGGCAGGATGCGGTGAACTCTGCCAAGAGTTTCCATGACAAGCTGGCGATTGATGGCGTGATTCTGACCAAGTTTGATTCGGACACGCGCGGCGGGGCTGCACTTTCAGTCAAGAAGGTGACCGGCGCCCCTATCAAGTTCATCGGTGTCGGTGAAAAGCTGGATGCGCTGGAGGAGTTTTATCCGGATCGCATCGCCAGCCGCATGCTGGGGATGGGCGATGTGCTGTCGTTGGTGGAAAAGGCGCAAGCCGAATCCAGCGAGGAGGACGCGGCAGAGCTCAACAAGAAACTGGAATCCGGCGAGATGTCGCTGGATGACTTCCTGAAGCAGCTCCGCACGATCCGCCGCATGGGCCCTCTCAAGCAATTGATGGGACTTCTGCCGGGTGTGGGTGGGATGCTCAAGGATGTGAATTTGGACGAGAAGCACATCGATCGCGTCGAGGCGATCATCCAATCCATGACTCCGGCGGAGCGCAAGAAGCCGTCAGTGCTGGACAACTCCCGGCGTCGGCGTATCTCCAAGGGAAGTTCGACGCAGCCCAATGATGTTGGGCAGCTTGTCAAGCAGTTTGAGATGGTCAACCAGATGACCAAGACCATGGCTGGCATGAATAGCGCCGACAAAATGGCCGCGGTTCAGGCCATGCAGAACAACAACCCTGCGGCACTCGCATCAATTCCCGGCTTGCGGGGCAAGGGATCGAGCTTCACCCCCAGCATCAAGGATCGCTTCAAGAAACGCCGCAAATAGGACACTTGTGGGTCAAAAACACAACGGGCCGCTCACCACGAGCGGCCCGCTGGATTTATTTGTTCAATCGTCGATTACTTGGATTCGACGTTGGCCTGGTGCTTGGACGAGCTCTTGGCGGCTGTGCGCTTGGCGGGGAGGGTCACGTTCTTTTCGCCGCTGGCGCCGTTGGCGTCGGTCCACTTGATATTGCGGCTGACGCTGTTGGTGCTGCTGGTGTCGGTGACGACACGCTCGCGTGAGCCATCGGGGCGAACCGACTTCTCGTTAGCGACAACGACGTTGCCGTTGCGGGTGAAGGTGCCGTTGGTGGTGAAGGTCTGACCCTTGCGATTGGTCAGGGTGCCATTGCGCTCCAGCGTGGTATCGCCGGTACGGGTGGTCGTCACATTGTGGGTGAAGGTGGTGCCGTCACCGAAATTGGCGTTGCCGTTGTTGGTCACGGTGCGACCATCCTTGCTGATGGTGTTGGTTGTGGAGATAGTGCGGCCGTCAAAGCCGACGATCTTGCCGGTCTCGACGACGCCATTGTCAGTGCGGGTGGCGGTCACGGTGTGGGTGGCAGTCTGGCCAGCCTTATTCGTCACGGTCTCGGTGCGGGTGACTGAACCGGTGGCCACATCGCGCGTCACGGTCGTGGTGAGGGTGTCGCCACGAGCGTTGGTGCGGGTGGTGGTGCCTTCGGACGAACGAACCAGAGCGGTGTTGACCTGATTCCAAGCAGGAGCGCTCACGCGGCCACCCTTGGGGGCGAGCAACGCGGCAGCCGAATCGGTGCTATTCGTCGTCGGAGCAGCACCATCCTGCTGGGCGGGCTGAACCGCGGGCTCAGCAGCGGGATTGGCCTTGTTGTCCGACATCGCCGGCGAAGCGATCTCCATCAAAGCGACGGCAGCGGGAACGCCAAACACAAACCAGCGATTCATAGACATGGACATGCTCCGGGATTGCAATTTCTCTTCTCACCAGCGCTCCATCGCACTATGCGAAAGTGTGGAAGACGCTGATGGATCATCGAGCATCCGGGTGTGCGGGTTTGCATTGAACTTGTCAGAGGGCGCGCTGAAAACGTGTCGCGTGCCGATCATGCCGATTGGTGGGTTTATTCCGTTTGTGCGGTCTGTGCCGCTTGTGAGGACCCTAGCGTCTGTAGCGTTGGTCCGAGAACATAAGGGTCGTCAGACCACCTTCTTACCAGCCACAGATTCGCCGGATTCGGCACTGAACGCGTTGACACCGGCAATCGATTCACCAGACATTGAGCCAGATCCAAAGCCGCTAGCGCCGGACAACGACGCGTGGCCCTCGGCGGCAACCGCAGTACCTGACCCGCCAAGTGGGTCGTGGTCAGTCCCGGCATCCACCAAAACCGGGGTCAAGGTTCCGTCCTGAGCAGCCGCAGGCTTGGGCGCAGTAGCTTTCAGTCGCTTAAGCAACTCGACCTGCAGCTCATCCCCGGAAAGGGGTGCACTGAGACGGCCACGCTCGGCAATTCGGATATGGCCACGTTCTTCGCTGACGATCACGACGAGCGCATCACACTCTTTACTCAGGCCGATGGCGGCACGATGGCGACTTCCAAAGCTGGGATCGGGCATTTCCGCTGCCTCAGCAAGAGGAAGCTGTACGCCTGCGGCGACAAGGCGGCGTCCCTTGATGATCACCGCCAAGTCGTGAAGCGCTGAACCGGGGAAGAAGAGGGTTTGCAGAAGCCGGGCTGACAATTCGGCGTTCAGGGTGGTGCCACCCTCGACAATGCCGCCTAGGGCCACGGAACGCTCGATCACAATCAATGCGCCGAACTTGGCACGAGAGAGGTATGTCGCCGCCTCGACCACCTCGGTGACCATGATCGAGATGTCTTTGGGTGTAGAGCGGAAAAGCGAGGTCTCACCCAGCCGAACCAGGGCGCGACGCAATTCCGGCTGAAAAATCACAATCAGGGCAATCGCCACCAAGGCCAAAAAGCGGTCGTAGAGGTATCCAACACGCTGAAAAGTGCCTGCGCTCCCGAAGAGGCGGGCCAGAATGGTGGCCACGATCAGCAGGAAAAGCAGGCCTTTGAGCGCTCCGGCGGCACGGGTTCCCTGTACAAACCGCAAGGCGACATAGACGACAGCCCAGATCAGCGCAAATTCGAGCGCGACCTCCAGCGGCGAGTATCCGCTGAGCCGATCGAGCAGGTCTTGGAATCGCTGAAACTGAAACACGCTGTGAAATGCCCTTCTACCCTTGTGTGTGACGCAGATAACCGTGACTGAGTTTCAATCCACACCCAACCCCAACGCGCTGAAATGCGTGCTGAGTCACCCCCTGCCCGCCGAGCCGGGGGCGAAATCCCCACGCTCATACTTTAACTCATCGGACGCTCAAACCGATCCTCTCGCGTCAAAGTTCTTTGCACTTTCTGGGGTGGTCAGCGTCCTCATCCTGCCGGGGTGGGTGACGGTGGTCAAATCGCCTGAGAGCTCATGGTCATCGCTGAAGCCGAAGATCACGGCGATTCTCACATCTGTTCCGCTGGAATCTTCTTCACAGCGGGGCTGAAGCATGCCGCGGAATCAGGCCAGCCGACGCAAGACACGGCCAAAATCAACGGAAACCCTCGTCAAGCGATTACTGCGCTGGTATGGCGGCAATGCGAGAGATCTGCCTTGGCGACACTCTGGGCCGCCCGGGCAACGGGATCCCTATCAGACTCTGATTTCGGAGTTCATGCTGCAGCAGACGCAGGTCAGCCGCGTCGTAGAGAAGTTTGAGCCGTTTTTGGAGCGGTTTCCCATTCTGGAATCACTCGCCCGTGCGTCCGAACCGGCAGTTCTGACCGCGTGGAGCGGATTGGGGTATTACCGCCGCGCTCGACTGCTGCATGCCGCAGCTCAGGACATTGCGACAAACCATGGGGGCAAAGTCCCGGATGATGTGGATCGCCTGCTGACTATTCGTGGAATCGGCAGGTACACCGCTGGGGCGTTGGCATCGATTGCATTTGATCGGCGAGTACCTCTGGTTGATGGCAACGTTTCGCGGGTGCTGCAGCGCCTCCATGCCAAACCCGGAAGAGCGAATGACAAGGATGTCGCGAATTGGACATGGCAAACCGCAGAGGAAATGGTCATCTCTCTGCCACAGACGGCCTCGGCGGGCATGTTCAACGAAGCCCTGATGGAGCTGGGTGCCACGGTGTGCACACCCAAGGCACCACGCTGTGGCCAGTGTCCCTGGCAGGAAGCGTGCAAGTCCCATGCAACGGGCACGGTCGACACGATCCCCACGCCGAAACTGAAGGCGATTCGCAAAGAGATTCGCCTAGCTGCCTTGCTCGTCGATCTTGGTTCAGGCCAGATACTGATCGAGGATCGTGACGACTCGGGACTGTTTGCCAACCTCACGCAACCTCCTATGCTGGATTTGGCCATGGTGAAATTGGCGGGCAAAGTGAACAAACTGGCATTGAAGCGCCTGGTGGCCGAGTACTTGAATATGCCTGCACAAGCGCTGGGCATTTTGCAAGAACTTGGCACGTTCACACACACGCTGACGCATCGAGAACTGATCGTGACGGCGTATGGAATCAGGCCCAGGAAGCCACTGAAGCTGACGCGTTTCAATCGCCGGGGGGCAAACCGCGATGATCTGGCGAACCTGCCCTTGGCCAACCTGCATCGCAAGCTGATGCTGATGGGGTTGGAATTCGCCAAGCCGGCAACCGCACGGCGAAATCGCGGCGGATAACCTCTCATTGCATGCTGCTTGCCCTGGTCATTCCCGTCTACAACGAACGGAACCTGCTATTGCAGGCGATCGCTCGCATTGATCAAACCCCCCCACCGCCGGGCTTGAGCCGCATTCTGTGCATCGTGGATGATGGCTCGACCGACGGCACCGCGGCACAGGTTCAGCAATTGGGCACGCGGCCCGATGTTCGCACCATCATTCATAATGCCAATCGCGGTAAGGGCGCTGCCCTTCGCACCGGCTTCACGCTGGCCTTGGAGCAGAATGCCGATTTCATTCTGGTGCAGGATGCCGATCTGGAGTACGACCCGGCTGATCATGCCGCGGTGCTGGCACCACTCGTTGATGGCAAGGCAGATGCAGTGATCGGCTCGCGGTTTCTGGGGCAGACACACCGCGTGCTGTACTTCTGGCACTCGGTAGCCAATCGCTTCATCACCACATTCTCAAACATGTGCACGAATCTGAACCTGACGGATATCGAGTGCGGCACCAAGGCCTTCAACAAAGAAATCCTCGCCAAGATTTCCATCGATGAATCTGATTTTGCCGTCGAACCCGAGCTGATCGCCAAGCTCTCTCGCTTACGGGTGCGTGATGACTCACTCAAAGATACACCATCGCAGGGGTGGCGTCGCCTGCGAATCTATGAAGTGCCGGTGTCATACTGGGGACGCACCTATGACGAAGGGAAGAAGATTCGACCCAAAGATGGAGTGAAAGCGCTCGCCGCGATTGTGAGACACAATCTGCTGTGAATTGACCATTCCCTTGCCTGCCGACGCCGTACCAACACCGCTGAACACCACCACCTGCGATCTGGCGATTGTCGGGGCGGGCGCGGCTGGTCTATTCGCATCGATCTGGGCAGGATTGAGCAATCCGGAACTCTCGATCATCGCGGTAGATGGCGCGCGAAAGGTCGGGGCCAAGATCCTTGTCGCTGGTGGTGGGCGATGCAATGTCACGCACACTGAGGTTTCGGAGCAATCGTACTTTGGGTCGAGCCGCAACTCCATCCGCAACGTGCTGCGGCAGTTTCCGGTGGAGAAGACGGTTGAGTTTTTCGCTGCGCGAGGCGTCACGCTCAAGCCAGAGCCAACTGGCAAACTGTTTCCCACCACCGATGATGCCCACACAGTTCTGGATGCGCTTCTCGCGGCTGTCAAGGTCAACCGAGTGCGCCTCCTGAATCCGTGGCGAGTGTCTCAACTGGAGAAAACCGAAGGCGGTTTCCTCATCAGTCGCGATCCGACACTGGATCATGTGCCGGGAGATCCCGCGTTCATTCGATCGAAGCGACTGATTCTGGCAACCGGCGGCAAGGCGTTGCCTAAGACGGGATCAGACGGGTTGGGATACAGCTTTGCCAAAGGCCTTGGCCACACCATGACGCCGCAAATCGTGCCTGCGCTGGTGCCGCTGACACTCGAACAAGGTCATCCTCTGGTTTCGCTGTCGGGGCTGGCTCTTCCGTGCACTCTGGAAGTACGCAGCGGCACCAATAAGCGCCTGGCGGCATACACCAACGACACGCTACTGACACATTTTGGTTTGTCCGGACCGGGGCCACTAGATATCAGCCGATCGTTGCTGGCAGCGCAAGTGTCCGATACCTCCGCTGCGCTCTACATCAACTTCCTTCCCGGATATCTGACGGACGATGTTGATCCGGTGCTGGCGAAGGGGGGAGGCACCTCGGTGGGAAATTGTGTGAGTGACCTTGCCCGATGCAAACCGCCACGCGAACCCTTGGAACTGGCCGAGGGTGTGACCGAACTTTGCGACCTGCCAGACCGGCTTATCCGCGTGCTGTGCGGCATGGCCAATGTGAATCCGGCAGGGCCATGCCATGCGCTGACGCGCGAGGCCCGCAAGTCTCTGGCCCGCACGCTGACGGATCTGAAACTCCCGATCAGCGGCACGCGGGGGTTCACCTTTGCTGAAGTCACCGCGGGTGGTGTTCCGCTTTCTGAACTCCAACTCGCGACCATGGAATCGCGTGTGTGCCCGGGGCTGCACCTGTGCGGCGAGATTCTGGATGTGGACGGACGGATTGGCGGATACAACTTTCAATGGGCCTGGGCCAGCGGGTTTGTCGCGGGAAAGTCCGCGGCGGCGGCACTGAGTCAACAATCAAGCACCCACGCATGACACGCCGCCCCCCCACCACACCGCGCACACTGATCTGTGTTCCCATCATGGTGCACGATGTGGATGAGGCGTTGCGTGATGCCGAACGAAGCAAGAGCGGCGGTGCGGATCTGGTCGAGTTTCGCATCGATGACTTCTTCACTGGCGATCACCAGACGGTGGAGCGGGAAGAGCGTGAGTTGCTGCGGCTGGTCGCGGCATCACCATTAGCGTGCATTATCACCTGCCGCAGTAACGAGGAGGGTGGCCACTACGACGGCTCGGATGAGGCCAGAATCGCTCTGTATGAGCGCTTGGGGACGGCGACCGGAAAGATCGGGGATCTGCCAGTTCACCCTCCTCGATATCTGGATATCGAAGCGGTGACGTATCAGCGCTCGGCAAATCTGGCGATGAAAGTGAATCTGGCGGTTGCGGAGCGTGATCGCGACGACGCCCCGTGGCTGATCGCCTCGATGCACGACTTTGCGACACGACCACCCGACCTCTTGCGGCGGATCGCGGCAGCTCGCCAGATCGACAAGGCCTCGGTACTCAAGATCGCGTATCGAGCCCGATCACTGCGCGATTCCCTGGAGTTGCTGGATCTGTGCCGCGAGGCGGATCGCCCGACGATCGCGCTGGGGATGGGTGAGTATGGCACGCTCTCGCGGGTTCTGGCTCCCAAGTTTGGCGGTTTTCTCACATTTGCCTCGCTGGCAGCCCAATCGGCAACGGCACCGGGGCAGCCGACTTTGGCGGAGTTGACGGGCCTGTACCGCTTCCGCTCCATCACGCCATCGACGCGGGTGTATGGCATCATCGGCTCGCCGGTGAGTCATTCGCTGTCACCCAAAGTGCACAACGCGGGATTTGAACTTCTCGAGCAGGATGCGGTGTATGTGCCAATGCCGATCGCGGCAAGCGAAGATGCGGAGACGTCGTTCATCAGTTTCAAAGCCACCATGTGGGACTTGATACATCACTCGCAACTGAACTTCTGCGGCGCGAGTTTCACGCTGCCCCATAAAGAGAATCTGGTGCGCCTGGCACGGGTCGAAGGATGGAAACTGGACAAGATCAGCGACGCATCGGGCAGTGCCAACACGCTGGTGATTGATCGCAGCGTTCCAGGATCGCTGCGGTGCTCAGTCTTCAACACTGATGTGCATGCCGTGTCACGACTGCTGAACCCGCACGGTATAGCCATGTCGGGTCGGGCCGGGCCAACTGGTCGACCCCAGGCGCTTGTGATTGGTGCGGGCGGTGTGGGCCGGGCGATCGCTCACGCCCTGGCTCGCGACAATTGCCACGTGACGATTGCTAACCGAACCGTGGACAAAGCTCAGGCGATTGTCAATTCCATCGCTTTGTCGGGTTTGGCCAACCGCGCGATCGCCGCGCATCTTGAAAGCGTCAGGGCCGAGGGATTCCACTTCGTTGTCCAGTGCACCAGTGTTGGAATGGTCGGCCCCACCGAAGATCACACTCCGGTTTCACCGGAGTTCTGGCAGAATGCCGCGAACGCGACCGTACTGGAGACCATTTACACCCCGCGCGAGACGCGATTCGTTCAGGATGCGCTGGCAGCCGGCTGCACAATCCACTACGGCCGCGATATGTTCATTCATCAGGCACTCTCCCAAATGATGCTGTGGGTGCCTGATCCGGTCGTGCCTCATGCCCCGCCGCCCGGACGACTCGCGGCGATCTATGAGCGACTCACTCGCTGAACTCAATCAGCATTCGACAAAAAGAAAGAATGCGGGCCCGCCAAAGCGAGTCCCGCACCCCGGAAGGAGAGAGCTCTTGGAACCACGAGGAGACGACGAATCTCTCAGCGTGGCTCATGTGTTACGCGTGAATGGTGCGAAGGGTTCGCATCATTCGCTGAGATCTCCATCCACCCGAAGGTAGGATTTTCCCCTACTTTTCTGCCGGCGAGATCATCAGAAACTCAGCGAATCTCGACCTTTCGCCCCTTCTCGGGAGTGATTTTGGTCAGACGCAACGTGAGCACACCGTCACGCAATTCAGCATCGACGTGTTCAGAATCGAGCGTTTCCGGCAACGCGAGTGATCGCGAGACGGTGCCGCTGTAACGCTCGCGACGGATCATGGTTTCATCTGAAGTTTCCGCAGATGCCTCGCGTGTTGCCGTGATGGTGAGCACGCGATCTTCCACCTCGACATTCACCTGACCACGAGAAAAGCCGGGAAGCGAAGCACGCAGGATGGTGTGCGTGGGCGTCTCCGAGATATCCAGAGGCAAGGATTCGCCACTGCGAGCTCGCGGCGAAGCGAAGCTGGTTCCAAAGAACGGCGCAAAGAAAGGATCCGAAAGCAGCGACTGGGCCACCACGGTGGGAACCGAAGCGGTGCGAACGAGAGCGGAGCCATTTCGAGTATTGCAATTCATGTCCAAACCTCCAATGTCATCGATACGCGTGTCGGGCTGATACCAAACCAGCCACCTA
>CAYTYD010000121.1:0-9310 GCA_964441555.1 uncultured Phycisphaeraceae bacterium | reverse complement strand
GGGATGCCCGCGTGTTTCGTCCAACTCACGTATTCGGCCAACCAAGCACGCTCCCGTCGCGGTGACAACTGCGAGGGGGGATTAGGAGGAAGGATGATTATTCCGCTAGACATTCGCAAGATCGAAGATTACCGCACATTCCTGCGGGTCAAGCAGTTGCCCAAGTACGCGATTCGCGGCGGGTTTGCCGAGTTTCCCGACGAGTACGCATCGGCTGTCGGAATCGCGCCTGTGGCCGATGATGTGGTGCGTCCGTACAATCCCACGGCTGGCCTGTTTGATTATCAGCGCGACATTGCGGCGTTGGCCATCAAGAAGCAGAAGTTCGCCGTGTTCGCAGATTGCGGGTTGGGAAAGACCCGCATCATGTTTGAGTTTGCGCGGCACGCAAAGACCGTGCTAGGAAAGAAGCGTGGCGTTCTCATCGTGTGCCCTGCGATGGTGGTACACCAGACGATCAGCGAGTGGGATCGGTTCCATCCCGGCGAAGTTGCGCCTGTGCGGGTGCGGGCCAAAGACTTAGACGCATGGCTCGACGATTGCGGCGGCAAGATCGGCATCACCAACTACGAGGCCCTCGATGAGTCTGTGCGCGCTGGCAAGTTGGGCGCGTTGATTCTGGATGAATCGTCGATGCTCAAATCTCACTACGGCAAGTGGGGGCAAGAATGCATCCGATTGGGGAAGGGCCTGCCGTTCAAGTTGTGCCTGACAGGAACGCCAGCACCAAACGACCGAATCGAGTACGCCAATCACGCGGTGTTTCTCGATCACTTCCCGACCGTCAACTCGTTCCTTGCCCGATTCTTTGTCAACCGTGGAGAGACGGGCGAGCGTTGGGAGTTGAAACCGCATGCCCTCAAATCTTTCTACGTCGCGTTGTCGCATTGGTGTATCTTCCTGTCTAATCCGGCTGTCTATGGATGGAAAGACAACTGCCGCACGCTCCCGCCGATCAACGTCCATATCCACGAAATCCGCATGACAGAGGCGCAGCGTGATGTGGTGGGTGCGTTGCAAGGGTCCATGTTTGTGGATCAAATCGGCGGCATCGGCATGAGGCAGAAACTCGGACGGCTGGCGAAGGGCGAGTATCAGGGTCAATCAATCGCCACGAACAAGCCAGCGTTCATCAAGTCTCTTGTCGAATCGTTCAAGGGCGAGAGCGTGCTTATCTGGTGCATCTACAACGCCGAACAGGAATCAATGGAGGCATTATTCCCTGACGCCGCCAGCATCAAGGGCGAAACCGATGAGGATGAACGCACCCGCATGGTTGAGGACTTCAAAGCGGGACTGGTCAAGATACTCATCAGCAAGCCCAAGATTCTGGGGTTTGGATTGAATCTGCAAATCGCCACTCGCCAAGTCTTTAGCGGATTGCAGGACAGTTATGAGTCATACTACCAAGCGGTGAAGCGGTCCAACCGAATCGGATCGAACGCCCCGCTCAACGTGCATATCCCGATTACTGATATCGAAGCCCCGATGGTCGAGAACGTGCTGCGTAAGGCACGCCAAATCGAATCGGATACCAGAGAACAAGAGGAGATGTTTCGTGCTGCTCAATCCTGACCAGAAGTACCACGTCCACCGTGGCGATTGCATCGAACACATGGCGACGATGCCGAGCCAGTCTATCGACATGGCTGTCTTCTCGCCACCATTCCCAGCGTTGTATGCGTACACGTCCGAGGCGGCTGACATTGGCAACTCGGAAGACTTGAAGAATGAAGCAAGGATTCACCTTGGATTCTTCTATCGCCAGTTGGCCCGCATCGTCAAGCCCGGTAGGTGTGTGGTGGTACACGTTGCGCAGATTCCCCGCATGAAGCGGTCGGGCGGCGTTGGCCTCTTTGACTTCCGGGGCCTGAATATCCGGCTGGGAGAACGCTCGGGGCTGGTGTTTGAGTATGACTGGCTGGTGACAAAAAACCCGCAAGCCCAAGCCATCCGCACCAAGAGCCGCGAGATGCAATTCGTCGGCATGGAATCAGACCGGGCCAAGTGTCGTGGCGCGTTGGGTGACTTCCTCATCAAGTTTCGCGCACCCGGAGAGAACGCCAAGAAGATCTGCGAGAAGGGTCAGGTGTCTCGAAACGATTGGATCAATTGGGCGGAAGCCGCTTGGACCAACATCCGAGAGACGGAAACCCTCAACGTCAAAGAAGGCCGGGGAGAGGACGACACCAAGCACATTTGCCCTTTGCAGTTGGATGTGATCGACCGGCTGGTGCGGTTGTATTCTGACCCCGGCGAGATTGTGTTCTCCCCTTTCACGGGTATCGGAAGCGAGGGGTATCAGGCGGTCAAGCGTGGGCGGCGTTTCTACGGGTGCGAGTTGAAAGAGGAATACCACGCGGCGGCGTTGCTCAACCTTCGCAGGGCTGAGCAAGAGGCATACGCCATTGAGCAAGAGCATCTCTTTGCGGGAGAGCCAGCATGACCATCACCACCCAAAACCCCAAGATCGACGCGCAGTTTGCCAAGTTTCACGAGGCCAACCCGCACGTATTCGAGAAGTACCGGGCGGTGGCCTGCGAACTCCGCAAGTCTCAGAAGCGCGGATCGTCCGAGCAGGTCTTCCAGATTCTTCGCTGGGAGATGCGGTTCGAGACGACCGACATGGCCTCGCATTTCAAGATCAGCAACAACTACCGGCGTAGGTACGCGTTGCTGTTGGCGGCGGTCGATCCGTCGTTTGCAGATTGGTTTGTGTTCAGGGATGGGACGAAGACAAGGAAGGTGAAGTGATGAAGTGGAGTATCAAGATTGAGGATTTGGGGCAAGACCAAATGAACATTTTAGAGGAAGGTGCAAAGGCAGTACCCAACAAATCCGGTGCAAGCATCGCAGCCGTTGCCATCTTCAGCAAACAATGCGTTATGAAGATTCTTGGTGGCGAGGATGTTGAGCAGGTTGATCGTGAGGTGGAGGTGGCATTGGTGAAGATGCTCTACACCATTCAACTGTCCCGCGCCCGGCGCGCCAAGGAGAACAACTAATGCGAATCGGTGATTCAGTGCTGGGGACGTATCGGTACTTCTACGGCGAGCGGGCCGACACGAAGTTTGTAGACATCCGCAAGCAGGGCGTAATCGACTCCCCGCGTCTACCGCTGGGGTTCTACTGGGTTGTGTTCGCCGTTCCAGAGGGTGACGCTGTGCGGCAGATGAACCATGAATCGGAAATCGGTGGCGATAGCCGCGTGGTTCTCGCCCGTCACCAAACTCAGGCCGAGGTGTTGCTGTGTGCCATCCGTCACGCACAGGCTGGAGGTGTGGTCAGGTTCGCCAACGGCAAGCCGCCGGTCAGGAAGGCCGTCGATCCGCTGGCGGTGGTCAAGCAAGAGGAGGTGATTCTGTGAGGTTTCTTTCCGTTTTTTCCGGAATAGGGGGGCTTGATCTTGGCCTAGAGCGTGCTGGCTGGACTTGCGTAGGCCAGTGTGAGATTGACCCGTACTGCCGCCGCGTGCTTCGCAAGCATTGGCCCCATGTCAAGCAGCATGACGACGTTTGCACTCTGGACCCGAGAGACTTCCCGCCGTTCGATGCGATTGTGGGCGGCTTCCCATGTCAGGACGTTTCCAATGCAGGACTCCGCGCCGGAATATCCGCAGCCCGTTCAGGACTCTACCGGGAGTTATTGTGTTGCCTTCGCATGGCTGGATGTGAACTCGCGTTGCTGGAGAACGTGGCAGCGTTGCTTGGACGGGGAATGGGAACGGTACTCGCAGACTTGGCCGAGATCGGGTATGACGCGGAATGGGATTGCATACCGGCGTGCGCCGTCGGTGCCCCTCATCAACGAGACCGAGTATTTCTCATTGCCCACCATCGGAAAGAACGAAGGGAAAGGTTGCTCCCGCAAGAGGTATCTAGGCAGTCCGCATTTTCGTGGTGCGAAGATGTCAGAGGGATTGAGGACATGCGAGAGCGATCCCCAGTACCTACACCCATCTTTCGCGGAGGCCGTGATGGGATTCCCGATTGGGTGGACCGTCTTGCCGGACTCGGAAACGCCGTCGTCCCCCAAGTCGCCGAACTGATTGGGCGTTCGATATTGCAGGCAAAGTCCACCGAATCCACCCCTGTCGATTGACTCCCCGCCGTGGGGATTCTGGTATACTTCCGACGCTGCCGGAGTTTCAATTGATCGCACCACTTCACAACCCACAAGCCCCCTCTGTCGATGCCGTAGCGCGTTCAATCGTGACTCCGGGCAGCCATCGGCAGGGAGGGCTTGTTTGTTGGGGTGGTGAAGCATGACAGGGCCTACTCACGTTGACATGACGAGGGGCGTATACCGCCGCCTGTATTCCGGGCTGTTGACAAGCCGCAAGGTCAACTCGGTTTCGATTGAGGTTGAACACTGGTTTGTTCGCTTGCTGCTGCTGGTGGATGACTACGGCAACATCCGATCCGAGTGGCGGTGGTTGGCTATCAACGCTTCGCCGGTTCGGGAAGTGACCAAGGAACAGGCAGAGGCGTGGACGATGGCATTGGTCCGCGCCGGGCTGGTGGAGTTGTACCAGTGCCAAGGCGACATGTT
This sequence comes from uncultured Phycisphaeraceae bacterium, assembly GCA_964441555.1. Classification (GTDB taxonomy): domain Bacteria; phylum Planctomycetota; class Phycisphaerae; order Phycisphaerales; family UBA1924; genus F1-120-MAGs238. The sequence continues at coordinate 4,759 of CAYTYD010000121.1, read as the reverse complement.
CGTTCACGTCGTCGGGTTCGTTTCCTACCAGCCGGGCGGAAAGAACGGGAAGCGTGTAGCCCGCTGGCCGGTGTATCCGGGGGATTCCGGATGCGTCCGGGTGTATCCGGGTGAATCCGGGTGTATCCAGATGAATCCAGATGAATCCAGATGTATCCCGGTGAATGCAGGTGAACCCGGCCAGATTAGTATTAGTACCAGTATTAGGACAACGACAAGTACCACTACCACGATGAAGACAAGCGACCGGGAATCCAAACCGGCGGCGGCTTCACCGGAAGCCGTGGATTCCATCTGCTCCGCAATCGAAGCGGGCTTTCGTGATCCGCAAGGGAATCCCTTGGCCGGTGCTGGCGAGATGTACCAAGCCCGGCAGCGGTTGGAAATCCTGCTCCGCGATCCGTGGCGGTCGGGGACGTGTGCCGACTTCGCGCCGCAACTGGTCGAGTTGATCGGCAGCCAGAAGTTTGCGAGCGTGCCGGGTGCGGTGCGGTTTATCGAAGCCGTGTGCAAGCGTTGTCGGCGTGACGGGTGCTTGCCCGGCGACCCGATGAAGGGCGGGAAGCCGTTGCAGATTCAGCGTGAGCAAGAGCCGGAAGTATCCGACGTGTGGAGCAAAGTGCAATGAACATCCGCGAACAGGTCAAAAACATCCTCGTCACCCTCTGGCCAAAGAGCAAACTCCCGCCAGAGGTGCTTACCGAAATCGTCAACCGGCTGGCAACGTGCCGCCTGCCGATTGAGCAAATCGACGCGATGCTCCGATCGCATCGGTTCGAGTGCGACAAGGCCCAATGGTCGCCTTTCACGCCAGATATCTTCAAGCGAATCAACGCGATCCGCAACACGCGCGGCGTGACAAAGACCGTGGACAAGACAGCGGAAGCGGCGGCACGCGAGGCCAACGAAATGCGCTGGTCTGCGATCGTCAACACCGACAGGAAACGGAGATTGGTAGCGGCTTTGGAGTGCATGGACGTGGGCGACTTGGATGAGTTTGTGAAATCCAAACTTGCAGGGTTCATGGATGCGCAAGCCGAGTTTGCGGAAGAGATTTGGGAGCAGGCCAAGATCAAACTCGGCAAAGTCCAGACATGGACGCCCGAGCGGATAGCCGATTGCCAGCACGCCCGCATTGTTCTGTGCCGGTGCTTGAACATCTCGCTGGACACGCCGCGATACGACCCCGAGCGGAAGTACCCGGAGATACCAAAGCCAGCCGGAACCGATCGGTCGCTCGTTTCCGGGGTTGACAAAATGCTCACGGAGGTCCGCAAGTGAAAACCACCCCGCGTTATCTCACGCCCCGCGAACTCACCGCCATCTGCAACGCCGTGGACCGCGTGACCGGCGAGTTGGACGTACTCCGTCACATGGCCGCCGACCAGAACCGGCGCAACCGGATGGACATTGCCACCGTCACCGAGCAGATCGAAACCCGGCGGGATATTGCCAAGCGTGTTCGAGTATTGGACGGGTTGTTGTCGGCGTACTACACCGCAACCGCGTGTGTCTTGGAACGTGATGGCGATGGAATCGACGGGAAGGCCGCTAGCGTCGATCAGGAGCCGCCCGCGTACTTGGAGGATGTTCCGGGTGGGTCGGAAACTGAACGCGGCAGAATCAATCGTAGACGATTCTAGAGGCGTTCCGATAACTAGGAGGGAAGTTATGGATGGCAAGTTGAAGACTTGGTATGTGGGTCGGAACCTTGATCGGCGTAAGCAACTGGTGGAGCGGATGAGCGTGCAATTCCGGGCCGCGCTGGGGCGGCTGATTCCCCACCCGGCCATTTACTTCGACACGGGCCGGTCTAGGCCGATGGTTCACCTGCGTTGCGCGGTGGCACACGTACTCCACTCGCACTATCAACTGTCATACCAAACCATCGCGGCGATCACCGGGCGGACGGGCCACTCGTCAATCTACGAATCAGATCAACGCTGGCTTTCCATCATCGAAAGGGGCGAGACGATCACCATGCCACCCGACAAGGTGTTTCACAATGCCCGCGATCTGGAATCAGCCATCGTTGCGGCACTGGAAGCGGAAGGGTTTGGGAAGTGAAAAGGAATCACGCATGACACCCCAAGAATCGGAAGTGCTGGAACAAATGTCGTCACACTTGGCCGATCTGTCGCTACACCTGTCCGAGTGCCACGCGGACGCGGTGAAGACGAACGTGGGGTTCATGGCGTTCCCGACCGTGGATATTCACGCGCTGATATTGGACATCGCCATGTTCCAATACAGACTCAGGGAAATCGGCGTGGCGGTAGCGTTGCCGCCAAGCAACGAAATGGCAGCGAGAGAGAATGAGAGGAGGGCGTAGTGGTATAATCGGCATTTATCACACACACCCACACCATAAACTAGATTGATAGGGGGGTCAGGGGGAGCGTGCAAGCGAGTCTCACTAGAATGGATCGTACGGCTGCTCGCGGCACTCGCGGCGGGGGCCGACAGGGAAGTTGAAGGAGGGCGTATGCCTATCTGGTTGCAGTGGGTGATGAGCATTCTGTTTGTGATTGGCGGCGTGTTTGGCGTGCTCGTCGCGATTGTTGTAATTCGGCGTGGCGGGGAAGACCGCCCGTCCACCCTTGGCAGATTGACCGGAAAGAGCGTGATGCTCGCCCTCGGCATCATCGGCCTCGTCTACCTGATCGGAGGTGCCAAGTGAATCTCGAAGTTGACGTGATGGAGGGGGATGAGTTTACGTACACATTGAATGAAGGCGGCAATTCGGTCTTTCAGCGACGCGGCGCACAGGTCAGGTTTGTTGAGTTTAGAAGAGTGTGCGATTGGATCGAAGACAACCCGAATCCGGAAGAAGAGAGTCTTGGTGTTGCCGACTTCACCCGCTACTGCCATGGGTGCGGGCTGACGGTCAAGGAAGTGAAGCCCGAGCCGCAGGTCGAGACGATCAAGCCGCCGGAGTGGGCGGTGGTGACAAGGGACGGAGTGGTCGTCGAGTGCGAAAGTAAGAAGGCAAGAGACGCGCTCATGGCCAAATACCCACACGAGAAATATAAGCCCGTCCGCATCGACTGGGGGGCGAAGTGAAACCCAACGAACGCGACGTATACCGGGCTGTCAAGCGGGCCGCCAAGGAACGCGACGACGACCGATCGTTCTGGGCACTCTTCACCGTGGGATGCCTGCTATTCTTCGCAGCCGCGTTTGTGCTATTCTGTATCTGGTACGCGAATAACTGAGTCAACTTCTCTCAGCCGCCCCGGTGCACACCCTCCGAAAGTGCCGGGGCGGTTTTTCGTTAGGTATATCCGTACGCCGTGTAACAAGGTAGGCGAAAGTGAAACCCGCCCCTTTACTTGCCGAATGATATGTATATACTCATATTGTCCAGCCAATAGGGGCCGGACAGAGCAAGGGAGAAGTCATGGAAACCGCACTCAACACCATCCGCAGCATCTTTGGTAACAACGTTGCAAAGTACCTCGAGGCAAACTGTGCTGGATGGGTGATTGATCGCCTTGCAGATACTCGCACGGTCAAGTATGGACCACACGCCGGAAAGATGGAGTGCTTGGCGTTTGCGGCTAGCGATTGCGGGCAAGAAGTTCTCGAGTCCGCACTCAGATGGACTATTGCCGAGGGCAAGTAATGGGCCGCCCCCGCACCATGAAGGAAGGCAAACGCGTGCTTGTCTACCTTGATGCCGAGACGCACGCCAAGGCCAAGGCCATCGGAAAGGGCAACGCGAGCAGAGGAATACGCGAAGCCGTCAAGCAAGCCAAGTAGCCGCAACCCCCGCAAGGGGGTTTGTTGTTTTTTGACCGTTGCGTTATGGAAACGCAACGACTTACGCAACACCACAACCACTAGTAGCCACCACCACACACCACTACCCATAGTGGGTACACTACCGGCCATGAGCCGACCACTAACCGCCTTGGCCCTCGTTATCGCTGGCTGCGTGGCAGTGGCCGGTCTGTCCGCGTTCCACGGCTGTGGGTATCGGGGGCCTGCTCCCGAATCGCATCCAGAGGCAGGCGGGTTCCCGCCTCCCGGTGGTTTGAAGATTGAGGTTCCGGTCAATCCCCCGCCGCAACCGCTGGGCACCGACACCAACAAAAATGGCGAGATCGACCGCAACGAGCGCAACGCCGCGGCTGTCGGGGTGTTTCAAGACACGGTGATCGAGTATTGCCGCTGGATGATCTTGCTAGTCACCGTCGCATCGGTTGCTGCTCTTGTCCTGTCGTTCACCCCGTGGTCGATCATGTCCGCCGGCAAGGCCATGTACGGGTTCGCGGCGGTTGCGGCCATCATGGTTGGTCAACTCGCCCTTCTCTTGTGGGGCGAACTCATCGCCAACGTCGCCGGAATCCTCACGCTGGTTTCCACGATCGCCGCGTTTGGCATGCTGGTGTGGTATGTCATCACCGCCATCCAGACCCGCATCGAGATTCGCCGCAAGAAGGCCATCGAGGATCAGGCCGCACAACTTGCTGCGGAAGGCCACGCACGCGAGGCGACTGCGCTCTTGTCCACGATCAACCAGACGGTCAACGAGAAGCGTTCGGAAGTGGCCCAGATCATCGCGGGCCTGCCAGAGATGGATGCCAAGACCAAGGCCAAGGCCATCGCCAAACTCAAAGAGTGGGGGGTGATGGTGTGAAGCCATGGCTACCACATCCCGCCACGTCGTCCGGTGCGGCCGCGCAAGGCGTTCTGTCGCCAGCCCCCCTCATGGCGTGGGCGACCTGCGGGTCCGACGTTGGGCCGCGTGGCATGC
>CAYTYD010000120.1:0-9312 GCA_964441555.1 uncultured Phycisphaeraceae bacterium | reverse complement strand
CTGCGCTTCGGCGACCGCCAGCCAGATCCGCCGCCACGTGTTGAACTTTTGGCGGGGGGACCACAGCGCAAGCATTTCTTTGCTGGCGTTGCGTTCGGCGAGGGGGCTGGTGTAGGTGTCGTTGGGGGAGGAGGGGTTGGGGGTGGTGTTGGGGATCATGGTGTCGTGTCCGTCGCGAAATGCGCGTTTCAGTTGGATGTTGGTGGCGGGTTGGTTGCGATGATGGCTTCAAGTTGCGCCATCAGCAATGGAATGTGACTGGTCGCAATCCGCCACAGTTTATCGTGCTGCAGATCGCCATATTCATGCGCGATGATGTGGCGCGTCGCGATGATCGCGCTCCATGGAATGTTGTGGTTTTTCTCGCGAAATTCATCACTCACACCGCGCGCTGCCTCGCCGATGATCTCCACACCTCGCTCCTCTGCATACCGCAAAGCGATGTCCGCCTCGTACTCCGCGAGAGTCTTGGTCGTTGTCAGCGCGGTGACGACTTTCGCTGCTTCCAGCATGTCCCACACATACTTGAAATCACTGCGATCACGCGGCATACAGCACGCGTTGTGTCCGGTGAATCGAATCCTTCATGTAAGGATTCCGCACCGCACTTTCCTCAATGATGTCCACCGGACGGCCAAAGATCGCAGCACACTCTTCCCGCAGCCGCACCATGTCAAACATGTCCCATGTGGTTGCAGGGTCAAATTGCAACACAATGTCCACATCGCTTTCCCGGGTCGCAAGCGGCGTAAACGCCGAACCTATCAACCCCATGCGCACGATTCCCCATCGCTTACACAACGCTTCAATCGCCGTAATGGGAATCGGAATGGGAATCTGTGACGGCATGCCCAATTCTAAGCCGCTGACAGCGCGGCATCACCTCCCCTCATACCCTTGGGCATGACCCACGTCGTCATCATCGGCGCTGGTTTCGCAGGATTAGAAGCAGCCAAGCGATTGCGGCATGCCCCCGTCCGCATCACCGTCATCGACCGCCGCAACCACCACCTGTTTCAGCCCATGCTCTATCAGGTGGCGACAGCGGGATTGAGTCCTGCGCATATTGCCGCGCCGATCCGCAGCATCCTTTCCAAAAGCGCCAACACCGATGTCATTCTCGCTCAGGTCAACTCCATCGATGCCGCCTCGCGCACCCTCTCTACCGATCAAGGCCCCATCGCCTTCGACATCCTCATTCTCGCCACTGGCGCGACTCATTCGTACTTCGGTCACGATGCCTGGTCTGCCGTTGCCCCAGGTCTGAAGACCATCGATGATGCACTGGAGATTCGCCGCCGCTTTCTGCTGGCTTTCGAAGCGGCCGAGCGTGAGACAGATGAAGCTCGCCGCCGCGCCCTGATGACCTTCATCATCATCGGCGCAGGTCCGACCGGTGTCGAAACCGCCGGCGCGATCGCCGAGATCGCCCGAACAGTCATACGCCGCGATTTCAGGCATATTGACACATCTCAGGCCCGCGTGATCCTTATCGAGGGGCAGGATCGCGTGCTTCCTTCCGGCTTCCCGGCCCACCTTTCCGAACGTGCCCGTCAAGACCTCGCTTCCATGGGTGTAGAGGTCATGCTCAACACCCGCGTCACCGATGTGCAGGGGGGCGAATCTCCTCACATCTGCATCGGTGATGAACGCATTCACGCTCACAACATCATCTGGGCCGCCGGTGTCCGCGGCTCACCGATTGCCGCGACGCTGCATGTGCCCACCGACTCTGCTGGTCGCGTCATTGTCAATCCTGATCTTTCCATTCCCAATCACCCCAACATCTTCGTTGTCGGCGATCTGGCCAAAGTCAACAATCCCGATGGCACACCCGTCCCCGGTGTCTGTCCTGCGGCAGTCCAGATGGGCCGCTTCGTCGCCGACATCATCAACACCGAATGCCGCGGCACGACACCTTCGCGCCCCCGTCCCGCATTTTCGTACTTTGACAAAGGCACACTCGCCACCATCGGCCGCTCTCGCGCGGTCGCGTGGCTGCCATTCCTTGGTTCCAAACGCATCCCCTTCACCGGTTTCATCGCGTGGGCCCTCTGGGCCGGAGTGCATGTGTTCTTTTTGATCGGCTTTCGCAGCCGCGTGATGGTGATGCTGGAGTGGATCTGGGCGTATGTGACGTTTTCGCGTGGGGCGAGGTTGATCACGTCGGGAGTGGAGACGCGGAAGCCCGCAGAAGTGTGATCAAATGTGAATTAGATAGCACCGTGGCAAATGGAAATGTACCTTGCTGCCAGCCGCTGCTCTTCTAAGTCATCACCATACATCAGGGATGCATTCTGGACAATGAGACCGCTTATCCTCATGCGGTCTTCGGGAGAAACACTATGGATAGGCATGCATTGGTTCATGTCTTGTCGAACAAGATCGGAGCCGCATTTCCTTCAAATGAAGAATTGAATCCACTCGGTGTGTTGTGTGCCCTTTCGCTTCAAGCACTCGATGAGGAACAGCTTCGCAAGGTCGATCGTAAACTGAGCGACCGCTGCCGGATTTCGGTGAAGGAACTAGCGGATCAGGAGCCGGCGGAGTCCAGGAGTGCGAATGACGACCAATCAACGCAACAAGGACCAGACCTGATCGCCCCTGACATCGCAGATCTGTATGGAACTCCGATTGATCCGCGAAGTCGCAAGAAAGCGGACCAAGCCGCTCTAGCGGCATTCAAAGAGCTGCTGCCTGCGATGGTGCCGCGAGATTCGGAGCGAGGGAGATTGATGTGCCAGCTTGCTTTGATCGCATTAGAAGTGGGAACAGACTTCTCGCCATTTGTATTCAGGTACTCGGTCTACGACGAAACCGGAATGAATCTGGAAACAGCTATTCAGAAGTTGCGAGACGTCTGAAAGAACATGTAGTGTCACATCGCGCTATTCGCGATTGACACATAAAGCAGCGGCACCGCTGGTAGCCAGAGCACGCACCCTGCCAACACCAGAATGTCATCGAGTGAGTAGAACTGATAATGTCGCGCGAAGAAGATGATTCGCCGCGTGGCGAGCACACCCAGTGCGATGAGCAGGGCTGCACTCAATACGCCTGCGAAGATTCTCCATCCCATGTCCGCGCGAAAGTGGTAGGCAGCCACAACAGGTATCAGGAGGATCGCTCCGGGTGCAACGACCTTGCCCATCAGCGGCAGTGGTGCCACAATCCAGCCGAGTATGCGAATGATCCGATGCCGCGAGTTGAGCACGCTTTGCATCATTTGGGATCGGAATGGGTACTTTGGCATATCACCCTCGATTCCGTGCCCTTGGCAGGTCTTCCCACCATCATTCTATCTTGGGGCAAGACAGTCTATCGCGACTCATGTGTCATGACTGACGCATCTTCCGACGGATCATGCTCCCCCGCGCATCTCCTTCTTTGGACCAACGCGCGCAGGAGTCGCACCATGAATTCGCGACTCGTGTTCGCATGAAGCACGAGCATTGCTGCAGCGGCGAATCGCGCAGAATGTCCGACCGTCATGCGTCTCGATTATTGATTCCTGCATCGCCATTGAATGCGGAGTGACCGGAACTGATAGTGGGTCAAACAGCATCGTGCCCAACTGCACCGCCTCGGACAACGTGCAAGACGGCATCGTCGCAACATCACATTCCCTTGTGGAGCGCTGCAACCTCTTTCGGAGTGGCGGCAGCGGAATCGTGGCGAGCTCATCGGCGCGTGTGGAGAACTGCGCGGATGGCTTTCGTTGCGGAGCGGGCATCGCGTTGGGAGGAGATAGTTCAACGGATTCATGCACGTCCAGCTACAACACGGGCGGCACGACAATCAGTGATCCCGGCGCACACTTCGCGTATTGATTCCCGTCGGCTCATTCTCGCTATCGGCCTTGCGCGACTTCCTCCCCTGCGTCGGTGACTTCGCCGCGGGATCGGCCCGTTGGTGCGAGATCGTCCGAGAAAAGCGGATGCCCCTGTAAACAGATGCTGTGCGAGCGATTTGTCGCGGGCTTGGTTTGAAACTCGGGTAGACTCTGATGTATCCGTCACAGTTCTACCGGAGATTCGCCATGCAGACCACACCGCGCGTCGCAGCCCTGTCCGCCGTCGTCGTCATCGCCACCACCGGGCTGCTCTTTGCTGGCCCGCTCAACCCGCCTCCGGGGCCGGTCACGAGCACCGGACGAACGCTACAGGAGGTCTACGACCGGATCGCTCCGGCGGGTGGCGCCGATGGGCGCATCCCCATCGCCGGCGGGACCGCGGCCGTCACGCTCTCTCAAGCCGGCTCCTACGTTCTCACAGGCGCGCTGGTGGTCAACGGCACAGCCATCACCATTACCGCGCCGGGTGTCACCCTCGACCTCAACGGGTACTCCGTCACCGGCTCGATGGCCAGCGTGCCGACGATCAACATTGCCGCCAGCGGCGACCGGGCCGTGGTGCGCAACGGGCTCGTCCTGGCCGGGCAGAGCGGCGTGACCGTCACCGCCGGTGCCGCGGGCGTTCGGCTGGAAGACCTGACTATCAACAACCCTCGCCACTACGGGATCCTTATCGCCAGCAGCACGTGCCCGGGAGCGGTGGTGCGCCGCTGCCACGTCTCGAGCGTGGGGGCCACCACCGTCGCCATCGACACGCGGTCCGTGCTGGGCATCAGCGCCGAGAGCAACGACGGCTGCCGGATTGAGGACTGCACCGTCATCGACATGAGCAACAACACTGCCAGCGGCACAGCGACGGTCGGCATCTACAACTCCGGGAACGATTCGATCATCTCCGGGTGCGTCGTTCGCAACAGCACCCTCGAGCCGGGCAGCCGCGGAATCGACCTCTCCGTCGGCGGGGCGGTCTATCGCAACAACACCGTCGGTGGGTATTCAACGGCCTACACCGGCGGCACCAACGGCGGCGGCAACTTCTAGCGGACTTGCTCAACCCCCTCGACGATTCCCGAGCCAACGTTTCCTGCAAGCGGGGGCGCCGGGCTCGGCAGGGAGAGGGCGATGGGCCCAATCGATCCCCGCCTCTCGGACCTCTATGGCCTCCTGCTTTTGCCTTTCTGCGTCATTGGTCCAACCGACCAACACCACTTTCGAATGGAACCGACGATCATGCCAACCAACTCCCCAGTCAAACCTCACTATTCGTTGCGCACCCTCGGGGCCGCCGCTGGCGGGCTAGCCGTGTTCGCGGCCATCTCCATCGTTTTTGCTGGCCCGCTCAACCCGCCTCCGGGGCCGGTGACGAGCACGTACAAGACGCTCACCGAGGTCGAGCCGCGGATCGCCCTGAGCGCGGCGAACACGCCGTCGAACGGATTGGGAGTCTTTGCCATCAACCAGCCGGGTTCGTATTACCTCACAGAGAATCTGGTCGGCGTGGTGGGGCGGTACGGCATCGTCATCGGCACGACCGGGGCAGTCACGATTGATCTCAACGGCTATGAGATCCTCGGCCCGGGCGGGACGGGGGTTCAGCGCGGCATCGCGTCGATCGGTGTTGTTCCCGCCAGCGTGACCGTCCGCAACGGGACCATCCGCAATTGGCCGAGCGACGGGATCGATCTCTCCTCGATCACCACCCCGAGCTGCACGTTCATCGACCTGCACGTTCGCAACAACGGGGAACGAGGGATCGCCACCGGCCCGGGCGCGACATTCATCAGTTGCATCGCCGACGATAACGGAACCATCGGTCTTGCGACCGGCTCGGGGTCCACGTTCAATAACTGCGTCGCCCTCAGCAACACCACCGACGGATTCCTGCTCGGTTCCGGCTCCACAATCACCGGTTGCACCGCGTACTTGAATGGCGACGATGGCATTGTCACCAACAACGGGTGCACCGTGAGCGCCTGCACCAGCTATGCCAACACCGGCGACGGCATCGAGGTCGGCTCGGGGTGCATCGTCTCCAACAACACCTGCGACCGCAACGGCTTTAACGCCGGCAACGGCGCGGGAATCCGCATGAGCGGCAGCGACAACCGCGTTGACAGCAACAACTGCACCAATGCTGACCGTGGTGTCGAAGCCTCCGCCCCGGGCAACCTGATCATCCGAAACACTTGCAGCAGCAACGTGACCAACTGGGTCTTCGTCGCGGGCAACTCGTTCGGCGAGATCAAGCTCTCCAACAGTGCCATTTCCCCGGCGGTCAGCACTAACGGCAACTTCGCGGGCACCTTTGTCACCACTGATCCGTACGCGAACATCTCGTACTGAACATCGAGTACCTGCCGATCCATCCTGCTCACTCCCCGTCAGCAAACCAACGGAGCTCGCACGGCGTTTCCGTCGCCGGGAGCGTGTGCTTCGTGATCCAGGCGGCGTTGCGCGGCGCGATCAACGGGATTTCGGAGGGAACGCCGGCCAGCTTCACAGAGCCCAACGCAAACTTCACGTGTTGATTTCCCCAAACGATCCGCGAATTTCTCGAATCGTTCACTGATGGCAGCGCCGACGCTCGGCTTCGGACTCGTCCACTCTCCTTGCACGAAGCGAAACTCCAGAACCCAACAGCCGCATTGGTCGATTTTACCGATGTAGACAGTGACTGCCCTTCAAGGTTGGAATTTTGCAGTGCTCTCTGCAGGAGTTTTCTCACCTGCGCATCTCCTTCTCTCAAGCAACGCGCGCAGGAGTCGCACCGTGAACACACCATCCGCATTCCTCTTCTGTCTCCTCTCCACATCTCTCCTCCCCGGATGCACATCCACACCAGCGGGGGACTCATCGCACCACACCGCTTCATCCCCAAACATCCTCACCTCCAATCCAGATCCCAGCATCCGCATCGTCATGGCTCCAACGCCTAACCTCATTGAAAACCCCACCCCTGTCGAAGGCGCACTCAAGACCTTCACCGTCCGTGGCACTCACAACCAACTCATCCTCTCCTTTGAGCCCCGTTCCAGCGAACCCAGACACAAAGACCTCGCCGCGTACTCCGCATGGGCCGACAACCTGCTCAAAGAACGCACCATTCGCACCGTCTCGCTCAGTAGCAACAACAACCCGCTCACGCGCGCTGCCATTCCGCACGTCCTGAAGACGTATGTGAATGTTGCGCGGGCTGGGCACCCGTCGACGGCGATCTGTGATGCGGCGGGGCTGCGATTTGAAACTCCCGGCGGCTTCTGGACCATCTCCTGCAATTCCGATCTTGGCAAAGTCGATCAAGCCGTCTCCGCCATCGATGATGCCACCCGCACTCTCGATATCTCCATCATCACGCCCACCTCGCGATAGCCCCGTTCTACACCGCTTCATCCGCGGCATCTTCGGTGTCGCCGACAAATCTCGGGCAGTCTCCCCCAATCGTCTTCTGCCCTCCAACCATTCGGGGATGACCACCGCTTCGACTTCAGCCCAAACCACCGCCCCAGCCACTGCGCCAATCCAATCTCTTCGCGCCCCCATCTCTCTCTCCGGGCCCACGCTCCTCTCTGCCGCGCCCGTCACCCTCACCATCGCACCACACTCCGGGCCCGGTATCCATTTCGCGCGAGCCGATCATCCCGATCTTCCTCCCGTCCCCGCCCACATCGATCATCTCGTCAAAGCCCCCGACATCCGCACCACATCCCTCATCCTCGGCACCAAGAACAACAAGCCCATCCTCATCCACACCATCGAACACATCCTCTCCGCCCTCGATGGTCTCAATATCCCCTCCGCCCTTGTCACCCTCTCCGGCGAAGCCGCGCCAATTCTCGATGGTTCCTCTCTCCCCATCGTCGAAGCTCTGCTTCCCGTCCTCGAAATCTCCACCACCTCCATCCAACCCTTCATCGTCACATCGCGTCAGGTTGTTCGCGATGATCGCGATCCCACTTGCATGATCGAGGTGCTGCCCCGTATCGCGCCGGGATCTTCATTTCGCTACGAATTTCACATCACCCGCCCCGGAGGCCTGACCATCACGCAGAGTGCGCACTGGGAAGGTGGGCGAGACCAGTCTGCCGCGAGATATGCCAAGAACGTCGCTCCCGCGCGTACCTTCAGCTTCTCCGGCGAAGCCGAATTCTTCCGCATCCGCGGCCTCTTCACACATTTCACCCCGCGCGATCTTCTCGTCATCGACGACACGCTTGCCGCACCGATTGACAATGAACTTCGTTTCGAAAACGAACTCGCTCGTCACAAACTTCTCGACCTCATCGGCGATCTCGCCCTCGTCGGTCGCCCCATTCAGGCCGACATCATCGCCCGCAAAGCCGGCCACGCCATCAATCACGCCATGGCCCGCAAACTCGTTGCACTCATGCATCCCGCCGCGATGCAACCCGCAACTCAATCCGAATCCGATTCCGCACCTGATGCTGCATCGGCCACCACCTGAGCGAATTTCGCTTTGGTTCCCTTACCTGCGCTTCGGGCTTCAAAGATCGCCGAGCTCTTCTTCAGTGCCATCCCCTTGTGCACGGGCCCTGCTTTGATTCGCGCCATCGCGCTCTCAGCGTTCGCCGCGCTGAACTCCGTCCCGATGAACCGCCGCCCATACGCCCGCGCCATCACGCCCGTGGTGCCACTTCCCAGAAATGGATCCAGCACCAGATCACCCGGGTTGCTCGTCGCCAGAATCACCCGTTCCAGATAGGCCTCCGGCAACTGATTGTCGTGATAGCCCCGCCGCTCCTTGTTGTTCCCCTGCACCCGCCCCCAATACGCCCCATACCACACATCCAGCGGCACCCGCATCCCCGGCGGCATGCCATCCTTCTTGCTCGTCGTCCGCGGATCAAAATACGTCGTCGCCCGATCCGATGGCTCCACAATCTCCATCGGGTTCCACGTCCGGTTCTTGGCATCGCGGGCAAAATACAACGCGTGCACCTTACTGTTCACAAATCGCGAAGTGGTATTTTGGCCGAAGCGGTAATGCCAGATGCACCAATTGACCATGTCCATCTTTCGTGACTTCATGTGCATCACAATCTCAGCACACGTGTCATCCGGAATATTGATCCAAAATGAGCCATGTCCTGATAACAGCTCCAGGCACGCATCAATCCACTCATACGTGAACTTGACAAAGTCTTCCCGCGGCATCTTGTCGTGCCACTCGTCATACGCCCGATTCCAATTGAACGGCGGATCCGCAAAAACCAGGTCCACCTTCCCCGCCAGTTCCGGTTTCAGTGCCGCCAATTTCTCGCGGCAATCCCCGATCCACACCCGCACACCACCATCGTCCAGTTGATGATTCGGCGTGAGCGCGCCTGCACGCTTGGCGCGCGCGACAACGTTTTTCTTTCCCTGAACACTTTTCTTGGCAGGCATGCCTTCAGCGTATCAACCACGCGCCCCTTGCGCCAGCGGATTCACCGCCGGTGTCG
>CAYTYD010000119.1:3596-9347 GCA_964441555.1 uncultured Phycisphaeraceae bacterium | reverse complement strand
TGCATCTCTCTGGCGATCATTCCAGCCGGTGGTTGCTCCAGCCAACAGACCGCGCCACCCCCCCAGCCATCCACCGCGCTGGTTCCCGCTTCCGAACTTCGCGGCCTGACCGTGCGCTGGCTTTCGGTTTCTGCTGATGAAGGCCAGCGCATCCTGCTTCGCGCCCTGGAGAATGCAGCCGTCGAATCGCCCGGTCTCTCCACGATTGACCGTCGGCGCTGGGCGGATCAGGGACTTGGAGTTGCTTTTCTTCCCGCCGTCAAGGTGCGTGCACTCGAATCGCTGCTCCCTATCACTGCCGTGCAGGCCAACAACTCCGCCGACATTCTCACATGGAGTGTGCTTGCGACGGGACCGGAATGGGCCCAGGAACGTCCTATCGCCTCACCCGACGGGACAACCGTGCTTGCCCCAGGCCGGATTCGCCTTCTGGGTCGTTCGTGGGCCGCCCCAACGCTGACTGAAACCGGACTGCAAACCCTCACACGCCTCGAGCTCACACTTCAGCATCTGCTCGAGCGCCAGCCCCTGTCTTCCTTGGCGGGCCCAGCCGACGCTTCCAAAGGGGCGCTGTCCCGCGGACCGGCCTTTGCCCGAACTTCCATCGACCTGGATCTTCCCCCCGACCTCTGCCTCGTCATTTTCGCCGAATCACCCGGCGCCAACCGACAGGCAATCCTCCGTCCGGAGACCCTCGATCGCCCCGAAACCACCTCGTCTGACCCGTCGCCAGCCCCTGCCGCCGTTCCGACCCTTGGTGATCTTCTTCTGACCGGCTATGGCCCTGAATCCCAGATTCGCTCACGGGTCGTTCTGCTCATCATGGGTCGGCCAGCCGCGGCGGCCGCAAAACTGGACCAATAACCATTCACCCCGGTCCAGATAACTTGACGACTCGTTTACACTTGTGACGCAACTGCCCCCGAGCCGGTCGATAAACCAATTGAAGCAGGGAGCAATCCCGGGCAACATTTTGCCAACCAGTTCGTTGGGCAGTCGTATCACCTTTCAGGCCCTTCGGATCAATCATCGGGGAAGAAGTCATGGCCATGAACCTGCAACCTGCCAAGTCCGCCGCTTCTGATACCGGCGGTCGGGTCTCTTCCTCACTCGGCATGATTTCCGCCAAGAAGTTTGGCTATGAACAGGCCCGTCATCTGCTGTGGCGCGCCGGGTTTGGCGGCACGCCCGCGCAGATTCAACTTCTGGCCTCATGGGGACCCGAGAAGTCGGTTGATTACCTTCTGGCTCCTGAAAAAGTCGCGTTTGAGCCTGTGACGGAGAATGCGTTTGACAACTCCATTATGCGCCAGCCGACCGCGGAAGAGCGAGCGATCTATCGCGAAGCCGCGCGCAAGCAGGATGAGAACACGCTGGCTCAGTTGCGCCTCAAGCGTCAGATGGCCGAGCAGGACGATCGCCGCCAGGCCCGCGACATGCAGAAGTGGTGGTTGAAGAGGATGATCGAAACGCCGCGCCCCTTGGAAGAGAAGATGACACTCTTCTGGCACGGGCACTTTGCCACCAGCTATCGCACGATCCAGAACAGCTACCACATGTTCATGCAGAATCAGTTGTTCCGCGAGCATGCGCTGGGCAACTTCGGCAATCTTCTCTTCCGCATCATCCGCGATCCGGCAATGATCTCGTATCTGGATAACAACGACAGCAAGAAGGGAAAGCCCAACGAGAATCTGGCCCGCGAGATCATGGAGTTGTTTGCGCTTGGACTTGGCGCATACGCCGAGCGGGATATCAAGGAAGGGGCTCGCGCCCTGACCGGCTACACTTTCGAGGGCGACAAGTTCGTCTTCAAGAAGAACGATCACGATGGTGGACAGAAGTCGATTCTCGGCTCCAGTGGCGCGTTTGACGGTGACGATTTCGTTCGCATCATTCTTGAGCAGCGTGCCTGCGCGAATTTCATCGTCCGCAAGCTGTATTCATACTTTGTCGCTGAGCTTCCTCCTGATGAGCGTGTGCGATTTGACGATCTGCCGGCAACACCAAAGAGCGTGTTGAAGGAATTGGCTGGCACCTTCCAGGGCGCTCGCTACGAAGTTCGCCCGGTCCTTCGCCGTCTTTTCCTCTCCGAGCACTTCTACAGCCCTGCGTTCATGAATGAGCAGATCAAGAGCCCGACGGCGTTGCTTGTGGGTGCCGTGCGTTCACTCAATGCGCCAGTGCGTGATCTCGCCATCCTCAACGACGCCATGGACCTGATGGGGCAGGAGCTCTTCTTCCCACCGAGCGTGAAGGGGTGGGAGGGTGGCCGCTCGTGGATCAACACCTCCACCATGTTTGTGCGGCAGAACATCCTCGCCTTCCTTCTCACTGGCAAGAAGCCCCAGGGCTACGACGCCTCTGCTGACATGCAGAAATTCGATCCAGAAGCGCTGCTTTCCGAATTGGCGTCCACCGACCCTGCCGCCGCCAAGGACCCTCGCCAGGTCGCCGAGTATCTCCTTCGCCTCACGACCGGTCGCGTCGATCCGCACGCCGTGGCTTCGCTCACCAGTTTCGCCAATCAGCACAACAACCAGATCAACGCCAACACGCTCAGCGGCATGTTGCTGCTTGTGACCGCCATGCCCGAGTATCAGCTCTGCTAGTAACCCTCCGCCCGATTTTCCTCCTTCAAGGGGAGTTCACCGATGGATCTGCACAACGCCAACGCCTATACCCGCCGCGAGTTTCTCGGAAACGGCATCATTCTCGCCAGCGCCGCGGCATCCCTTCCGTACTTCGTCAGTGATTCCGCCCGCGCGATGTCCATGAGCATGACAGCGGGGCTTTCCAGTTTCGCCGGTGTGCCCGAAGATCATGTCCTGGTGGTGGTCCAGCTCGGTGGCGGCAACGACGGCTTGAACACCGTTGTCCCCTTCGGCTTTGCCGAGTATTACAAGGCCCGCCCCGGCATTGGTATTCCTGAGAAAGATGCGCTCAAGCTCAGCGGTGCGGACGGAGTCGGTTTGCATCCGCAGATGACCGCCTTCAAAGAGTTGTACGACGAGGGCATGCTCGCCGTGGTGCAGGGTGTTGGATACCCAAATCCGGATCGCTCGCACTTTAAGAGCATGGATATCTGGCAGACCGCCGATACCACGGCCACCGGCGATGGTTGGATCGGCCGTTATTTCGATGCCGAATGTTGCGGCTATGGCAAGGGCGAGTCGGGCACCGCTGATGGATCCAAAAATTCGCAGGAAGCCGCTGCGGGTTCATCCGCTCCCGGCATTGCCATCGGTCGTTCTGCGCCGCTCGCGATGCAAGGCAGGCAGGTGAAGCCGATCGCGTTTGAATCCGCGGACCTCTTCAAGTGGTCCGGTAGTGATATTCATAAGACGCTCAGCGAGACGTATCAGGACATCAGCCGCCGCGGGCAGATCGAGGGTGCTGACCCCAACTCGAATTCTTCGTTCCTCATGCGCACCTCACTGGACGCGCAGGTGTCAAGCGATGCCATCCGCAAGGCGGTCGCCAGTGCCAGCAAGGTGGCCTATCCGGGCAATGAACTGGCTCGCCAGTTGAAAATGGTCGCAGCGATGATCCGCGCCGGGCTCAAGACCCGCGTCTACTACGTGCAGATGGGCGGCTTTGACACCCACGCCGGGCAGGGTGGATCGCAGGGTCGCCACGGGCAGTTGGTGAATCAGGTCGCCACCAGCATTCAGGCGTTTTATAAAGACCTCAAGGCCAGTTCACTGGATGGTCGCGTGATGACCATGACCTTCAGCGAGTTTGGACGCCGCGTCGGGCAGAACGCCAGTGGTGGCACAGACCACGGCACGGCCGCGCCGATGTTCCTCGCAGGCCCGATGGTCAAGGGTGGTGTGTACGGCGAGCACCCGTCATTTACGAATCTGGATGATGGCGACTTGAAATTCACCATCGACTTCCGCTCGGTGTATGCAGGTGTCCTCAATGGCTGGCTGAAGACTGATCCCAAGCTGGTCCTTGGTGGCGACTTCAATCCCTTGCAATTCATGAAGAAGGCCTGAAAACAGATCAGCCGATTCTGACGAGTCGGGCGTATTCCAGAACCAGGGTTTTGGTCCCCGCCTGTTGAAACTCCACGACCGCGCGTGGCTGAACATCACGCACGAGCGCCTTCACTCTTCCCAAGCCGAATTGGGGGTGCCGCACCAGCGCACCCACCGGGAATTGCGAAGCCAGTTTGCTTCCGCCCCCCGGGCTCTTGCGGGCAAAGTCATCCGAAGTTGATCGCCGAAACGGTCCCTTGCCCTGGCGTCGGGCTGAGTCTTCGTCATACTCGATCTGCGAGTATTCCTCATCGATGCCACGCAATGAATCTTCGCGATACGCGCTGGCGGCATCGGTCACGCGCACGCCCTCATTGCCGATTTCCTTCAAGAAACGGCTCGGAATCGTGCGTTCCTGAATCCCTCGTTGTGTGCGATACGCGGCACACGTGAGTTGCAACCGCTTCATGGCTCGCGTGATGCCGACGAAAGCCAGGCGGCGTTCTTCTTCGAGCATGGCCTCGCTCTCGCGTGAGCGCATGTGAGGCAGAATGCCTTCTTCAAGTCCGATCACCGCGACGGCCTCAAACTCCAGTCCTTTGGCGGCGTGCAGTGTCATCAATGAAATGGCACCCTGGGCCGGGTCAACCGCATCAGCATCCGCAACCAGCGCGATGGATTCCAGATACGCACGAAGCGTCGCCAGCAGTGGGGGTGTGATCTCGCGAGCATCACCGGCATCATCAACATCCTGTTCAGGATCAAACTCTCCGCCAGGATCAGCGATCGGATCAAACTCGGCCTCAAACTGGCGAGCGGATGAGATTAATTCATCCAGGTTGTCGAGCCGCTCCAGATCCTGCTCGTTTTTGCTGGATGCCGCCTGAGCGCGATACATCTGCTCCAGACCACTTTCGCGGATCACGCGTTCCACCAGATCGGCGAGTGTGCCCGGCACTGTCGCACCCATGAAGCTGCCATCGCCCGTCCAATCGTCCACCATGCGGAGGAACTTGTCGATGCTGCCTGCGGCACGAGGGGAGACGCCCGGCACTTCGCTGCAGCGGCGCATGGCCTCCATCACGGTCAATTCGTGATCTTCACCGAATTGCTCGACCTTGCCCATGGAGGTGTCGCCGATGCCGCGCGATGGTGTATTCACGATCCGCAAGAGTGAGACCGAATCGGCGTAGTTCGCCACGACGCGCAGGTATGAGACGGCGTGTTTCACTTCCTCGCGGTCAAAGTATGCGGTGCCTCGTGCGATGACATACGGCATGCCCAGACCACGCAGGGCGTCTTCCATCACACGCGAAAGTGAATTCGTGCGATAAAAGATCGCCATGTCTTTATACGCGATCGGCCGCGTCTCATGTTCGTGCAGGGCCTTGAACCAGTCGGCCACCACTCGCGCTTCGTGCTGTTCTTCGCGGCACAAGCTGACGCGAATGTCCTCGCCGCCGGTCTTTGATGTGAAAAGTGGTTTGTCTTTACGCCGCGTGTTCAGCTTGATCAGCGTGTCCGCGGCTTTCAAGATCGGCGCGGTCGAACGGAAATTCTCTCCAAGCTTGATGACACTGGCGGATGGATAATGAGTTTCAAATTCCAGAATGTTGGAAATGTCCGCCCCGCGCCAACCATAAATCGCCTGATCCGGATCGCCGACCACGCAGATATTGGGTGCACCTTCGCCAGCGATCAGCGATGCGATTTCAAATTGGGCCTTGTTGGTGTCCTGGTATTCATCGATGAGCAGATACCGCCAGCG
>CAYTYD010000119.1:0-3586 GCA_964441555.1 uncultured Phycisphaeraceae bacterium | reverse complement strand
CTTGGGGATCACGCCGCAACGTCTTGGCCACCAGCACCAGAAGATCGTCAAAATCCACAGCATTGGCCTGCTTCAGGGCCTTCTGATACCCCTCATAGATCTTCGCCATCGATTTGGAATAGAAGTCTCCGGCGTTCATGGCAAATTGCTGTGCATCGATCAGGTCGTTCTTGGCGGTGCTGATGGCGGATAGGCACGTGCGTGGCGGCCAGTTGGTCGTGGAAAGTTGCAGTGTCTCCAGCACCTTCTTGATCAGCGAAGTCTGATCTGATGTGTCGTAGATGGTGAAATCGGGCTTGAGCCCTGCGGGTTCGGCATAGCGACGCAGCAACCGGGCGCACAGTGAGTGAAACGTGGTGACAGTCAGTCCCTTGGCCGCGCGAGGGTCATTCTCCAAAAGGTGGTTGGCACGCTCGCGCATTTCTCCAGCCGCCTTGTTGGTGAAGGTCAGGGCCAGGATCTGCCACGGCCTCACACCTTGGGCGATGAGAGCGGCGATGCGCCGCGTGATCACGCGAGTCTTGCCAGAGCCCGCCGCGGCGAGTACCAGCAATGGACCATCCTTGTGCCGCACGGCCTGACGTTGCGGCTCTGTCAGGTCAGCCAAGAGGGAATCGGGAATCCCGCCGTCGTTCACAGAGGGTGCGTTCACCCGCACCGGCCGACGAGGGGCCGGCGCCGCTGCGGGTAGTGGGTCAAAATCTGAGCCGTCGTCGTGCATGGGTCCATCCGCACACCAGTCCATGCGAGAATCCTCTCGCAAACCACTGTACGGATGCACTTCGCCAAGTTTCGAGGGTACTACGTCGGTGGCGGCTGGTCTGTCGGCTCGTGCGATACCGCTGTCGGCGAGGGAGTCGGACCCGGGTGCCTGGGTGCATCGTGAGCAGCAGCCCGGGTGATGAGCGTCACCATGTCGGGAAGACTCTCGGCCACCTTGGCGGCGACGTCACCGGCGATGCGGCGGGCAAAGAGCGATCGCCTCGACTTACCCAGGATCAGCGTGTCGCAGCCGTAGGTGACGGTGTAATCCAGAATCTCGTTGGCAGCGTCTTCGGCGGTGACATAAATGGGAAAGAGAGGCACACCGGATTCGCGTGCCAGCACAGCAACGCTTCCCAGCGCCATCTGGGCGTCCGGATCACTTTCCACCTGTGGTGGTCGATTGGAACCCATGTCCATGACGCGCAGCGTGCGCACGTACATGGCAAAGAGCGTGGCCCCGCGCTTCTTGGCCAGATTCACGGCAAACTCGGCCTGATCGCGACCGCGGGCTGCCAGCATGATCCTGGGCTTGTTGGGGTCCAATCGTGGGGGCGTATTACGCAATTCCGCCATCCAGCCGATCTGCGGTTCGGGAACCGGATCTGTGGTCCTGGGGGAAATGGCGTGATAGATAAAGCGCACGCCCATCAACGCGGCGACCAAACCGCCTGCAAAGATGGCCGCCTCATGCTTGGTGATGGCGATGGTGACCCATACCGAGGCCATGACGATGGTGAGGGCGCCCATAGCGACGCGCTCCCACGCTTTGACCGCGATGGCGCGGCTGAAAGCGCAGCATGCGACGTTGAGTGCGATCGCGCCGCAGACACCGATGGCATATAAGTGGGAAAGATCTTCGATGTCACGCTTGAAGAGGAGAACAATGCCCGGTATCGCGCACGCAATCAAAAGTCCGATCCATGGCACGCCGCTGTAGTTCAAACGGGTGAGGGGCTTGGGCAGTTCCTTGTCCTGCGCCAAGGCATAGAGCACGCTGACCATGGCCATGATGGCGGTGTTCGCGGCGGAAATGAGCAGCAGGCCAAAGACGATCGCGGCGGATTTGCCGAGGACAAATCCAGCAGTGGGGCCCAGCAGATTCTGACCGCTGGTGACGGCCAACACCTTCATCGCGGCGTTCTTCACTTGCTCATCGGTGAAGCGGAAATCAGTCAAGAGGCCCGCTTTGACCATGCCGGTTACGCCGATCAGCGCGATGCCGAAGACCAGGTTCAGAATGGCCACCTCGGCCAGCACTGGCCAAATGGTCTTCTTTGCCGTCTTCTCCACCGGTTGCTTCATCAGCCCGGTCATGTTGGCCACGGCTTCCACGCCGGAGAGTGCGAGGACGATCTGCGTGAAGCTCACCCATTGCTTCTGAGGCGGAATCGTCGCATCAAAGTGAATGTACTTGAATCCCTCTTTGAAATAGGGAATGCTCATGAGAGCGATGATCGCCGAGAATCCCATCGCAGCAATCGCGATGATGAGTGCGAATCGCCCGGCAGACTTGGCCCCCAGCCAGTTGATCGCTCCCAGTACGATGATCGCGCCGATACACGCCCAGAAGACAAACCACTTTCCTTCGTCTTCAGGTAAACCGAAGTAGTGATACGCATCCACCAGTGAGATCGCGGCGGTGACGATGTAATCGCCTAGCAGCAATGTGGCGCCTACGACAGACAGCAAGGGATGAATGGTGCGGGATGCTGCGTAGACGCCGCCACCATTGGGAAAGACGCGGCAGATGACCGAATACGCCCACGCGACGCAGGCCATCAGCACGGAGAGGGCACCGAGATAGAAGATCGAGCCAGTCCCCGTCGCGGCCATCGCCAGGCCCAGGACGTAGAGGCGACTGGTGCCCCAGTCGCCAAACAAAAGCGGCCCCGCATGAACCCACGAGAGGTTGCGAGGTCTGTTCTCAGCAATCAGCATGGACGATCAACCGAAGGACACCCGATCGCCCGGGGCAAAATGCCGCGGGGTGACGGATCCGAGGGGCGAAACACCGGACCGGGAATCCTCCCACCTTCCGATGCAGGGCGGAGTGTAGTGGGGCTGGGCCCCCTGTCCAGTGCTATCTGATTGGGTTGTGTGCGGGTTGATTATCGACCACACAGGCCGATAACTTCCTTCACCAGATTGCCGATCCCCTCAAAGACCTCGTGGGGTTTGGCTTCGAACATGTAGGCAGGAGTGCTGACGACCTTGTGCTGGCCATCGATGCAGACCTCGGTGACGCATTTCGGAGTTGGTGTCGAGCCCCATGCCGAGATCGCCTGACCCACCCCGGTATCTTGACCCACGGTGACGCTGACGCCCGGCCCGCCCGTGGCGGTGCCCAGGACCTTGGCACCGATGACAGGGGCGATGCAGATGAGGCCGATGGGTTTCTTGGCTGCGTGAAACGCTTTGATGACGCGATCCACCTGTGGGTTCACCGAGCACGACGCGCCGTCTAATGCGAACGTGCACAGGTTCTTGGCCGCACCAAAGCCGCCGGGAAAGATCACGGCGTCAAAATCCGTTGCGTTCAACTGTGTCAGATCGGTGATCTCGCCGCGGCTGATGCGGGCGGCCTCGACCATCTGGTTACGGGTCTGGCCCGGTTCGACCTGACCGGTGGCGTGGTTGATGACGTGATGCTGGGGAGCATTGAGAGCAAAGCAGCGGTAGTAGGCACCCGCTTGAGACAGGTGAATGAGTGTTGAAACGGCTTCGGTGATTTCGGATCCATCGCCGCGGCCGCTGCCGCAAAGGATGACTGCAATGCGAGGAGTGGTCATGTGGCAAGAGTAGCAAGGGGATGAAAACGCAC
>CAYTYD010000118.1:0-9449 GCA_964441555.1 uncultured Phycisphaeraceae bacterium | reverse complement strand
TTTCGCTCATTGCAGAAGATTCGTCGCTGCAGCCTCCCGTAGGAGTCCGGACAGTGTCTCAGTTCCGATGTTGCAGGTCGTGCTCTCACACCTGCTACCCGTCTTCGCCTTGGTGGGCCTTTACCCCGCCAACTAGCTGATAGGACGATCGCCGATCCAAAGGCGCAAAAGCTTTTCTCCGGAGAGGACATGGAGTATTACCGACAGTTTCCCATCGCTATCCTCCACCTCAGGGTACGTTCGATCGCATTACTAACCCGTCCGCCACTTACCATTGCTGGTACGTACGACTTGCATGCTTTAGCCATGCCGCCAGCGTTCACGCTGAGCCATGATCAAACTCTTCAATTGATTTCTTGTTCATCCGACTTGCGTCGGCTGTATTCAGAAGTGGTCAACCAAAGGTCGACTATGGTGTCTGATATATCCGGCAAGGTCGCCGGTGGAATCAGACGTTCATTGTCTCTCCTATCCATTGTTTGTGAAGACACATGGACAGGAAAGGGTCGCTGACATTCACTAGACCCTTCCTGATTCGGGCGAATCAAGAAAGGGCCCGCTACAAGAATGTCAGCACCAGTGGCTCTTGCCTTACGACAAGACACTGACAACTGTTTCGATTCTGACTGACGTGTTGAGCGTCTGGGTGTAAGCCCCTGTCAGAATCGCACATTCTCGCGCGGTCTTCGAACTGTTCACTTGTCAAGGAATGACTGCGTTCTGATCTGCGAATTGCAAGCCAGAGGCAGTGCCACCCAGAATCTTACCTTTCGGGTCGACCCGGTTGTGTGGCGGGAGGGAAGCATAACGAGATTGCCGCCCGGGTCAAGCAGCCGGTCCTTCAACTTCCGCAAATTCTGGCGCAAGTTTCGATTTTCCCTACCTTTGCGCCATCCCCCATTTCTCAAGTCTTTCCTACCCACCTCAACCATCCCTCCCCGGCTGCGTCACCGCCAAGGAAAGCCCCCAGACCATTAACGTCTTATAACCAGAGCCAGCAAGCGGCTTGACCAGCTTCCGCACGATCCGAGAGGCAGCCGCGAGGGTTGAACCCGTGGTTTTCACATCGTCGACGATCACGACCACCCCACCATTTCGCACGGCCCGAGCCAATCGCAGCGATCCTGGCCACCCACTGGGGGCAAGCGAGGCCCGGGCATGGGCCTCGCGGCGGCTGGCGACCACATCCAGCTGCGTGTGCCGCCACGCCAGTGATCGGAGGGCTGGCACCATCGGTGCATTCAACGCCCTGGCCATGCCGCGGCAGATCACCGCAGTGTGATCGATTCCCCGGACCATCCGCCTCATAAAGTGCATCGGCACCGGAATCAACACCACCGGAAGGTGGCCAAGCCCAGCACGTTGTAGACGCTGCCGCAGATGCTGGGCGGCCAGAAACCCCATATCAGCACCCAGCTCTCGCCAACCGCCAAACTTGATATCGAGGACGATGCGGCGAAGTTCGTCGTCATATTCACCCAGCCGCACGAAACGATCCCACGCCAGATTCTCACGGTGGCAGTGATGACACCCCGAATCCGGATCATCCGGGGGCACTTCGCCTGGAGCAACGGATACGCCGCAACGAGGGCAGTATGGCGTGGGTTCAAGAAGATTGAGCCCGGCGAGCTGGAGACGTTGGCGAAGTGGTTCGCGAGTCTGACCCATCCAGACCGTGAGAGGATTGTCGATGTCGGAGGGCGTTGATTCGGGATTGGCCCCAGGCGTATGTTCGATTGGTACCGGAGAGTGGTCTTGGCCTGCCGCGGCACGTCGAGGCGGCCAGACAAACGCCTCCTTTGGAGAAGCGCCTGATTCCGCCTGCGTTTGGTCCGTCACCTTCACCGCGGCAGCATACCGGAAGTGTCCAGAGGTTCAGCCGCCCATGCGCGTGCGAAGCAGCGTGGCGCGAGCTTCCTTGCGGTGCTCTTGATCCATCTCGTGCCCCACGATGCGCTGCAAGTGACCGGGCTGCACCAAGAGCATGAGGTGATTGACGATCCGCACCGTCGTATCACGAATCAGGCCCATGGAAACGCCAAGCCGCACCTGACTCAGGAGCTGCATGGCTTCCTCCGCGCCCATGAGTCGCGCACGGGTGAGGGTGCCGAAGGCGCGCCAGCATTGATCTTCAACCACAGCGCGGCGTTTGGTCATCAGGGTTTTGCGGGCAAAACGCTCATATTCGACAATCCGCGGGATGATCTCGCCATCTAGTTCGTGCAGGATCTGGTCTTCACTCTTCCCCAGCGCGGTCTGATTGCTGACTTGGAAAAGATCACCGATGGCATCACTGCCCTCGCCGTAGAAGCCGCGCACAGCGAGGTTCATATCCGCGGCGGCACGTTTGACCTTTTCCAGCTCGCCTGTCATTTTCAGCGCTGGCAGATGCACCATGCAGGAAAGACGCAGACCACTGCCGACGTTGGTCGGGCAGGCGGTGAGATACCCAAACTGCTCATCAAAGGCGTAATCCAATCCCGCCTCGATGCGATCGTCCGCGGCGATCGCGCGCCGCAGCACTTCGCGCAGATCCAAACCTGATGAAATGACCTGAATGCGCAGGTGATCCTCTTCGTTGATCATCACCGCGAGTTTTTCATCCGGCAGTCCCACCACCACCGCGCGAGGGTCGGTCTCACTGGGCGGACGATCATCATCCTGTGCATCAGGAAGTGGTCGCCCCTTGGCCAGGGGCTTGGAGATCAGATGCCTTTCGACCAGCAGCGTGCGCTCCGAGGGTGCCGCCTGATGCAGTGAGATGCAGGATGTGTTCGTGCTCAGGCCGGCCTTGCCCAGCCAGTCTTTGCAGAGTTTGAGCGTGGTGGTGCGCTGCGCCTGCGTACTCCGCGATGGGAATGGGTGCCCCGCCAGATTGCGCGCCAGCCGCGCTCTGGATGACACGACGACATCGGCGGATTCGCCGTCGCCACGCAGCCATTCCGGGACTGATTCAAAGTGCACACCATGCGGATCGGGAGTGCGGGCTGCGCTCATGACTCACTCTCCGTGGGTTGTGTGCTCAGCCGACGGATCTCATCACGCAATCTCGCCGCACGCTCATATTGCTCACCGGCCACGGCTTCGTCGAGTTGGGCGTGCAGACGCTTCAAACGCTCGGTGCGCTCCTGAATCAACGCGGCCTGATCCAGCGTGCCCCCGGCCCGCTTGGGCGTGCGCCCGATGTGGCGGCTGGCCCCTTCGTGGGCTCGCGCTGCAAGCTGCGTGAGATGGGCGCGGAATGTGGCGTAGCAATCCGGACAACCGAGCAAGCCGCATTGCTTGAAATCGTTGAGCGTTGAGCGGCACGTCGGACAGCTCCCCGTCCGCATCGCACGACCTGGCGGCGTGGGTGCCAGTGGCCCCGCCAGCACTGCCCCAGGATCGATCGCTTCAGAGACCGCCGCGGGCACGATGCCATCCGACGCAGCACATTGCTCACAGAGATTTTTCTCGGTGGCAACGCCATTCACGATGGTGACTTCGTGGACGGTGGCTTCGTTCTCGCAACGATCGCACTTCATGGGTGAGAGGAGCGTAGCGAGGTCGCTCGCGCGAATAATCACTTGCCACACACCATCGAGCTCGCGCTACAGGCAGGTGACTGAAGGCAGGCGGCACCGCCCCAACAGAACGTTGACACGCACACCACTCAGATGAGCAGGCATAATCTCCAGCGGCGTGATGCAATTATCCTCGACAACTCGCCCTCGTGGCATTTGGAATGAGCTGCTTGATATCGCCAGGTGGGCTCCTTCGCCACACAACACACAGCCTTGGAAACTGCATCCAGTCAACGAGATGCAAGCGGATCTTTTTTTGGTTGTAGCGCGAACACTTCCCGATGAAGACACAACGGGTTCCTTCATTCGCTGCGCTATGGGTATGTTCATTGAGGCGCTCGCAATCGCCGCCGCCCATCGTGGACTCCATCTACTCGCTGAACGCCCGATTGCCGCGGCACAGGATGGCCTGATTCCATTCGCTCGCTTGTCAGTTCATGCCGACCCCTCAGTCAAAGACGATTTGACGCCTGAAGATGTCTTGGGACGTCGCACTGCTCGGTTGTCACCAGGGCCTCGCCAGGTGAGCGAGCAGACTTTGAAACAAGTTAAGAACGCCGCAGGCGAGAATCTGATTAACCTCTCTTGGACTTCTGATTCGCGGCTGATCTCGCAGATTATGAAGATAAACATGACTGCTATGTGTCATGACCTCAATGAAGAGAAGTATCACGCGGAGATATGCAAGTGGTTCCGCTACGGCAAGGCCCACGCGAACCGAACGAATGACGGATTAGAAGCGCGATGCATGAACATGCCCGCGCACGAACTGTACCTCACAGCCACCTTTCCAACCCTTCTTGTCTCTCCGCTGACTGCTCGCCTCATGCAGATTCTCTATTCGCGCCGCCTTGGCACAGTCAATCAGCTCGGGTTCCTTTCCGGAGAGTTCTTCGAGTCTCCTGACGTCTCGTCTCTGGCGGGTCGCGCATTTATGCGACTCTGGCTGCACTTGCACAGAGCAGGAATCGGCATTCATCCCTTTGGCAATCTTGTCACAAATTCCGCAGCTCATTCTCAACTCACAAATCTGATGAAGCGAGAAAAAATCTGGCTCGTATTCCGCCTCGGGCACACGGCCCTGCCACCCAGAAGTCTGCGGCTTCCTCAGGAGAGCATACTTTGCTGAGTCTGCTCAATTGGATCGTTGTCAAACTTCTTTCGCTGTTCCTCTATTTGTTCAGGCTTCCCGGGCTGAACAGTTCACATGTTTACGCGCTTCTGGGTCTCGATCCACTTCAGCCGCTCATTGCTCGCCTGGGTCGTCGCCGCGCCTTCGATGTGTTTCGCTTCGCCAAGAAACACTGTCCTGCATATCGCGACTTTCTCGCCACGAGCAACTGCCCGGCAATTTCCAAGATGGCCGACTTTGAGCAGGTTCCGCTCACAACCAAAGACAACTATGTCAAGAAGTTTTCAATTGAATCAAGGTGCCATCACGGCCGAATCCCCAGGAACGGTGTCGTCATTGATGAGTCTTCCGGCTCAAGCGGCGTTCCCAACAACTGGGTTCGCGGCATCTCCGAGCGAGATTCGGTGAAACGCCTCATTCAGCATGGGTTCACACTCACCTATCCGGGTTTCGATGTATTTCTTCTGAACTGCTTTGCCCTTGGCCCGTGGGCGACAGGAATGAATGTCTCTATGTCGCTTGCAGATTCAGTTATTCTTAAATCGATCGGCCCGGACAAACAGAAGCTCGAAAACACTCTTCGTCTTTTCGGCCCCTCATATCGATATGTCATTGCCGGTTACCCGCCCTTCGTCAAGGATTTTATTGATTCCACTTTGATCGATCTTTCAACATTCAATATTCACTTATTGGTCGGCGGAGAAGGAATCTCCGAAGGTCTGCGAGATTATTTTCTCCGTGTGTTCAAGACGGTTCACTCTTCATACGGCGCTTCCGATCTTGAGATCAATATTGGTGCTGAGACCGCTATGACCATTGCGATTCGGAGGCTCGCAGTTGCAGATACAACTTTGTGCCGTGAACTCTTTGGCCGCGATGAGCCTCCAATGCTGTTTCAGTACAACCCACTTGATTACTTCGTTGAAAGTTCACCAGACAACGAACTTGTCATAACGCTGCTTCGACATGCCAACGTCAGCCCGAAAATTCGCTACAACATCCGTGACATCGGCGGTGCGTTCACACATCGCGAACTCATCGAAAAGCTCCAGTCTCGCGGCGTTGACCCTGGCTTGCTGCCACGCGGGCTGCACTTCCCATTCATGTTTGTCTATGGCCGCAGCGACCTCACTGTTCCGTTTTATGGATGCAAAGTTTTCACCACCGATATCGACGCCATTCTGAACTCAGATCCTTCCCTGCGGGCGGCCTTCCATTCATTTCAGATTCGTACAGGCCACGATGCGCAACACAACGAAATTATGACCATCTCGCTCGAACGCTCTGGTCGTACCGAGATAATGGTCCCCGACACCCGTTCGCTGCGAACTACTTTTTATGAAGGCCTCATCCGTGTAAATCAGGACTTTCGCGAAGTCTCACGCATGTTCGGCTCCGAGAAACTGCTCATTGAAATCCACGATCTCGGCAAGGGGCCATTTGAAGGACGAGACATCCGAGTCAAAAATCGATATATTGCAGATACGTCGGTTTCATAAAACCCCTCAAATTGCTGTACTTGGCTGCAGCCCGCTAGAGTGGTCTTCTAACGTCCCGCAAATGCTCTGGCATGTGGCACCGACCTGAACGGTTTGTGCCAAGGTCTTTGCTTCTGAAAAACCGTGTGCAGTTCTCTACTTCAACATAGGCTTGCGAACCTTTCGTTACACCCCATACACCCCATCAAGCTTCCGTTGCAGATGAGTGAGCAGGGGATCAGCCGACAACGGCTTGCCCGTCAGCATCTGGCACAATTCACCCGCGCGATACCGCTTTCCGTGGGCGTGAATGTTGGTGTTCAGCCACGTCTTGAGTGCCGCGAAATCACCCTTTTCCATGCGACGTCCAAGGTCTGGGATGTCCTGGTTGATCTTCTCCCAGAATTGTCCGGCATACAGATTTCCCAGCGTGTACGTGGGGAAATATCCCACCAGGCCAAAGCTCCAGTGCACATCCTGCATGCACCCCTTGGCATCGCTGGGCACATCAATTCCCAGATAGTCCTTGTACCGCTTGTTCCACTCGCCGGGAAGGTCTTTCACCTTCAGGTCGCCGCGCAGAAGCGCCCGCTCCAACTCAAAGCGGATCATCACATGCAGGTTGTACGTCGCCTCGTCGGCCTCGACGCGGATCAAGCTCGGCTTGGCCGTGTTCACCGCGCGATACAGCTCATCCACCGTCGCATTCGCCAGCGCATCACCAAAGTGCTGCTTGGC
Source organism: uncultured Phycisphaeraceae bacterium (assembly GCA_964441555.1). Lineage (GTDB taxonomy): Bacteria > Planctomycetota > Phycisphaerae > Phycisphaerales > UBA1924 > F1-120-MAGs238. The sequence goes on along the minus strand of CAYTYD010000118.1, from coordinate 2,538 downwards.
CAAGGGCAATGCAAAGATCCAGAACTCGCGCGAGCGACCGACGAAATTCTCCCACATGCGGCTCTGGGATTCGTGAATGCCCAGTGAGATCGAATCTGCCAGTGGCTCTCCGAAGCGCGTCGCCTTGGGCAAACCCTGCTCATACATGCCGTGACCCGCCTCATGCATGCTGCCATACAGCGCATCGGAAAAGTGCTCATCGCGATAGCGCGTCGTCAGTCGGGTATCGCCGGGCGCCATGCCCGAGCAGAAGGGGTGGGCCGTGGTATCCAGGCGTCCCGCTTGAAAATCAAAGCCGATCGCCTTCAACACCGCCTGGCCAAAGGCGTGCTGCTTGTCCGCAGGAATCTCTTTAGACAAAATCGCGTCTGATGGTTTGTTCTTTGATCCCGCATAACGAGCCACCAGCGTCGCCAGCCGCGCCCGCAGGGGCGTGAAGACCGCTTCAATCTCTTTGGCCGTCGCGCCCGGCTCATATTCATCCAGCAGTGCGTCATACGGCTCACCGCCCGCGGCCCAGCCATAACACTCCGCTTTCTTCCGCATCAGCCCGAACATCTTCTCTAGCCATGGCTCAAAGTGTTTGAAATCGTTGTTGGCCCGCGCGTGCTTCCACGCTTCCTGAGACTGACTACCCACCTTGGCCATCTCCGCCACCAACTCCGTCGGCAACTTGGTGGCTCGGTCGTAATCTCGCCGCAATTCACGCAGGTTCGCCTGGGCCAGAGGATCAGGCTTCAACACCGCATCCCCCTCACATGCCTTCAACCACTCTCCCACGCGCTTGTCCGTGCGTGCTGTGTGCGTCAATTCGGCCAGGAGCGACATCTGCTCGGCCCGAAACGCCGCGCCCGCCGCAGGCAGATACGTCTCCTGATCCCAGGAAACCAACGCATCAATCGAACCCAGCGTCGCGGCACGCCGTGTGTGGGCCAAGAGGGACGAATAGGCGGTCGTGGTCATGCGATACTCCGGAGCCGGCTTCTCGGACCGGCGGGACGATTGTTGCCGCGCCGCGAAGGGCTGAACGCCCCTTGGCACCCCTCAACGCGAGGGATTCGGGAACCACCCCCTACACTCCGGAGTCGCAATACTCCCCGATCGCCAGGCGTTGGCCCGGCATTGGGTACACGTGTCGGGCAAGCGGAGCAATGGCATGAAGGTCACGTCGAGACTGGTGTGGTTGGCAGGTGCGTTAGTGGTCACAGCCGGAGCGTCCGCGCAGGTGGTCACCCCGCCAACGGAAGGTCGCGCTCCGACTCCCGCCTACGTCCCCCCACCGCCGCCACCCGCCCCCAAGCCCTTCGAAGGCGCTCAGCCCAGCGAGGGACAACCCGCCACTCCTCCACCTGCCGCGCCGATCACGCTCCCCTCTCTGCCATACAAGTCTCTGGCGGAAAAGGGGACCGATGGGAAGCTGGTGCCGCTGACAGAGCCCATCTACATCGCGGCACTCCGCGTCAACCCCACCGTCACCGATGATGAGCGCAAGAAGATCGACCCCTACCTCGTCACCCGCCGCGAGTCGTATGAGCAGATCGCCATCGACAACATCGATTTCCTGCAGGAAATTGACAACGGGCTCATCGAAAAGCTGAACATGACCGACAGCAACGATGCCAAGAAGGTGCAGAAGATCCGCGCCCTGGCTGGCAAAGGCACACTGAGCGCGGCCCTTCGCGATGCCAAGCTGCTGACGGAAACCCAGATCCGCTTTGGCGACAAGATCGTCAAGGAACGCAACGAAGCTGAGATCGCCGAACTCAAAGCAGCTGCCGGTGGCAAGGAAGGCGACAAGAAGGCCGCGGCCGATGTGGTCACGCCTCACCTGATGCGTCAAGCCGTCTCTGAATCGCTGTTGGCTCGTCGAGGCTTGTATCTGGAATTGGCCAACAACCTCTCCAAAATCGAGGGCTCGCTGGGTCTGGATGCCGCCGCACTAGGCTCACTCAAGTCCGCAGTCGCCGCCGCCAAGGACGACGCCTCAAAGATCGCCGCCGTTCAAGGTGCGTTCAAGGGGCTGAATGCCGACCAGGCTCGCGCCGCCCTCAAGGCCGTGATCGCCGGTCGGGGCAAGTAATCCCGAATCAACAAGTCTGACCTCTCCACCGGTCCAATCCAATGGACCGGTGTTGTTTTTGGATTTGATGATGGCGTCACAGACGTGTTATTATTGGACCATGGCCATATTCATAGCCATAAATAGCCAAATTGGGCACCTTTATGGCTATTCACGCTTACTCGTACTTCCCCACCACCAGCGTCACGTTGTGGCCGCCAAAGCCGAACGTGTTATTCATGGCAAAGCGAATCCGCCGTTCGCGAGCATGGTGAGGCACGAAGTCGATGTCAAAATCCGGCTCGGGGTTGTCCAGATTGATCGTCGGAGCGATGATCCCATCGCGCACGGCGTGAATGCACGCGATCAATTCAACCGCACCCGATGCACCCAGGCAGTGCCCGTGCATGCTCTTGGTGCTGCTCATCATCAACTTGCCGCCCTTGGACTTCCGTGCGTGATCGCCGAAAATCCGCGTC
>CAYTYD010000117.1:0-9484 GCA_964441555.1 uncultured Phycisphaeraceae bacterium | reverse complement strand
ATCGTGAATGAGCAGGGTATGGAAATGTCAGCGAACAAGGGCGGGTTGTTCGTGATTCGCAAACCTTGGCCGGGGATGCTTCGCGGCGTGTTCGGAAACCGCGAGCGATTCATCAGCAACTACTGGGGCAGAGTGAAGGATCCTGCCACTGGGCAGCCGTATTACTTCTCTGCGGATGGGGCCAGGCGCGATGAAGATGGCTATTTCTGGATACAGGGACGCATCGACGATGTTATCAAGGTTTCGGGTCACCTTTTGGGAACGATGGAAGTGGAATCGGCACTGGTCTCTCATCCCAGTGTGGCCGAAGCGGCGGTGGTGGGGTATCCCCACGACATCAAGGGCAACGCCATCTGCGCATTCGTGACGTTGCGCGGTTCGTGGGCCAAAGACAATCCTGGAAAGACGCCGGGGGTGGAACTCAAGACGGAATTGACCGCACACGTCGCCAGGGAAGTCGGCGCGCTGGCCAAGCCGGATCAGATCCGCTTTACGGATGGTTTGCCAAAGACCCGATCGGGCAAAATCATGCGGCGACTGCTGCGCGATGTGGCAGCAGGGGTGGAGAAGATCACTCAAGACACGACCACCCTGGAAGACTTCAGTGTTGTGGCCAAATTACGTCAGGACGATGAATAGAGGTAACAAGTCCGACCCATTAATGGGTGTGTGTGGGAGCTCGTGCATATGGGGAATGAAGGCGACAAATCGCCGGGGAATGAACCGACGAGTGAACTTCCTCCCGCTCTACGGGGCAGGGGAGATCGCGTACCGGAATCGATCGGCGGCTTTCGCATTCGTCGTCTGATTGCCTCGGGAGGGATGGGGCTGGTCTACGAGGCGGTGCAGGAATCGCCTCATCGTTCTGTCGCCTTGAAAGTGATGCGCCGGGCGGCTGCAAGCCCTTCATCGCTGCAGCGATTTCGCAATGAAGCGCAACTGATGTCGCGCCTTCACCACCCCGGTATCGCGCAGGTGTTTGAGGCGGGCATTGACGATTCCGGTCCGGAACCCATTCCGTACATCGCGTTGGAGTTGATTGCTGGTGCCAAGACCCTCAGTGAATTCGTACGTGAAAGAAACCTCTCACGCGAAGAGGTCATAGACCTTGTGGCACGTGCCGCGGACGCGGTGGCGCACGGCAACAGCAAGGGCGTCATCCATCGCGATCTGAAACCTTCAAACGTGCTAGTCGATCACGAGGGCCATGTCAAGATCGTGGACTTCGGCGTCGCCAGAGCGATGGATGCCGACGCTCCGATGACCTACCAGACCGAGCCAGGGCAATTGGTCGGCACGGTGCAATACATGAGTCCGGAGCAAATCGCATCCGATTCGCGTCAGTTGGATGCGCGGGCAGATGTGTATTCCCTCGGTGTGATTTTGTATGAGTTGATTTCAGGACGATTGCCTCATGATCTGGAAGGCAAGAGCGTCTATGAAGCGGCAATGATGATTCGCGACCAGCCCAGTCACAAGTTGAGCACGGTGAGTTCTGATGTGCCGCTGGATCTTGAAACAATCGTGCACCGCGCTGTGGAGCGAGACAGAGACAGGCGATATGCGACAGCATCGGACTTTGCCGCTGACCTGCGTCGATTCCTGAAGGGTGAGCCCATCGCGGCTCGGCGTGACAGTTCGTGGTATGTCTTCATGACGACCAGTCGCGCCTGGATCATGGCGAACAAAGCGTTGTACATCTTTGTTGCGGTGCTTCTTGCGGCGGCTGTTGCATATTGGGGAGGGACGTGGCTGACGTTCAAGAAATCCACATTTGCTTCCATCGGCGAATTCCCGGTGTTCGCAGCAACGCCAGCGTTGATCGATCGATTGGAGCACACTTCGCTTATCGTGATGCCCGAGGGCTTTGATGCCTCTGCCGTGGCGACCCGGGCAGGAATTGAAGGTGTGAACAATGCTCAACTGCGCAGTGTGCGTCGCCTGCACGGCGGATTGATGAAGCGATTGGCCGAGGCCGGTCCTCGTGCGGTGGTCTTCAATATTTCATTTAACAACTCAAGCACGGAACATGATGACTACTTCATCGCTGGTGTTGAGGCGCTGGCGTCCAAGCGCATTCCTGTGATTACCTCCCTCTCGGAGTTCACTCACAAAACTCCTGAGTGGTACGCAGGGGTCAGCCGAATCATGAGTCATGCGAATGTGTACCCGTCGGAAATGATCACTGCCAATGTGAGGGCGGAATCTTCGTATCGCGATCTTCCCGTATGCGTCGTGGCCATGCGTCGCGGTGTTTCTGAGACTCTGATTTCCGGTCCTGTGTATGCGTGGGCATTAGCGAGACGGCCATCTTCCGGCTTGCGTGCGGAACTTTCCCTGGAGGAGGACTTTTTCGAGATCAAGTGGTTTGATCGATCGGCGGATGGAAGGGTGCTAGAGCAGGTGCAGTTGCGCGAGCGCATTCCGACCAGCTTCATCAGCACAGTTCGCAACTTGCCGGTTGATCCGGCACCCACTGGCCAATTGGTCGGTGACATTAACGCGTATCGCTCGTTGGAAACACCTCTGCTGAGCCAAATGAATCAGGCCACCATTCGCTATGACGACGCCATGTCCATGGATATCGCAGCTCTCACCTCTCACGTCACAGGCCGAATCGTGGTGATCGGCAATGACACCTTTGATGCCAACGGGCGTCCAGCCGACCTGCGATCAATTTCACGGCATGGTGAGGTCGTGCCGGGATCCCGGCTGATCGCGGCTTGTATCGAAGGATTGAGTCGGGGCGTGTACATCAATTTCATCGGTGCATACTCGGCCATGCTGTTGACGCTCGTGAGTGCGGTGCTGGGTGCGGGGATTGCCGCGCGAGTCGTGAAATGGAAGTCGTCCGGTGTGCTAGCAGTTGTCGCGGCTTGCGTACTGACCGGTCTGATCGTGACGTTGTACGCATTGGTGATTTGCAGAATTCAAGGATTGGTCATAAATCCAGTGGTTCCAATGATTTCCGGCGGCCTTGGCGGTCTTGTAGTGCTGCCAATTGTGTTGCGGCGTCGCAATCGACAACCGGTCGTCGCCGAATCAGAAATGGGGAGGCACACGTGAAACTTTCTCAAATCGCTTTCAACTCGTTCATTCTGGTTTCGCTTGCGGCGATCGCGGGTGGGTGTGAATCTCAACAGCGGTCTCCTGCTTCGGGTATTCGTACGGTCGGCTATGCCGCCCCTTCCAATGGCTATGGATTGGCACCGGTGCTGCCCAAGGTTCGCATCACCTGTGCCGACGGCAAGTACGACTATGTGTACACCGCTCGAACCGAAATCGATGGAAGCAAAGCCGATCCCAAAGGGTCGCAGTTCATCGATCTGGGACACAACCCCGGTGGTCCCAGTGCGTATCGCTTGAACATCGAACGGGGGTTTGTGGTGCTCGGCGGGTGCTTCCCTGTGTATGTGCCGCCGGCAAGAGAAAGCAGCACCTTGCCGCCAAAGCCCTGGTCGCCTGCGATTGCGTTGGGGGCGATCGGAACATCCGCGCAAGGAACACGATACAGCATTTATGTCGAGACTACCACGGGCGGAGATGAATCCAGGGTCTTTGTTTATCGACACGGCGGCGGGCCGGTGCACGCTTGGACATTCGCGCCTGGCACAGATCCTCAGGCGGCCGGTTCGTACGAGACGATTCCAAATACCGGCGCGGCAAAGTACTTCGTTGCGACCAAGCAGTCCTCTGGAAGTTGGAGTTCCGCGATCTACGAACTTCCCGCCGCAGGGTCGAGTGAGGCGGCCCGGAAGTACTTTGATGCGTGTGACGAAGTGGCTCAGAATTGGAAAATCGGCTTTCCAAATTGTGCGATTCCGGAATCTCCGCGTCCCACTGAAAGGTAAGTAGCTCGCTGCCGCGGCACTACTTCATGTGATTGCAGCAAGAGGTGCGCCGCCATTTCGTATTGAAATTTGAGTGTGCGTCGCAAGTGTCAGCGGCTGGCGATCCTGACGCCTGCGCTGTGGATGGTCCATACGATCTGACGCATGTCCGCCGGTGGCGAAACCTCACAAACCTCGATTGCGCAGCGCCGCCGTGTTCGAGCTCGCAAAATTCGCCATTGGTGCCTGGGAATACTGGTCACGTTGTGCGTGGCTTGGTTTTTGTTTGCCCAGAGTCCTTTGACGCCACGGTTGATCTTGCCGCCGCTGGCAAGATTGCTGGGAGTGGGAGTTTCGGCGGACGGCGTATCGATTGGTTTGAATGGAGTAGTGGCCTTTGAACGGCTGCGCTTCACGCTGCCCGAAGAAGGAACCAGTGGCCCTGCTTCGGTGCTGGCCGAGGCCAAGCAAGCCACCGGGCGATTGAAACTGTCTTTGCTAGCCAGGGGGCGAATTCGTCTCAGCGAACTGGTGCTGGTCGAGCCCACGGTGCGCGTCAGCCAATCACTTTCAACTGGAAAGCTCAATCTCGCGGCGATATCCGGTGCCAGTGCATCGACGAGTAGCACGCTGCAAGCCGGTCCTCCTGAGATCGGCGAGATTCCCACGATCATCGTGAGTGGTGGGGCGGTGCTGCTGGGTGAGCATGATCAGAGTTCGTTCACGCTGTTGCGGCGCGTGGATGTGGATGGAACTATCGAGCCGATCGAATCACCGAGTCGCGGATTTGCCATCCAGTTTCATGAAGTCCGCGCCCATGATGCTCCGGCGGAGTTGCCCACGCTCGATCTCCGCGGCACGCTCACCGATCAGTCGCTGGCCCTTGATCTCACAGGATTCTCGCTGGATGCATGGCCCTCTCGCGTTCTTCCGGGGCCCTTGCGGACTCAGGTGGCAGATCTGCAGCTTGCCGGGCGTGTGAATCGCGCCACATTACGTTATGACTTCAAGGGCATTCCCACCGCCAGTCTTGATCTGCAGGATGTCGCTGTGACCCTGCCTGTGACTGCGAACGCTTCTGGTGGAACGCTTCCCGCTGCCGCGGGGGCCGAAAGACTGCGCATGACGCGGACCAGCGGCACGATCGAGCTTGCTGCTGACGGTCTCAATGCGAAGATTTCGGGTCAGATTGAGGATGTTCCCTATACCGCTGAGCTGACCACGAATTCAACGGATCCGGATGGTCCCTTCACACTCACTCTGACCAGCAAGGGATACGAGCTCAGCAAGAATCCTCCGTTGCGTCGCTTTCTGAATGAAACAGTGAAGGAACGCCTTCGCGATTTTGGAAACCCCACGGGATTGACGACGACCATCGCGACGATCACGCGCGGGCCAAAGACTGCCGCGGGACCTGGCGAGATCAAAACGAAGGGACAATTGAAGATCGAGAATGGTGTCGCTGCGTTTCACAAGTTTCCATATGAATTCCGCTCCATTGATGCCATTCTGAACTTTACCGAAGACGCCATCGAGATTGAATCTCTGCGCGGCACAGCACCAAGCGGCGCGACGATTTTTGCCAGAGGGACCATTTCTCCCCTCACTGATGGTGCAGAGGTGAAACTCGATATCGTCACCAAGAACGTGCCGATCGATGAGACGCTGGAAAAGGCCATGAAACCCGGTGAGCGGCTCGCTGTGCAGCGGATGTTCTCCCGCGAAGATCATGCGCGAATTCGAGCGTTAGGACTGCTTCCTGTTGATCAGGGGCCCGAGCCCTTCCCGTTTCGCGGCATCTGCGACATCACCATCCGCTTGACTCGCGACCTCGGTGACGAGGGCGATTGGCATCAGGACATCCGTGTGAACATACCCAAGGCGGGTCTGGTTGCAGCGCCGTTCCCGTTGCCGGCCGTCGCGCATGGATTGAAATTGTTGATCGGTGACGACGCGGCAACCGTAGAGTGCGATGATCTGCGCCCCATCACTGGCGGTCAGGCCACGCTGCATGCCAGTGTCGATCTCGCCGAGCTGCGTCGGGGCGGTGATGTCACACCCAATGTCACAATTCAGGCCAAGGGCGTTCCGATGGATGATCTGGCACGCCAGGCCATCGTCATGGCCGCGACTCGGCACAATGAACAGGGCCGCGCACGCATCTCAACTCTGGTCAACCAGTCGCACCTCTCTGGAAAGGTCGATGCCACGGTGCAGGTGTCGGCAGATACATCAGCCGGTGCCCTTCCCGGCGATATCGCCGTCACAGTTCGTGCCGACGGTTTCGCCGCTGCTCCGGCGAAGCCCGGCACTCCTTCTGCTGAGATGGTCCATGTGCGCAACGGCTGGGCCATATTGAACGCCAGTGACCGCGAAGTTGATCTGGCAATCGGCGGGGCTCTCGATTCTGCGGCCGGGCACGAGATGTCCAAGAGTGCCAAGGTGCGTGTGGTCCTGCCCCAGCGTGTCGAGCCAGGTGCTTCCTCGCGATCACTCATTTCTGCCTCAGCCCAAGCCATCAACCTTTCGACGCTGCTGGAAACTCCATTAGAAGTCTTCTCGCCCGATGCCGCGTCGGCGGTCCGTCAACAGCGGAACGAGCGTGAGCCCGCAGGAATCGCAAATCTGTCTGCAAATGTGGCCATCGATTCCCTCGGCGCTGCCAACCAATCCGTGCACAAAATGGAGGTCGTGGCATCGGACTTCTGGTCTCTCTCGATCTTGGAAAAAGGGCAGCGGCTGTTGTCAGAAAGGCCGCTGGGGTCGATTGAGATCTCGCAGTCGGCATCCCAGCCGGGAACGCGCATCCAACTCGTCGGCATGGAGGGGCCGCTGCTCGCTGGTGATCCCACGAAGGCACCTTCCGGCGGTTTTTCCCTGAATGCAGACTTTGTCGTCAGCGACGGAGCGCAAGGCAAAGGAGTGCCAATGTCCGGCACATTTGCTTTCAAGGGCTACCGACTTCAGTTCGAGTCTTCCACATTGCGCGCCATCGCCAATGCGCATACTGATGCACTTGGTGGTCTCATCAACACATATGACCCTGCCGGGGTCTTTGATCTGGAACTCAACGTCGACTTTGCCCGTCCTCTCACTGATCCTTTGTCCATAACTGGTTCTGTGATGCCGCGCGAAATCACCATCAACTCTCCATTCAAGGCGAGCACACGCGTTTCACTAAAGGATGCTCGCGGCACGTTCGCGTTCAACACCGAAGGTGGCCAGTTCAAGTCTCTCGGCGCATCCGGCTCCACATGGCAAGGTCTTGTGAATGGCAAGGTGATCTTCAATCATCTGCCCGGAGTGCCCCGATTTGAAACCACGCTCTCTGCTTCCGGCACAGGCACCAAAGACGGCGCACTCCCCGACGATCTGCGTGCTGTTCTTCCCGAAGTCATCCGCGACGTGCTGACAGATCTTTCAATATCTCTTGAGCCCGAGGCCACGTTCTCATTGGATTCAACTCGTCTTGAGTACACCGCTGGACAGACTCCTGATCAACAAGTTCTTCAGACCGCCGGCACGCTTTCATTCTCAGGAGCGCAGGCCGATGTCGGTGTCTGGCTCAAAGGCGCAACCGGGTCGCTCGCATTCGCGGCCGATCGTCCGCGATTTGATCAGCAAGCAACCTGGTCTGTCGATGCCAATATCTCCAAGGCCACTGCAGCAAAGGTCGCGGTGACCGACCTGAATCTTCAGGCCCGCAACGGCGCGGCGGATGGCGATGTGCTTATTCCTCAAATCGCGGCACTATGTCACGGCGGCCGCATTGCGGGTTCCGCTTCCATTGTCGCCGCGCCCGGTGCCGACGTATCCAAACCAACACGCAACTTTGAGTGCAATCTTCAAGCTGGCGGGGTGAGCTTCGCTCCAGTGCTCGCCGATCTGAAAGTGGATGGCAAGGCACCATCCGTGAACACAACCAATGCCACGGAAACCTCAACGGCGGTTGCAGTGGCCGACGCCTCACGCGGCATCCTCGACGGAGATGCCGCCATCCGTGGCATCGTTGGAGATCCCAAATCGCGCTCCGGTCGTGGCACAATGACCGTCGGCGGCGGACGCATCCTCCCCTCTTCCGGTCTGATGCAGTTGATCCGCATTTCCAACCTGCAGTTCCCGTCCGATGAACCCCTCGATCTCGCCCGTGCGAATTGGTTTCTCGCTGGCCCGGTCGTCAATTTCGAGGAGCTCAGTGTCGCCAGTCGCAGCGTATCCATCGTCGGCTATGGCACCATGACGCTCCCCGAGATGTCCCTCGATCTGCGATTCGATTCACGCTCTGCGCGACGCATTCCCGTCATCAGCAAAGTGATTGAGATGGTCCGTGATCAATTGATCACAACACGCGTTCGCGGCACCGCCGACAATCCCAAGTTCGAAGTCGTTCCCGTTCCCTTTGCCGGTCGGGCTGTCGGCAATATGTCCGGATCGGGTGATCAGATTCTGGAGCGCCTGCGGCAGGAGGCCGATGCCCGCCGCGATCGCGATCAGGATTGACTCAGATCAAGAATTTGTGTGGGGTTCGCTCCCGGCCCTTCACCCTGCAACAATCTCCAGAACATGAATATAGATGAAGCCAAGGTTGTGTCCCCGATCCCTTCCGGCCCTCCGACACGGGCTGATGATCCTGCGGTTGTATCTGAGATTGATGCCCTGATCAAGAAAGTCACCGGTCGTGGCGGCGATTTTGACACACGGCTGGTGCGCGAGCTCGTGCAGACCAGTCTCAAACTCCTCTCCGATGGGCGCGATACCGGCGAAGTGAAATTGATGAGCGCAGCACTCAAAGAGCTGCGCTACGCCTATCGCGTCTTTGGCCGCTATGCCGATGCCCACAAGGTCACCATCTTCGGCTCGGCACGCACTCCCGAAGATCATCCCGACTACATCGCTTGTGTGGAGTTCGGTCGCCTCATGGCCCAACTGGGTTGGATGGTCATCACCGGCGCAGGTCTTGGAATCATGAAGGCCGGTCACGTTGGCCCCGGAAAGGCGGCAAGCTTTGGTGTTGCCATTCGCCTCCCCTTTGAGACCAACGCCAACGACGTCATCGCCGGTGATGAGAAGCTCATCAACTTCCGTTACTTCTTCACCCGCAAGCTGATGTTCCTCAGCCAGAGCGAGGCCGTCGTGCTCTTCCCCGGTGGCTTTGGCACCATGGATGAAGCGTTTGAAGCGCTCACGCTTGTGCAGACCGGCAAGACTTCGCCCGTCCCCATCGTCTGCTGCGAGGGCGCTGGCGGCGATTACTGGCCCAATTGGCACGATTGGGTCAAACGCGATCTTCTCGAAAAGAAGTTCATCAGCTCCGAGGATCTTGGTCTTTACTACATCGCCAAAGATCCCGCAGATGCGGCACAGCATGTCGCACGCTTCTATCGAAACTACCACTCTTCCCGCTACGTCAAGGATGACTTTGTCATCCGCCTCCGCGGCACTCTTTCTCCAGCCGATGTCGATCGCCTGAATTCCGAGTTCGGAATGCTGGTTCGCACCGGGGGCAAAATGGAGATGCAATCCGCTCTCGAAGGCGAGACGGATCATCGCGAGCTTCCCCGTCTGGTCTTTCCCACCATTCGCAACAAGTTCGGTACGCTCCGCCGCCTCATCGACAGGATCAATGAGTGCGAACTGGCATCCTGATCAATTCG
>CAYTYD010000116.1:0-9513 GCA_964441555.1 uncultured Phycisphaeraceae bacterium | reverse complement strand
AGGTGGATGCGCCGAGCACCGCCCGGGCGTTTGTGAATGTGAAGAACGTGCGCAAGCAGGATGGATCAGAAATCAAGATCGGCGCGATGCCGACAACTTCGAACACGGCCAAGACTGGTGGTGGGGCGAGCGTTCCGTTCTCGACTGCCGCCACGCCTGCGACAGCTGTGACTGGCGACGCCGGCAAGACGACGACTGAGGCTTCGACGTCGACATCCACCGCGACGACCAAGCTGGTGGTGACTGAGAACGTCCGGCCCAAGCGCGATCCGGTGCAGGAGCGTCACGACAACCTGGAAGCCGCGTTCCGTGCGGTGCGGACGCAGCCGGTGGGAGAGGCGGAGATCACTCCGCTGCTGACTGAGTATCAGAATGCACTTCTGGATCTGCCGGTCGACAGCCGCCGTCGCCCGCAATTGCAGCAGCGTATTGATTTCCTCAAGGTTCAGCGCGATTTGCAGGACAATGCCACGAAGCTTGCGGAGATTACTCGCCAAGTTGATGAACGCACGCGGAATATTCAGATTGCCGTGTCTGATGTTGAGCGGACACGCGTGTACACGATCATCGGCATGCTGATGCCGAGCACCGTGTATGACGGCAACAACCTGCCACTGATGTATCGCATTCAGTCGGTGGGAGCGGTGGGACAGCGCACACTTGGGTATTTGAAGCCCGAGGGTGATCTGAACGTCAAGGACAAGGTTGGTCTGATTGTCGGTGTGATCGGCGAGGCCTCGGTTGATCCGGTGCTGCAGTTGAACATCGTCAAGCCGGTGCGTGTGGATGCGCTGCGTCCTTCGACGGGTGGCACGAAGTTGGAAGTGGTGACCACTCCGACCACGACGACAACGACCGTGACGACGACTTCGGTGACGAGCGGCCCTGCCGCGGGAGCGCCGGTTGCCGTGCCCGCCAAAGCGCCGGAGTCGGCTCCGGTCGAGGCGCCTGCCAAGCCAGCCTCTGACGGATTTGAACCCGTGAAGGTGCTGGATCCGCAGAAGTAGGCTCGCCGCGAGTGCGATCGGCATGGAGCGGCGTGCCCATGAGAGATGTGCCTGAGGCGCGATTGAGCGATGAGCCCCGGTATGGAGGTGGTGTGCCCCTGCGTTGCGCAGCGGGGTTATCCACTTTGCCTGATGCGGTGGATGCGATTGATCAGGCGTGCACTCAGGTGATGCTTGGGCTTGGTGGTGCGCCGGTGGTGTGTGCATTGGTGTTTCTCTCCAAGCATCACGTCCATGAGGCAGAGCCGCTTGCGCGGCACGCGCGGGTGGCATTGAACACCTCGTGCGTGCTGGGTTGCAGTGCTGAGGCGGTGATTGGTGGTGCGTTTGAACTGGAGGGATCGCCCGGAATTTCGGTGATGGCGATCAGCGGCGAGGGGATCAGGGTTCATCCATTCAGCAGCGATGAAGTGCCGCTGAATGCAGAGGAATCTGCCGAGGGGATCGCGGGACAGGCGGAGAAGCTCTTTGGTCCACGTGACACGCTGCGCGGCGCGATCATGCTGGCGGATCCATTCACGACTCCGGTGATCAAGCTTTTTCCCATGCTCAATCGATTCCTGGATGGACGTGCGCTGGTGGGCGGGATGGCTTCGGCAGCGGCGGACCCGGGGTCGAATGTGCTCCTTGCGGCGGCGGGGGACGCGGTGCGTCCATCCGGATTGGTGGGCGTGGCGTTGCATGGCAACATTCAATTCGACACGGTGGTCAGCCAGGGATGTGCGCCGATCGGGCCGAACATGGTCATTACCAAATGCAAAAAGAACCTGGTCTTCGAGGTCGGTGGCCGATCGGTATTCGAAGTAATTCGCGAGATCGTTGAATCATTGAGTGAGTCGCAACGCGAGCAGATGAAGCAAGGGTTGTTTGTCGGGCGCGTGATTGACGAATACAAGCAGCAATTTGGCAGGGGCGACTACCTGATTCGCGGCATCGTGGGAGTGGATGAGCACTCCGGTTCTGTGGCGGTAGGCGATCTGATGCGGGTGGGACAGACGATTCGGCTGCATATTCGCGATGGGCAGACGGCGCGGGAGGATCTGGAAATGCTGATGGATGCGCAGCAACTGCACAGCGCGCCAGCCGGATGTCTGCTGGTTTCGTGCAATGGCAGGGGCCAGCGGCTGTTTGGAAAGCCCAACTCGGATGCAGCGGCGGTCTCACGAGCGTTTCAACCGATGGAGCCGGGAGAGACTCGAGCGAAGATCGGTCATGCGATCGATACACAACCTGGACCTGTGCCGCTGGCTGGTTTTTTCGGTGCCGGAGAATTCGGGCCAGTAGGTCGCAGCAACTTTTTGCACGGCCACACTGCGGTGGCGACGCTGTTGAGAGCACCTTCGGCGGGTTGAGCGGGGACTAAGCGCAATTACTGGGCGGGCGAAAGATCGCTCGGCGGCATCACTTGAGCCAGAGTCGGGAGAAGAAACTGGCGGCCGTTGTAGGACACCAGCTTGCCGCTGATGCGATATCTGGCGGCATCGCCGTAACGAAAGACCAGTCCTTCGAGGCGTTCCATCTGCGCGGATGGAAGCAGGACGAGGGGAGGATCAGAAGGTGATGAGGTGCCACTGTCGGGCGTGAAGATCAGCCAAGCATCGTGCCGCACCACGCGTCCCTGACGACCGTTGATGTGCTGGCCATCGGGGCGATTCGCGGCGGTTGCACCGGTTGGTGATGAGGGAGTTGCGCCGCCGGACGCGGTGCTGGTTTCACCTTTGGCTTGGGCAAGAGTCGCGGCGGTCTCCAAGGCCCGAGCTGTCGTGCGGCGCGTTTCCAGCTCCGTGATCAGTGATTGAACATCGGTGCTTTCAGAAAGGGGAGACGCAGCGGTCGGCGTTGCGGAGGGTGTGACTCCGGAAGCGGTGGAATTGGGTTCCGGAGTTGCGGGTTTGGGTGCGGCAGCTGGCTCGGCAGGTGTGGTCGTCGGCGGAACGGAGAGCATGATGTACGGCCGCCCGTGAAAGGCAAAGACCTGACCATTGATGTAGTAGCGGCCTAACTCCCTGGTTAACGGATTCTCCGGAACCGGGTTTCCGTCCTTGGATGATCGAGCGGAGTTTGGTGGAGACGCCGCCGTGGCGTTCGTCGCCGCTTCAGAAACGCCAACGCCCAGCATGGATTCAAACCTGGCGAGTGCCGCGCATGGAAGCAGCGAGGCGGATTGCGTGAAAGCACTGGTGCCCGACTCTCGGGTGGAATCCGGGCGGAAGATCAGTCCGCCTTTGGCATCCCAGATCAGCGTGCCGGGGAGCATGGTGACGATGGCGCCTTCAGAGATAATTGGTTTTGGAGCAGTGGTTGCTGATGCTCCGCCGACAGGCGCGAGATCGACTTCGCGGGATGCGGGTTGAGTGAGTGTCAATCCACAGGCCGCATCCTGCATGAGCAGGGTGGTGCTGAAGAGCAACCCTGATGCGGCAACTGAGCGAGCCCGAACGCTTGGATACCTTGGCATGATGTAGAGAATATCGGTCTTGCGCGACGGGAAAGTTGCGTGTCAGGTCACGTCCAGGACGTAAAGGGGTCGGTTTGCTTGGCTCCCCTTGGCTTACTACCGTTCGCTCCCACATCTGCCCAGGTGCCAGAGTGGTCTAATGGGACGGATTGCAAATCCGTTATTCGTCGGTTCGAATCCGACCCTGGGCTTTATCGGCGGGCTCTATCCGCTGTCAGACATGTGCAAACAGGCCGCCCGAATCTTCGAGCGGCCTGTCGTGTTTTTGGATTGACCGGGTCAGGATCAGCGCTTGCGGCGGATGGCGAACAGGCCACCAGCAGCAAGAAGGCCAGCCGAACCGGGGGTGGGGATGAAGCCGTTGTACGCGGGAAGGTGCACTTCGCCATCTTGCTGGAATGATTTGGCAGCCACTGAGCCAGCGATGACGGTGGTGTTGCGCAGGTGAGCCAAGGGAGCGAGCACCGCGCCGACGACGCGGCGATCCAAGAACACCGAGGTCGCCTCGTAGAAATTCCACAGGATCTTGGAGCCGTTGGCCTCGTTGGCGAGGTTGCCGACCATGTTGCCTTGGGTGAAATTGATGGTGGTGCCGCTGACGTTGATGATGACGCTGGTGGCGCCGTTGAAGTTCAGGTCCATCTGTTGGACGTTCTGATTGGAGAAGATGGAACCGGAGACCGAGAAGAAGGCCACACCATTGCCGTTGGCGACCGCGTTGAAATTCACCGGGCCGGGCTGGCCATTGGGAATGCTCACGCTGTTGGTGGGGCTCTGACCCGCCAGAAACGACGAAGCGGTCAGGGTCTGGGCAAACAAGTTTGCCACCGTGCCGGAAGCGCCAGCATCATTTACCTGGAGTCCGCCACCGTTGAAGTTGGCATTGCCGCTGCGAGTGCCGCCAAGGCGAATATTGCCCGCAGACATGTTGACATTGGAAACCTGGATATTGCGACCCACCACCAGTACATCGGTGCCGAGGTAGTTGGAGGCGGGAAGCAGCTTGGTGCCGTAGTTGGAAGCTGAGCCGAAAAGGTCACGGCCGACTGCCGCGCGACCCTCCACTTCGGAGCTGGAAGTCAGATCGTTCTGAACAATCACGCTCCACTGATTCAAGGGCGACGACGCGGAAGCGGTGCTGATGACGACAACCGCGCCGATGATGGCGGCGGACGCGACGAACTGCTTGGACATGACTCTTCTCTCCCTCTCTCTGCACACAATCAGAAGACACAACCAGAGGGGGCATCGCGGAACTGAGGCCCCAACCGGCGCATTCGGTCCACCCTTGGCATGCACACACAAAACAAGGGGCGGAACGGACCGAAGCTCAACAGTACATGACATGCGGCGCAAGTCGAGCGGGAGTTTCCGCCGCGATCTAACTTTTTGCAATCTTGACAACCAGTGCTGGAATGGTCCTAGAAAAGCGGTTCCTTGGGCTTTCGAGCGCGGATCGCCAGAAACATGGGGATTTCTTTGCGTGCCATATTTTCAGCGTCCGCGCGCGGGCCCGGTTCGCTGCTGCGATTGCTCGGCCATTCTTCTAAGGCGTCCACCACCAAGCCCGCCGCGGCGAGCGCTGCGACGTAGTGCTGTATCGGGCGATGAAACGTCAAGGTGGTCACCGGTGGTTTGCCGCTGGCAACCGCTCCAGGATTCATCACGATCTGCTGTTGCGAAGGTCCCAAGTATCGATCTACGCGGCGATATTGCACATGTGCGTCGCGCGTATTTTCCCACCCCCAACTGGTGAACCCGGGTTGCCGGAAGGCCGGGTGAAGCAGAATGGCCACAAATGTGCCACCCGCTTTCAACGCGTGGCAAACCCCTTCGCACACCGGTGCGAATGGCTCAATATTCATTACGGCCATGATGCACGAGACGTGATCAAAGTGACCGAGGTCCGCATCGCCCAGCGTTCGGGCATCGCCCGTATGGAATTCTGGCGGATGTGCGAAGCCCGCTTTGCTTGCAGCTTGACGGGCAAATTCGATCAGCCGCGGCGCGGCATCCACGCCTACGGCGTGCACACCCATCTCCGCAAGGCGGCGGCAGAAGGCGCCTTGTCCGCAAGCCACATCCAGCACGCGCTGGCCTGGCGAGATCTGCATCAATCGCAACGCGCCAGGTATCAAAATCTGCTCGTGGTGATCGCTGACCCGATCCTCGATCAAGTCGTCATACCAATCCGCAACGTGATTCCAATCTGATCGAGGTCCCGCAGGCGAAGCTGTCGCGATTGGTGACGTAGCAGGGAGTGCGAAGTCATCATGCTTCGCATTGGCCGGGGGTTTGGCGCCACAGAGTTCGTAGAAATGGCTGGGTGCGGGGCTGAAAAAACGCTTGGTCTGGCCTGTGCCGGGATGAACAAACGCGAGTTCGTGCCCGTGCAGGCAGAGGCGCTGATCTTCGTGCTCCTTGGGCGCGGTCGGATCAATGCCGTACTTGTGATCACCAACCAGGCCGTGACCCAGCGAGGCCATGTGCACGCGGATCTGGTGTTTGCGCCCGGTTTCCAATCGAACCTGCACCAGCGACCGACCTCGCCCTGTCGCCACCACGCGATAGTGCGTGATCGCGAGCTTGGGCTCTGCGGCGGCCATATCGCGTGCTTGCTTGCCCGGCATCGGGCGTCGGTCATCCTTTGCTGTCCGCCGACCACCCGTGGCTCCCAGCGGGAGAGACTCCACCGTGGTGTCGGGTCGCTCCAACAGCATCGATTGAATGGTGCCCATGGGCATCGTGTTGCGATCGGAGGTGGAAGTGGGGGTGGCAGGTGCGAATTCACCTCGACACACGGCAAGATAAATGCGATGGGCCTTTTTCGAACGGAACTGTTCCTTCAGGTGAGTGAAGGCCTCTTCGGTCTTGGCAAAGACGAGGAGGCCCGAGGCCTCGCGATCTAGGCGATGGATGATCCAGACTCGTGTGCCGCGACGTTTGGCGACCTGACGCACGTGGTCTTTGATGAGTCCGAAGAGATCTTCAAGGCCTGAGCCAGTAGCATCGGCAGTCAGCAACCCGGCGGGCTTATCCACGACAAGCAACTGATCATCTTCATAGATGATGCGAAGGGGACCTTGGCGATCGGGCCGAGGTCGCCGGGGTGGACGGCCTCTGGATTCGCCTGAAGCGTTCTCGGACTTTGATCTGCGTGGTTGAAAGGGCTTTGGTGCCATGAACCACAAGGTTAGGGAATCAACAAGTCAGACACTTTGGACAGGCGGCAATCTGAAATGGGTTGATTCATCAAGAGGCGCTCGGTTATCTTGGGGTCATGAATCGACTTGCCGATCACATTCCTGGCCTCGTGACGTGTATGCTGATTGCCTCCGCTACTTCCGCGCAATGTCAGGAGGGGTGGACCTACCTGCGAGCGCCAGTGACGAACCCGCCTTGGCCACAATTGTCTGGACGCTGCGTCGCGTCGTACGACTTTGATGGTCCGGGAGGAATTCCGGCTCAAATTGCGCTGGGTGGCGGCTCATATGGCCCGATTGGACAACCGGCCTCGGGTGCCGCGTCGAGCGATGGCGAGGCCGTGACGGCACTTCCAGGACTTCGTTCTTCGGTGATCGCCATGATCACCTATCAAGGATCGCTGTACGCTGGTGGCGAAGGATTTCTCAATAGCAACGGTCCCGGCAGTGCGCTGGCGCGCTGGACCGGATCGACATGGGAGGGAGTGGGAAACATCTCCGGCCAGATCAACGCTCTGGCGGTGTATAACGGTGAGTTGATTGTCGCAGGTAATTTTTCTGCATTGGGAACACAATTCATCCCACGCATCGCCCGGTTTGACGGAACAACGTTTTCAGCGTTGACCAATACGCAAACGACGGCCACGGTGCGAGCGTTGTGTGTGCATGACGGGAAGTTGTACGTGGGGGGGTTGCCAGGTCAGTATGGCGGCGTGTTTTCGCAGAGCGTTGCATCGTGGGATGGCAGCGTCTGGCAGGCGGTTCCCGCATCTCCGAATGGTCAGTTGCAGGCCATGACCAGCTTTCGTGGAAACCTCGTTGTCGCTGGCTTCGCCATGTCGGGGCAGGTTTTTGGAAGTGTGCAGCAATTCAACGGGACTTCTTGGTCATTGCTCGGTCAGCAGATCACCAGCCCGGTTTACTCCATCGCCACGCGCGGAGATGAGTGTTTCATCGGCGGCCCTTTCATTGTCGCTGGCAATACCCCTGCCCAGTACATCGCACGCATGGCAAGCGGGGCGGCGACATGGTCTGCCATGCCCGATCGCGTTACCGGATTTCCGGGGTTAACGACTCCAATCACCGGAATCGCTGAGTGGGATGGAGCAATCGTCGCCGTTGGAAATGGCACAGCAGCCATCTGGCAGAGGTGCCGAGCGGATTTCAACTGCGATTCCGTCACTGATTTTTTTGACTATCTGGATTTTGTCTCGGCCTTTGCAGGAAATGAGCCGGCGGCCGATTTCAACAGTGATGAAGTGATCGATCTCTTTGATTATCTCGATTTTGTTCAGGTCTTTGCCAGCGGTTGCTGAATCACACGCGTGCGCAACATTTGTGCCCGGTGCCAGCTTGATAGCAGCACCAGAGCTGTCACCGCGCCGACCAGGCACCACATCATGTCTGCCTGTGTATCCCACGGATCACCCTGCGTTCCAAGGAACGCCGAGGCGCCCTCGTGCCATAGCGCTGCTGCCGCCCACTCAAAGAGTTCGTATAACGCGCTGAAAGCCAGGCACACACTCACGGTGAGGAAGGCGAGCCACCGTGAATGCGTGAGAGGTGAGCAGCGCATGAGAATCTCACGTGTGAGAATCGCCGGGACAAAACCCTGCGCGAAGTGGCCCAAGCGGTCGTAGTGGTTTCGCGACAGGCCAAATACCTCCTGGGCCCAAAATCCCAGCGGCACCTCGGCATAGGTGTATTTGCCTCCCAAGCACAAAATCGCAGCATGCAGAGCCAAGAGCACGCACAAGAGTGTCGAAAGCGGGAACTTCTTGGAAGTCGCCAGCGCCAGCGGCAATCCGAGCATGACCGGAAATGTCTCGAGTGCCCACGTGCCGCGTTCTTTGGGTGAAATGCCCGACCAGAAAAGCATCGCGACGGTCATCACGACGAGCAGCAACGCGATCGGCCGATGTGAACTTTGAGTCATTCCGCGAACAATACGGTGTTATGCGCGAGCTGAGGAAGTCAACTCGCTTTGAGTAGGCCCTGCAATTCGCCCAGCACCCAGATGGCAAAGTCCTCTTTGAGCATTGTGCACGGTGCCGAAATCGTTCGCCCATCCTTCAGCACCAACGTCCCATCGATCACCGGACTATCCATCGTTTCCAGCGGATTAGCGATGCAGGCATCCAGCCCCTTGCGTTTGATTTTGGCTTGGGCAGAGGTGATCATCTCTTTTCGCGGCTCAAGGGCAAATCCGACGATCACTTGACCTGCACGACGCGTCGTCGCAACTTCGGCGATCAGATCGGGCGTTGGTTCCAATTCCAAAGACACTTGCTCTGATGTGCGGCGGAACTTGCCGCCGGAGAGCGCTGCCAGCGGCTTTGGGCGATAGTCCGCCACCGCCGCAGCCATGAGAACTAGGTCGGCGTGTGCTGCATGAGTGTTCAGCAGAGCCCGCAGGTCCTCACAGGTGCGAAAGCGATGCGTCATGATGGGCGATGGCGGGGGGGGCGCACAAACCGGACCCAGTAGCAAGGTGGTCTGGTATCCGGCCATCTGACATGCGCTCGCCAAGGCCAGCCCCATCCTTCCCGACGAGCGGTTACCCAAAAATCGCACCGAATCGATGGGTTCATGGGTCGGGCCAGCCGTGATGAGCACTCGTTTGGGCATGTCAGATTCCAGAAGTGGCAAAGCCAAGTGTAAAGAGGATGTGTGATCCACTTTGGCGCATGCAAGTCGACCGATTCCACGCTACCCTAGCTGTTCATTCGGTTTGGATGTCGTTCGTGTCCGGTCGGGCACGAGTGGCACCCCGCGCGTTGTATCCACCGCCATTCGCGGCACTTTGTCCGTGTTTGGCTTTGGGACGGAACCCATCGGCACGTCA
>CAYTYD010000115.1:0-9553 GCA_964441555.1 uncultured Phycisphaeraceae bacterium | reverse complement strand
CCTCTGCCATTCAGCCCACCGGGCTGCCATGAAATAGGCAGGGGCATCGCCCCTGTAACAGATCCACACCCACCACACCGACCCTGCAAGGGTCAAATCATTCCATCTGCGCTCTGCCTTCGCGGCCCTGCGCGCCGCCGGGGTGTAGCCACGAGTGAAGCGATGCACAGCATCGCGCAACCCGTGGAAGTCGTCTCTTCCTCTACCCACTCTTGCCTGTGTTGCCTTTTGTGCCGAAGTCTCTGATGGCTCCATACATCATCCTGCTGAGCTCAGTTTCATCATGCGGCATCCATCGAGATCCAACGACATTGCTCCATTTGCGAGTATCCTCATTGTCCGCCGCTGCAAAGATTGCTGCTTCACTCAGCGTGGCGCTGGCAACATTGACTTCATCTACCGACAAAAGAGAGTCCTGTTCGTAGCGGAGCCCTACCAGAATCGTGGTCGGCGAGATTGGCATGTAGTACGCCCGGCAGTCCTTTCCGAACTTCCATGGTGCTCCTGTCGCGCCAGACGGCTCCCCGATGGCTATGACAGGACAGTCACCAAGGATGACTGAGGCGGTGGGATCATGGAGAAGTCGCCAAGCGATTGGTCTAACGATGGCTGGTCCTTCGCCTTTCTCGATTAGCTTAGTAAGTGCTGTGTTGTGACCTCGTTTGGCGGCGGATTGAAATGACTCGCTTTGTTTAACGCCAACCATAAGGTTGCGCAGGAGTGAGCCCACATCCATGCTCTCCAAGTCGCCAGCGATCTTTTTCTTCAAAACTTCTCTATTGTTCCAAAAAAGTGATCGAACTTCACTTGGCAATTCGTAAAGCGTCTTCCGGAGCATATCTTCAAATTCTTCCTCGAATTGCGTGCGGATGCCACTCTTGAAGTAGGGGTCATCGGCATTGCGATGCACATGGTCGATGAACCGCTCGCCCGTGGCCTGAAATGCTGAGCGGATCGGGCTTGTGCGGTAAGCCATCAAGTAGACCATGTACCACAGTTCAGCTGCCATCGGTTCCAATGGCTCACCCGCATCGATTCGGCGAAGTGTGCTAGCCCAACGACCCTCAGCATCTGACAGTGCCGCTTCCAATCCTTCGTCTTCAACTCCATAGAAGTTGGACTGGACTGCGGCATCCTTCGTGCTGAGAAGCTTGGGTACTGTGTTCTTGCCAAGCCGCCAGACGAACGACTTGTCGCCCTCTAGCTTTGCGGCAAATCTTCTAAGGAGGAATCTCGCAACTAAGTGATGTCGTTTGCGTTGTCCCATGCCAGCATTATTGGATCGTTGTGGAATGCAAATGCTTCGGGTCATGAAAGGCCTCCGCTGTATCGGTCGACAGTGCTGATCTGAGTGTGATTGTCTTATCGCTGCCACTCTCTCCATACCCTCCCCTCCCATGTCTCCCACCCGCTCCGACATCGCCCTCTCCGCCGCCACTGCACTCGCGGCCGCGCCGCAGCCCACCGCCCTTGTCGGATTCGATGGCTTCATCGATGAGATCATCCGCGTCGTCGACACGCGCCACGACATGTCGCACAATGGCTACACCTCCATCGCCACCATAGAGCAATTTGCCGCTCGCGTCGGCTCTGCCGCGGGCAAAAGCACCAACATCGAACTCGTCGTCCACGAAGAGCGTTTTGGCGGCAATGGCCCCCTCATGGCCGGCGCCCTCGCGCGGCTGGGCGCGCATGTCACCTTCATCGGCGCGGTCGGCCGCTACGACGATCCCGTCACGCTCCATCCTCTCTATACCGAACTCAAGAATCGCTGTCAGGCCGTCATCCCCGTCGCGCCACCCGCGCACACCGATGCTCTCGAATTTGCCGATGGCAAACTCATGCTCGGCAAACCCGCCAACGTGCAGCTCGTCACTTGGGATCGGCTCAAAACCATCGTCGGTCTCGATGCACTTCGTGCCTCCATCGCATCATCCTCACTCCTTGGCATTGTGAATTGGACCATGCTTGGCGGCGTCGAATCCATCTGGCAGGGCCTGATGTCCGAGGTCTTTCCCGCCATCACCACGCGCCCCCGCATCTTCATCGATCTTTCTGATCCAGCAAAACGTACAGATACGGATATCAACCGGGCACTCAAACTACTCGCTCAACTCAACACCTTCACACCGGTCACCCTCGGCCTGAATCTCGCCGAGGCCGAGCGCATCGCGCACGTCGTCGGCGTCTCCGCCTTCGCTGATTCCTCTGCAACGCTCGGCCAGACTGTCATGCACGCCGCTAAACTCCTCCGCGAAAAGCTCCAACTCGAGACCGTCGTGATTCACCCACGCGAGGGCGCAGGCGGCGCAACTGCAAGCGATGCCGCATGGTTCGACGGCCCCTTCACCCGCGATCCCAAACTCTCCACTGGCGCAGGCGATCACTTTAACGGAGGTTTCGCGCTGGCCCAAACCCTCAACATGAATCTCGCCGAGTGTCTCGCCGTCGGCTGCGCCACCAGCGGCGTCTATGTCCGCGATGCCCTCTCACCCACCCGCGAACGACTGGTCGCTTTCCTCCGCGAACTCCCCGCCGGAATCGACGGCTAAGCGGCATTGCCTTTTCTCATCCTCCTCTCTTCTTCCTGTCTCTGCCCTTTCTGGCTTTTCTCTTTCCTCTTTGTCTTCCTCTGATTGACCTAAGCGCCTCTGTGACTCTGCGTTGAAGTCCGTGGATTTCAGCTTGTCACCTGCACGGGAAAACCCGCTTTGCCCGCATAATGTTGTCCATGCTCGATCGGATTCTCAAAGACCTTGGCTGCGACACTCACCCGCGCATCATTCTCCCCGGCGATGCCCGCTTCGCCGATGCCGCCAAGAGTTCGCGCTATGTCGTCTCGGACAATCCCGCGACTGGCAAGCCCTTGGCCGCTGTCTCACTCGATGATGCCGCGGCATATTCCCGGACCATCGATGCCTCTGTCAAGGTCTATGAATCCTGGCGATTGGTCACCGCCCCCGAGCGTGGCCAGGTCGTCCGCGCCATCGGTGATGAGTTCCGCCGCCTCAAAGAACCTCTCGGCATGCTCATCACCCTCGAAGCCGGCAAGATCATCGCCGAGGGTCAGGGCGAAGTGCAGGAAGTGGTGGACATCGCCGACTTTGCCGTCGGCCTCTCCCGCCAGTTGTACGGGCTCACCATGCCCAGCGAGCGCCCCAACCACCGCATGCTGGAGCAGTGGCACCCCCTCGGCATCGTCGGCGTGATTACTGCCTTCAACTTCCCCTGCGCTGTGTGGGGGTGGAACTCGATCCTCGCCGCCGTCTGCGGCAACGTCACGCTGTGGAAGCCCAGTCTGCTGACGCCGCTGGTCGCCATCGCCACGCAACACATCGCTGATCGCGTCGCGACCAAGATGGGCTACCCCGGTTTATTCCCGCTGGTGATCGGCACCGATGCCGAAGTCGGTGAGACGCTGATCGCCGACACGCGCGTGCCGCTGATCTCGGCAACTGGTTCGTGCCGCATGGGTAAGCGCGTCGCGGGCGTAGTCGGTCAGCGTCTCGGTCGAACGCTCCTTGAACTTGGCGGCAACAACGCGGTGATTGTCGATCCCACTGCGGATCTGAACTTGGCGACCCAAGCCATCACCTTCGCGGCAGTCGGCACCGCAGGTCAGCGTTGCACCACGACCCGCCGCCTCATCGTGCACGAATCACAAGTCGATGCACTGGTGAAGAAACTCGTCACTGCGTATGAATCGATCAACGCGACACGAATCGGTGACCCATCGCAGGCAAGCACGCTGATCGGTCCAGTGATCAATCAGCGATCGGTCGATGGCTACCTACACGCGGTCAACACGGCCAAAGCGCAGGGGGGGACGGTCTTGATCGGTGGCAAGGTCGCCAAACCCGCCGGACTCAGTGGAACCTTTGTGGAGCCGACGATCATCCGGGCTCCGGCTTCCAATGACCTCCCCATCAGCCGCGAAGAGACCTTCGCACCGATCCTGTACGTCTTTGCCTACAAAGAACTGGACGAGGCGATCGCGCTGCAAAATAGCGTCGATCAGGGCCTTTCATCAGCGATCTTCTCGGACAGTGTGCGTGCGGCTGAACGATTCCTGAGCGCAGCTGGCTCCGACTGCGGCATCGCCAATGTCAACATCGGCACCAGCGGTGCGGAGATCGGCGGGGCGTTTGGCGGCGAGAAGGAAACCGGCGGTGGCCGTGAATCCGGATCGGATTCCTGGCGGGCATATATGCGTCGCCAGACGGTTACTATTCACTATGGCGTGGGGTTGAAGCTTGCACAGGGGATCACCTTTGGCTGAAACGACGACATCCTCAGCGCAGCATGGCTCAGACGCTTTGGCGATCGAAGCCGTCTCTGAAGTCGAGTCCGGCATGACTGTCGGCCTGGGCACCGGACGCTCGGCTGCTCGCGCGATCATGGCTCTGGGTGATCGGGTGCGGCACGAAGGTCTGAAGATCGAGTGCGTCTGCACAAGCAAGAACACGGAAGTGCTGGCGACCGAGCAAGGCCTCTCAATCGTCGCATTTGGCAAGCTGGAGGCGGTCGATCTGATGATTGACGGCGCGGACGAAGTGGACGAGAAGTTCAGGATGCTCAAAGGCCAGCATGGCGCGGTGGCACGGCAGCGTCTGGTGGCGCGTGCGGCGGGACGGCGCGTGTATCTGGCCAGCGATTCCAAGATGGTGTCGCGACTGGGTCAGCAGGCCACTCTGCCCATCTGCGTTCTGGCGTTTGGTCTGTCGTTCGTTCGTGAAGAGCTGCGCAACCTGGGATTGTCTGGCGTGGTGCGGCGCACCATGAGCAATGAGAAATACATCACCGACGATGGCAACCTGGTGATTGATGTGACGATGCCGGATCGCGACCCGGAGACGGTGGCGGCGGAGATCGATAGCGTGCCCGGCGTGGTGGACCACGGCCTGTTCCTGTCGGAGGCAGATGAACTGCTGATCGAGAACAAGCAGGGTGCGGTGCGTCGCCTGATCCGCGGCTGAGTCAAAACGCTCAGGTGTCAGGGTTGACGCGTCCGCTCGGCAAAGAGCGGCGCGGTCGCCGGCATCCCAGCGCGATGCGCTATGCGATACAGTTCAAGCAGCGATGCGGCGTTGAGCTTGCGGCCGATCGAGGTGCGATGGTTCTCAACGGTTTTCAGACTGCGGTGCATGCACTTGGCGATCTGACCGGTGGTCAAGCCGGTTGAGATGAGGGAGAGAATCTCGATTTCCTTGGGTGAGAGGTTGCCGAGCGTGCCGAGGTCGCTGTGCTCAGCGTTTACCACTTGCATGCCACCGGGCAGGCCGAGAGGAGGGTGCTGAGTGGAATCCTGCACGAGTGGTCGCACAGTGGCAAGGACGCCAACCGTGTCGGGAGAGACATGCACAGCTCTCAGGGTCAGCCATAGCCATTCGCCCCGCACAATGCCGCGGATGGCAACGGGGTGAGAAGTACGCGACACGTTGCGGATGTGTTCCATCCATTCATTGGCGAGATCGGTTCCGATGAAGTTTGGGAGTGCACGAGTGCCCTCGAGGAGGCCTGGCCAGACTGCGGTGGCGAGCGATGATGCGGAGATGACTTGGCCTTCGGGGTTGAAGAGCAGGGTCACACCCGGGGCGTCGGTCATGAGGGCGTCTTGAAGTGATGGGAGAGAAGAGTGGGGGGCGGGATTTGGCGAGGCAGGGACGGGAAAGGTGGGCCGGATGGGTTGGCCGTGCTGCGATCCAGACCCGTTTAGATTTATGGATGCCCTCATGACGCCTCCGCATCGAGGGAAGGCCTCGATGAGTCAGGGTTCGTTGGGGAGGGGGCGGTGGATTCAGCAGTGAATCAGGCGACCAGGCGGGCCGGGCTGGGGAAATCGTTGTAACAGACCTGGTTGCGTCCGGCGTTCTTGGCCTGGTAGAGGGCGGCGTCGGCAAGGTCGACAAACTTGGCAAAGTTCAGGGTGGTGCCCATGCCTGTTGCCACCCCGATGCTGAGGGTGACCTTGTGCTGGTGAAGAGCGATGGCGGCGACCGCACGCCGGACTTCGCCGATGACGCGATCGGCGGCGATGCGGTCGCAGTCGGAGAGGAGGAGGGCGAACTCGTCGCCACCGATACGGGCGGCGACATCGGTGGCGCGGATGGATTGACGGAGAGCGGCACTGACAGAGACAAGGAGTTCATCGCCGATGCGATGGCCGAGGGTGTCGTTGACGGTTTTGAAATTGTCGCAATCGACGTAAACGAGGGTGAGGGGCACGTTGTTGCGGTGAGATCGCGAGATTTCGAGTTCGAGGCGTTCTTTGAATGCGCGGGCGTTGGGGAGGCCGGTGAGGGCATCGGAGGCGGCGAGGCGCTTCTGCTCATCGATGAGAATGCGGGCAGCGCGGACGAGGAGCGGGAGGGAGGCAAAAACGCCGCCGAGCATGACCATGTTCCACGTGAACTTGAAGATGTCGAGTTCGGCGGGGTAGAGGGGCTGCGAATCACCATACCAAGCGACAGCGCAGATGGCGGAGACGGCATAGGCGATGGGGCGTGTAAGGGCCCAGGCAGAGGCGACGATGGGGAGGATGTAGAAGACACCGATTGAGGTGTCGGGGCCGGTGGTTTTGTCGAGGAAGGCGATGATGGCGATCGAAGCGAAAGTGCAGGAGGCAATAAGCCAGCCGGGAGCGTTGCTGAGACGCTCGCTGATCTTGCTGACTTTCTTGGCCACCCACAATGCTGGCATGAGAGAGATATCGGGCCGCATGTGCAGCAACTTCGGGGTGATTTCCCGGGTGAAAGTGGGTTGCGATATGGGACGTTGGACGCGTTGAGTGAGCATGGTTCACGAAGCGGTTTGAAGTAGGGATTCTGAGTTATTGAGCCGCGGATCGGGTGGTTGAGCCGCGTTGATGGTGATGAAGTCGCGTTCGAACGCGTCGAGACCATCTTGGAGTGCACGATGGAGGAGATGGAGTTCGTTGTTGATGGATGAGTTGGGTGGGTTTGTGCCGCCAAGTGACTGATTTGGGGTGGTGGAATCAGGATGATCGAGGGATGCTGGTGATGAGTGTGTGTGGTGGTGATCAGCGGCGTGTTGAGGAAGCGGGGGTGTGTCAGAGGTTGGGCGCAGGGATTTGGAGCGTGACAGCCGCGGCGGCCTGGTGAGTGATTTGAGTGCTGAGAAGAGGAGGCGAGCTTCGCGGATGGTGGTGCGGAGATCACGCGCGGCTTTGGGGACGTGGGCGGGATCGGAAGGAAGGTCGGATGTGTGCTTCAGGAGAGAGAGCGCGGAGAGGAAGAGGGTCTTGAGGCCTTGAATCTGCTGATTGATATCGAGTGCGTGGGCGCAGCAGGCAGCGCGGTGCATGGCGGCGAGGTAGAGATCGGTGGCGGCCTGAATGTGGGGCTGCATGATCCATGTGGCGAGGGAGAGGAAGGAATGCTGGGCTGGGTGTGGGGAGGAAGGATCGAGGAGGGCGTGAAGATCGAACCTGCGGGCGATGGCGGTTTCGATGAGGGTGCGGTCGGCGGGTTCGAGGATGGGTAGGTGTGCGGATTTCATACGGTACAGAATAGGGAATTGTGAGGATTTGGCAAGAGGTTGAATGGAGTTTGTTTGGATATTTGTGTAAGTTGTTGATTGATATGGGTTTATAGTTGGATTTGGAGGGGAGTGGGGTGGGTTATGCGCGTTTCATGTGCTTTTCATGACACTTTATTGTACTTTTCATGTGCTTTTGTTGGCATGATTGCGATAATGTCGCATGTTCAATCCCCGTTTTGAGATCACCTCAGGGATGACTGGCGCCTTGATGGCGATCGAGGGTGATCGTCAGGCGGTTGAGGTCTTGCCGGTTGATGTGCAGGTGTTGAGCGGTCTGCGCGAGACAGCGCGGCTGCGGGCAACGCATTACTCCACGCAGATTGAAGGGAATCGCCTGACGCAGGCGCAGGTGCACGAGACAATCTTGGGCGGCAGATTTCCAGGGCGCGAGCGGGATGAATTGGAAGTGCGGCATTACTACGCAGCACTTGAGCACGTGGAGAAGTGGGCCCGGGAGCGGCGTGAAGTATCTGAGATCGAGGTGCAGCGGATTCACGCGCTGGTGATGACCGGGCGGGTGAGTGAATCGGTGTATCGAGATGGACAGAATGTGATTCGGGACAGTGGCACGGGTGAGATGGTGTATCTGCCACCGGAGGCGAAGGATGTGCCACGATTGATGCGGGAATTGGTCGAGTGGATTGGCACGACGCGGCAGGCAGGGCAGATGCCGTTGCCGCTAATCGCGGCGATTGCGCACTACCAGTTCGCGACGATTCACCCATACTACGACGGGAATGGAAGAAGCGCGAGATTGCTGACGACGCTGATCCTGCATCGCTTTGGATATGGATTGAAAGGGATTTATGCGTTGGAGGAGTACTACGCGCGTGACTTGCAGGGGTACTACAGCGCGCTGAGCGTGGGGCCATCGCACAACTATTACGGCGGCAGAGCAGAAGCGAAGATCACGCCGTTTCTGGAGTATTTTCTGGCAGGGATGCGAGCATCGTTTGCGTCGGTGCGGGTGCGAGCGGAGGATGCAGCACAGCGGGGTGGAGTGGATCACTCTGGATTGCTGAGGTCGCTTGATCCGAAGCAGCGTGCGGTCATGGAACTGTTTGGCAGGCAGCGTGTGGTACGAAGCAGGAATTTGAGCGAAGCGTTGGGATTGAGCGCTGGGACGACGCGTGCGTTGTGCCGCGACTGGGTGAGGGAGGGATTTCTGGTGATGGATGATGCGTCGAAGAAGAATCGTTTGTATCGATTGGGGGATGAGTATGAGAGGGTGGTGGGGGGAAGATAAGAGGGGGAAGACGAGGGATGAGCAGAGTTGAGAGGCAGAAAGAGGTGGAACGCGGAGAATCTGTACACTTGCCACATGAGACGTTCTTACGCGGAATCATGCGCAGAATTGCAAAGAAGTGGATTGCTGGATCCCGGCAGTATTCCACCGATGCCAGACCACCAGCCGCGTTTCGATGATCCTGAACCGCTGGGCGTCAGCTTCTTTCGTACGTGTGTGGAAGGAGACTTGGCGAGGATGACTCTTCCACGGACATTGTTTGGTCATTCAGAGATACGCGATGCATCATTCTGTTTTTCAGATTTGTCCGAATCCACATTGTGCTGGTGCGACTTTGCTGAAGTGGATTTTTCCGACGCCAGCTTGCGTGCAAGCGATCTTCGAGCTTCCACTTTCGAGCGAGTTCGCTTTGTACGATGCGATCTGCGTGGCGCTGATCTCAGGCGTTCGAGGTTCGAAGATTGCAATTTCACTGACTGTCAGATGAGTGGTGCAACGCTAACTCGCGATCAAGCCCGCCAGATCAAACTGTCGCCTCAGCAAGTTGCCGAGATCGCCTGGCAAAGTGAAGATGGTGAGGAGCCGGAAGGGGGCTAGCTCACACATCGAAGGGTTCGGAATCGAGAGAAGTGAGAGCTCAGTCTTGAGAGTGTGCCTCGGTCTCACCATGCAGGTGTTGTAGGACATGAAGAGAATAACCCCTGGTTGACACCCCCGGGCTCATGACGGACGCCGCGTAGCGGCGGG
>CAYTYD010000114.1:0-9651 GCA_964441555.1 uncultured Phycisphaeraceae bacterium | reverse complement strand
AATCCATCTTGTTCACAGAGTGGTGCATCTGGCAGCGTTCCAGAAAGACCAGCGCCCGCTGAAACACGGCGTCATTGGACTCAACCCCACTGACGCGCAGGGCCTCGATCGCAAAGGCGGTGTTGGAGAGATCTGGGCGACCGCGATTGCCGTATCCCCAGCCGCCGTAGAAGGGGTCCGTCTTGGCGACACGCTGCGGACTGTCCTTTGCACCCTCGATGACGACCGCGCCTTCGCCGTATTGCAGCCCCTTGAGAAACTCCTGGGCGGGCTTGATGGCGGCGCGGGCTTCGGGAGTATCAACCTTGCTGAGCGCGGTGAGGCAGATGGCGGTGTTGTAGACGGGAAGGACTTTGTCGTAGAGGCCGCCGTCGGGTTGCTTCTTACTCAGAATGAATGATGCACCCTTGGCAACAGCTGCGTCTTTGCTGTTCACGCCCTCGTGCATGAGCATGCCTTGCAGCACCAGGCCGGTGATCGCGGGGAATGTGGGCTGATTGGGATTGATGGCCCAACCACCGGAGGCATCCTGCTTGCTCTTGAGGAAGGCGATGGCTTTCTCGGCCATGGCTTTGGCCTTGGCCTGACTGGTTTCAGATTTGGCCGTCGCCTCGACCTTGGGTTGCTGCGCCACAGCGAGCGGCGAAATCAGCATAGTTCCCGAAGCCAGAAGCAGTGAGCAGATCAATGCGCGCATGGCAGACTCCAGAATGAAAAGGTCCCCGACAGAGACCGTCGAGGACCAGATGGTACAGGTTCAATTCAGACCATGCTTAGCGAAGCGCGGCTTCAAAGGTCGATGAGATTCCCGCATCCAGACCGGCCTCACCTGCACGGGCGACCATGGCCAGCGCCTCATCATGGCGACCTTCGGCCTGCATCAGCATGGCCACCGTCAGATAGGCAGAGCCAGTGCGCATCTTGGCGGCGTAGCGCTCTGCCTCGTTGGTGATGTCGCGGAGGCGGCCCGAGCCGATGTTCAACTCCGCCGCGTCGACGGGCTGGCGCGCCAATGAAGGATCACGCTTGTAGGCGTCGATCACCACGCGAACAGCTTCGCTGGTGTTCTTCTGCTCGGTGAGCATGATGGCGAGAATGCGCGAGGCGCGAACATCGCCGGGATTGGCGGAGATGTGAGCGGCTAATTGATCGACAGCTTCGCCGGGCTTCTTGTCTTTGATGGCTTCGAGAGCGGCCTGATAGGGCGTGAGCACGATCTGCGATGTGCTTTCGACGGTGGTGGTGCGCGTGGTCACGGGGGCCTCTTCGACCACGACGCGCTTGGTCACCACCGGACGCGAGACCACGGTGGCGCTGGGTGAATACACCGTGCGGACGATCGGTTGTTCGGTGACTTCGGTGGAGTCAGAAACAATTGTGGGTTGATAGACGACGGGACGCTCAACCACGACAGGGCGTTCGATGACCACAGGACGCTCGACGACGACCGGGCGAGTCACTACAACGGGGCGCGACACGACCACGGGAGGGCAGGGATCAACGTAGACGGGACGATTGATCACCACAGGGCGGGGAGCACAGGCGTCAACGTACACCGGACGATTCACCACAACGGGAGGGCAGGAGCGGACATACTGAATGCCGGGGCGGCAATCGTCATATCGATTGAAGGATGAGAAGGAGATTGAGACGCCTGAGCCGCGGTTGTGGCCAGACCATGATGAGCGGCTGTTGTAGCCACCGCCGATGTAGCCGCGATCGTGTCCGCCTCCACCCCAACTGCCTCCGCGACCGTGACCACCTCGGGAGGGGCCGCAATCGTTTGAAGAGAAGCCGGTGGAGAACGAAATCGAAGTGAAGCCATCAGCGCGAGCGGTGGACGGAGCGCCGGCGATCATCGTGATTGCCAGAGCCGCCGCACTCATGCTTCCCATCACCTTGCCAACCTTGCCAAACTGCCCGTTCATGGCCCAATCTCCAGTGTGCGGAATACGCCGCACGCGTGTGTTCATCTGTTGTTTCTGACGCATTGCTGACAAGCGAGTTCCGTCACTCCTGACGATCTGCCGGGGCTGCGCCAGAGTTCGGCGTCGTTGAAGGAAGAGGTGCGGCGGGTGCCGCGCCACTGGGATCAATCGCGGGAGGATCCTGCGCGGGCTTCATGGCGCTACGGAGTGCCGCGACGAGCTTGGGATCCAAACCGACTGCCTCGGCTTTGTTCAGATTGGCGAGAGCAAGATCGGTGCGACCTTCGGCCTGCATGAGGATGGTGACCATCAACCATGATGAGCCGGTGTTCATGCGATTGGAGTAGCGAACCGCCTTGACCACCAGATCACGCAGACGAGCGGACTCAATGCCCAGATCCGCCGCATCAATGGGCTCATTGGCGAGGGTGGGCATGCGGCGATACGCGAGCGCGAGGCGCGACATGGCCTCAGAGAATTCGGAGTTCTCCAGATACATCACGGCGAGCAGGCGTTCGGCTCGGAGGTCGGGGGACGCTGCGGAATCAGCCGCGAGTTCCTTCAAGTGCTTGTTGAGTTCCTTGATGGCTGCAGTCGTCTGCTTGGCGCGGACTGCATCCAACGCGTGGTCATAGGTTGTGGGGATGGCGGGCGCAGGGTCGGTGGGCACGCTGATGTATGTGCGGCCATCGGAGCCGACGTACTGGGTGTAGGGGCCGTTGGAGACGTTGGGGCTGATGCCGTAGTAGTTGATGCTGGGATCGGGGCCGGAGCCACCGAATGAGAGGCCACCACCAACACGCACGACGCGGTACCAGCAACTGCCGTCCCAGGTCCAGCCGCGGCTGGGGTACGGGCGGGAAGTGCGATACTCGTAGGTGCAGAGATTGCCCATGGAGTCGTAGAAGCGGCGGCCAGAGCCATAGTGATTGTGGCCGTAGTGGTTGTTGTCCCATGAATACCAGCCGTAGGTATCGACGTGGTTGGGACGGTTGGGGCGCGAGGGATAGATCACGACCGGCCGATCAGGGCGGGGACGAGGAAGGGGTTGACCAGGTGAGGGCTGAACCGGCTGTTGGGGAGGGCGGCTGGGAAGCTGCTGCGCCGGGGGCTGCTGGGGAGTGGGGAACTTGGTGGGATCAGGGTTGGAGGGTGGGCCACCTCCGGTCCAAGGTGCGGTGTTGCCCGTAGAAGGAGACTGGGCAAGCGCGGGAGCCCCGACCGCGGCGAGCATGATGCCGAGGGTCAGCTTTCTAGTTATTGTCCGATAATACATGGACGTACTAGCTCCAAGAGCCCACTTGGGAGTCCGAACAGCTTGTGATTGGGGGTTCATGTGTGCTCGACCTCTTTCTGCTCAGTGGGAGCTCGAGATCGATACCTACGCGTCGGTCACCGGGATTGTGCGGATGGCAGCCGACGATGATTCTTCGCATTCTTATGACGCCGGTTTCGCCTTGCGGTTCCCTGGCGGCGAAGAATCGGGCCATAGCGACATAAGTCCGAGAACTGCATCTTCGAGAGTTTTACCTTGATCCATGTCCCAGGCCTGCTCGGCGAGGCGTCGAGCTGCAGTTATCTGACCTTGGCTGGCTCGCAGGTTGGCAGCAAGGAGAAGCATCTGGGCTCCATTGGTGCCACCGGTGCGTTTGGCTTGGGCGGTAAGGCGAGTAGCGGCTTCGGCGGCTGCTGGGCCCGATAACCCCCAAGCGGATTCGTCGAGGTCAGCAAAGGCGGGGGAGAGGTGGAGGGCTTGGATGAAGCGAAGGACGGCTTCGCCATCCTGCCGCGATGCGAGATGAAGGACGGTGAGTGCCGAGAGTGCGGTGCCATCTTCGGGAAACTGCTCGACGGTGGCGCTGAGTTCTTGGCGTGCGGCGACGAGATCGCCACGGTCGCGGAGGATCACGGCTTTTTCCATTCCCGACAGTGACGCGATGCGTGCTTCTTCGCGGTCGCGTTGTCCTTGAACGGAGTTGTCTTCGATCAATTTGGGATCGAGTTCCTGCAAGTTGGTGTGTTGAGAGGGAGCGATGATCTGCCGCGGCATGGAGTAAACGCGTGGCTGCATGGTGCGGCGGACTTGCTGGAGCATGCCGGCTTCGCGGAGGAATTGCTGGACAGCCGCTGGGCGCTGTTCGACGGGAGCGCGGAGGGCGCGATCGCGTTCCTGTTGCCACTGCTGGGAAGAGCGAGCCAGGTAGGGGTATTGCTGAATCATGCTGCGGCCGTAGGGAGTTTGCGACCAACTGTGATCCAGGGCATCCCGCGGGGGCCCAATCGTGCTGCTTACACCATCACCACCGACCTGGCCTGTGGTGGGAGGACGGCCGGCTGACCCAATGGGGTCAGGCAATGCCAATCTAAATGTGGGCAACTGCACCATCAGGGCGGGGATGCGAACCCAGATATCAACGCCACTGATGCTGGTTTTGACGGGGACGCGCTGAGTCGGAGGGGGCGCGTAGGAGATGGACCTGCTTGGACCACCACCTCCGCCACGCGAAGGTTGTTGTGAGGGATCGGGGCGTCGTGGAGAGGTTTCGACGACTTTCCAATATTGAGGAGGAGCGGCGGCGGTGCCGGGTGATTCGACGACCCAGTTACCGGGGAGGCCGGAAACGCGCCCGGCGGGAACGACGGTGCCGCGGTACGTGGATTGCCAAGTGCCGGGCTCAACGACGATGCCAGCCCCAGCCGAACTGGTGATGGCGGCGATGCAGAGCGCTGGCAACGAGCGCGAGTGAATTGGCATGACCATGGCGGACCTCTTTGGCGTCAGATTGGCCCGAGCGGCAGACTACAGACTACCCACACAAGCAAGTTGTACAAGGTGGAGGGGTGAAGGGTTGCGGAATTGGGGACTGGAATGAGGCCCCACAAGCGGGGATTGACGGGGAGTTTGCCGCACCAACTCCTACTGGGTGCCGAACCGGTGACAATCGGTGAATCGGTGACAATGTGGGGAAGATTGGCAACATCAATCTATAGAGGGTTGCTATGCTCGCGCTGTGAAATTCGACCGCCTTCTCGGACTTTTCTCAGTAGACATGGGCATCGACCTTGGCACCTGCAACACGCTGGTGTCGGTCCGGGGCCAAGGTATCGTTTTGAATGAGCCCAGCGTGGTGGCGGTGAAGAAGGGCACCAACCAGGTTCTGCAAGGCGGCAATGCCGTCGGTTGGATGGCTAAAGAAATGCTGGGCAAGACCCCCGGCAGCATCACTGCTGTGCGCCCGTTGAAAGATGGTGTCATCTCCGATTTTGAGATCACCGAAGCGATGTTGTCATACTTCATTCGCAAGGCCAACGGCAACACGCGGATTGTGCGGCCACGCGTGGTGATCAGCGTGCCCAGCGGCATCACTGCGGTAGAAAAGCAGGCGGTGTATCAATCCGCGGAGCACGCTGGCGCGCGGCGGATTTATCTTGTTGAAGAACCGGTGGCTGCGGCGATCGGCGCGGGGCTGCCCTTTGCCGAGGCGACTGCGAGCATGATCGTGGACATCGGCGGTGGTACCACGGAAGTGGCGATCATGTCGCTGGCGGATATTGCGGTGTGCGAATCAGTGCGCGTGGCCGGCGACGACATGGACGAAGCGATCATCAACCACATGAAGCGCGCGTACAACATGATGATCGGCGAGCAGACATCAGAACGGATCAAGATTGAGATTGGCTCGGCTGCGCCGCTGGAGCAGGAGAAGGAACTTGAAGTGCGCGGCCGCGACATGATCAGCGGCATGCCGCGGAAGGTTGTGATCAGGAGCAATGAAATTCGCGAGGCGCTGCAGGAGCCGGTGCAGGCAATCACGGAAGCCGTGACGCGGACCTTGGAAAGAGCCGAACCAGAACTGGCGGCGGACCTTGTGGACAATGGCATCACGATGGCAGGTGGCGGCTCACTGCTGCGGGGCCTGCCACAGGTGATTGAAAAGGCCACGGGCCTGCCCACCAAGCTGGCTGATGATCCTCTGACGTGCGTGGCGCGGGGCACGTGCATTTATCTGGAAAATCTCGAGTTGTGGAAAGACACTCTTGAGAACAACATGGACAGTTGAGCCGCGATTTTCGCGTCGATTGTTCGTCTCGATCATGTGATGAAGACTTACTCGTCCCAGTCATTTTTGAGTCGTAACGCCGTGGCGATTGTCGCAGGCGGCGCGGCGTTGCTGGGATTGCTGCCGGCCAAGTGGTTGGGGTGGCTGAGCGGAGTTCGCGAGCCGGTGGCGGTGCTGGTGGCGCCGGTGTCGGGCCCGTTGCAATCGTTGTCGGGGTGGTTGAGGCCTGCTGAGCCGACGCACGCAGAGGCACAGGAACTGCGGCAGTTGCGTGAACAGCGCGACACGTTTGAGCGGCTATACCTGCAATCGCTGGAAGACATCCGCAAACTGGAGACGATGTCAGCGGACATGGCGCGGTTTCGCCAAGCCAACCCGGGCGTGCGCGTCGATCCGCTGGTTCGGTCGGTGATTGCGGATGGGGCAGACCTTTCTGCAGGGATCGTGAAAGTGCGGGCGGGCACATCGGATGGTGTGACGACGGGCACGGTCGCGACGGTGCGGGGCGAGCACCTGGTGGGGCGCGTGGTGACGGTGAACGGCAAGACCTGCATGGTGCAGCCGATCACGACCAAGTCGGCGGGAGCGCTGGGCGTGGTGGTGCTGGTGACGATTCCGGGACAGCCGACGCGAGGACTGCTGGGTGCGTTGAAGCCGGTGGGTGATGGAACGCTGGCGGGCGATGTGAAGTATGAACTGGATCCGGCGACGATGGCACCGGTGACGCCGCGAATCGGGGATAACGTGCGGCTGCGCGATGATGAATCGTGGCCGAGTGCGGCACAGAATCTGCTGGTGGGAACGGTCGAATCGATTGCGCCGAGCCCGAGTGACCCAAATCGGCAGCGGATCGTGGTGAAGCCGCGGATTGCGCGCCTGGACCGGGTGGGAGAGGTGATGCTGTTGGTGACTGCTGAACCGGGAGGCACACCATGACGTGGGTGGGCTTTGCACTCTTGACGTGGGTGCTGCTGGGCCTGGAACTGGGTCTGCGGCGGATGCTCGAGATCGGCTCGACGGGGATCGCGCCATCGTTTGTGTTTCCATTGATCGCGCTGGTGGCGATGGCTGGCACGCCGGGCATGGTGCATCGGGCGGCGTTGATCCTGGGACTTTTCATGGACCTCTTGAGCCCCGTGGCGCTGGCGGATGGACGGGGGGAAGTGGTGGTGCTCGGTCCGTGTGCGCTGGGGTATCTTGTCGCGGCACACTTCATGCTGAATTCGCGTGGACTGATTGTGCGGCGGAATCCGTTGTCACTGGGGATCATGGCGATGGCAGGCCATGCAATCGCTGGCATTCTCGCCTTGTTCTTCCTTTTCATACGCAAGTGGATTCAGGGTGATGTGGCGATCAGCTCGGGAGCGCAGCTACTTGCCGTACTGGGATCCGCGGTGTACACGGGGCTCGTGGCCCCACTGCTGGGATTGGTGATGATTCCGCTGGCATCGACGATCGGCCTGCAGAGTTTGCAGCAGAGAAGATTTGCGCGGACGCGGTGAACCAGTCTCACGATTTGCGTGGGCCGCCGATACACTGGCGGCATGAGTTCAGTTGCTAATTCATCCACCCGCTCCGGTGTGCATCTTGCGGTCGTCGATGACGGGCTTTGGCTGGGTCCGTTGAATGACCTGCGCCCGTCATTTGATATCCGCACCGGGGCGATGACGACGTTGCGGCGCATTGAAACCGTGCTGGGCATGACGGCTTCATTGTGGGTGCCGGAGAAATTGAGCGTGCTGACCAAAGAGAAGCACGCGGATCGATTGATCAATGCGCTGCCTGCGGGAATCTCGCGCGTGCTGATCGTGAATGGGCGCTGCGCACTGCCCCGGCGCGAATGGCTGGATGGGCAGGAGCTGCACCTGGGTGCGGCGATTCAGGATGTGAATGCCGCGAAGGAGACGCTGAGGTCATACACCGGAGGGGGGCACAAACCGATTGAGGCAGATGCGAAGATGCTGCTCTCGCGCCCGTGGCATTGGCGAAGTGTGCGCGATGCCGCGATCAACACCGACCTGGCACTTTTGGCAACGATGATTCCGCGCATGGTGCCGCCGGCCAACTGCCTTTCCTTCGGCACCTTTTCACTCCACGCGCACCCCAGTGTGAAAATCTACCCCGGCGTGACATTCGATCTTGAGCATGGACCCATCGTGCTGTATGAAGGCGCGGTGATTCGCCCCGGTGTGACACTGGTCGGGCCTTGCTTTGTGGGGGGGAACTCGCACATCCTCGACAAGGGATTCATCAAGGCCAACACCGCGATCGGTCCTTGGTGCAAGGTGACGGGTGAAGTCGGCGGCACGATCATTCAGGGATTCTCGAACAAAGGACACGACGGGCACCTGGGTGATTCGTGGCTGGGAGAGTGGGTCAATCTGGGTGCGGGAACGACCAACAGCAACCTCTTAAACACCTACGGCGAAGTGATCTGCAAGGCGACAAGCAAATCATCGAACGAACGCACAGGTGAGGTTTTCCTCGGCGCGACAATCGGCGATCATGTGAAGACGGCGATCTGCACGCGGATCATGACCGGAGCGATTCTGCACATCGGCTCGATGTTTGCACAGGCCACAGCCGTCAGCGGCACAGTGGGCGGATTCACGTGGTCGACGGATGCGGGGCAGAAGCCGTATCGGTTAGACAAGTTTCTGGAGGTCGCCAAAGCGGCGATGGCGCGGCGGAAGATCACGCCGAGTGAGCCATACCTGACGCGGCTGGCGAGCGTACACGCGGCACACTCATCCCCTGTTCAATAAGTCCCTTTTCCCACGACGAGCCCACAACGAGCCGCCATGTCCACACTCTACCTCATCGATGGTTATGCCCAGTTCTTTCGCGCGTATCACGCGATTCGCACACCGATGACTTCGCCGGTCACCAAAGAGCCGACGAACATGACCTTCGGTTTTGTCGGCATGCTCATCAAGCTTCTAAAGGGTGAAACTCCCCTGACTGAAGACGGTGCTGGCAAACCCACTCATATCGCCCTGGCACTCGATATCGGCGGGGATCGCGGCACATTCCGCTCGCAGATCTACCCCGAATACAAGGCCACACGCAAAGAGCCACCGGAAGACCTTTTCCCGCAGGTGGAGCGCTGCCTGGCCATGCTCAAGGCGATCGGGCTTCCAGTTCTGGGGCAAGAGGGATTCGAGGCCGATGATGTCGCGGCGACTTTGTGCTCGCGGCTGGCGCAGGATGAGCCGTCGCTGGCCATCCGCCTCATCAGCAAAGACAAGGATCTCAAGCAGTTGCTCTCCGATCGGGTTGAGCTCTTTGACATTCACACCGGCGAACGCTTCGGCATGCAACGGCTGAAAGATGAACTGGGACTTTCGCCGCCGCAGGTCATTGAGATGCTGGGGTTGATGGGTGACACGGTGGACAACGTCCCCGGCGTCAACGGCGTCGGAGAGAAGACAGCGGCAGAACTTATCGGCACCTATGGCGACATTGATGGTGTGATCGCCGCGGCACGCGATGCGAAATCCAAGATCACCCCCAAGCGCCGCGAGAACATTCTCGCCGCTGCGGAGCGTCTGCCCCTCAGCCGAACGCTTGTCACTCTGCGGCACGATGTGCCGGTGACATTCGCACTGGATGATGCACGTCGAGAGAAACTGGATCTGGCCCCGCTTCTACCTATTCTGAAG
>CAYTYD010000113.1:0-9769 GCA_964441555.1 uncultured Phycisphaeraceae bacterium | reverse complement strand
TTCTTGTAATAATCCAGGTCTTCAAGAACTCTGCCGGTTCCTCTCGCAACTGCGGCGCGTGCTCGTGGTGGATGTGGCGAGTGTGTTCAAAGCGTGAGGTGAATGGGTGTATCTGCTTGCGTTGAAAATGTTGTTTGGAGACTTTGCCAAGTTGTTTGGCATTCTCATGGGCGTGACGCTGGCAGCGCTGGTGATTACGCAGCAGGGGGCGATTTTCTGCGGGATCATGACCCGGAGTTTCAGCATTGTCAGTTACATGCCGGTGGTGGACATCTGGGTGATGGATCCCAAGGTGCAGTATGTGGATGACAACAAACCACTGCAGGCAACGGAGCGGTATCGAGTGAGCAGCGTGGCGGGCGTGGCGTGGGCCGTGCCCTTGTACAAAGGGAATCTGCGGGCGCGGCTGGATAACGGGAGCTTTCAGAACTGCATCGTGCTGGGGCTGGATGATTCATCGCTGGTGGGGGGGCCGATTCAGATGCTGGAGGGGGAGCTGGGGGATCTGCGGCGCGCGGATGGGGTGGTTGTGGATGTGGTTGGGGCGACGGGGCGACTGGCCAAGCCAGCGCCAGCGGGCTCACCACCGGGGACGCCGGGGACTCCGGTGAAGGTTGGGGACACGCTGGAATTGAACGACAAGCGTGCGATCGTGGTGGGAATCTGCAAGACCACGCGGGCGTTTCAGAATCAGCCGATTGTTTTCACGACGTACACGCGGGCGATGAGCTTTGCACCACGAGAGCGGAAGCTGATGAGCTTTGTGCTGGTGAAGGCGATGCCGGGTCAGGATGCGCAGGAACTGTGCACGCGGATCACCAAAGAGACGGGGTTGGCGGCGTACACGCAGAGCCAGTTCAAGTGGATGAGTGTGGAGTATTTCCTGAAGTACACGGGTATTCCGATCAACTTCGGGATCGCGGTGGGGTTGGGATTCCTGATCGGGACGATCATCACCGGGTTCATGTTCTATTCATTCACGTTGGACAACATCCGGTTTCTAGGGACGCTGAAGGCGATGGGGACTTCGAACAACACACTGACGGGGATGGTGCTGTTGCAGGCGGTTTCAATTGCTGTGATCGGGTTTGGAATCGGATCAGGAATCGCGACGTTGTTTGGGCAGGGGACGGCAGACACAGCGCTGGCGTTCAACCTGATCTGGCAGCTCTTGGTGGTGGCGGGGGGAGCGGTGATCACGATCTGCATGCTGGCGGCGATGCTGAGCTTGCGGCGGGTGCTTTCGCTTGAACCGGCGGTCGTCTTCAAGGGGTGAGTGGGATTGTGTCGGATTGAAGAAATGGGACACTCGGGTATTGATATGAACGCCACGACTCCACCAACAACTTCGCAGGTCGATCCTCACTCCGGCCTGAGCGCCAGCCGGGCGATCGCCGTGCGGTGCAGGCAGGTGACCAAGTCTTATGGCAGCGGCGACAACGTCGTGCGGGCGTTGCGCGGGATTGACCTGGACATCGCCGAAGGGGAGCTCATCATGCTGGTGGGGCCTTCGGGGTGCGGCAAAACGACGCTGATTTCAGTGATCGCCGGCGTGCTGGACCGGGACGGGGGTGAGTGCCAGGTGTTTGGTCAGGATTACACGAATCTGAATGCGCGGGAACGGGCGAATTTTCGGGCCCAGAACATCGGGTTTGTGTTTCAATCGTTCAACCTGATTCCGACACTGTCGATCGCGGAGAATGTCTCGGTGCCGTTGTTGATTCGCGGGGAGAACCGGCACAAGGCGCTGCGAGCGGCGGAGGAGATGCTGGATCGCGTGGGGCTGGGGAAGCGAGTGAAAGACCTGCCTCAGAAGCTGAGCGGCGGTCAGCAGCAGCGCGTGGCGATCGCTAGAGCGCTCGTGCATCATCCCCGCCTAGTGGTGTGTGATGAGCCGACCTCGGCGCTGGACGCGGCAACGGGTGAAGTGGTGATGAAGTTATTGCGGCAGGTGGCGGTGGAATCGGGGCGTGCGCTGGTGGTGGTGACGCATGATCAGCGGATTTTCCGGTATGCAGATCGGATCGCGGCGCTCGATGACGGCCATATTCAAAGAATCGTGACGGATGAGAAGGAACTGCAGCATTGAGGTGCTGTGGTTGGACTGAAACAATTCATCGCGTGCGGAGTGCACGCAGGCACAAGGGAAGGCATCATGTACAAATCGCTTCTGATTCCACTTCTGGCCATTGTGGGGATGTTGTTTGCGGTGTTTTCGGTGGTGCGGGCGTCAAAGCCAGTGCCGGTGCCGCCGCCGTATGCCGAGCCGGCTCGCGCGCCCTTCGCTTCGTTTGTGGCGGGGGCGGGATTGATCGAGGCGAGCAGCCGCAATATTGGGGTCGGCACGCCGGTGGGTGGGATTATCGAGAGTGTGCATGTGAAGGTGGGGGACAAGGTTGCGGCGGGGGCAGCGCTGTTCACGATTGATGCGAGAGAATTGAAGGCGGAACTTGCCATCCGGCAATCGCAGATGAAAGCGGCGCGGGAGCAAGTTGAGCGACTGAAGCAACAGCCGCGTGCTGAGGAATTGCCCCCATTGCAAGCGCGGGTGCGCGAGGCGGAGCAGGGGCTGGTGGATGCCAAGGCGCAGTATGAGATGATTAACACCGCCGCGATTGGTGAGGCGGCGGGGCGTGAAGAAGTGGTGCGCCGCGGGATCGCGGTGGCATCGGCAGAAGCTCGGCTGGAGCAGGCCAAGGCGCAGCTGGCGCTGACGCAGGCGGGTGCGTGGGGGCCGGATGTGGCGATTGCACAGTCGCAGCTTGAGAGCGCGATGGCGCAGGTGGCGGCGACGGAAGTGGAGATCAGTCGGCGGACAGTTGCCGCGCCGGTGGCGGGTGAGGTTCTGCAGGTTGAGGCATTGCCG
Organism: uncultured Phycisphaeraceae bacterium; assembly: GCA_964441555.1. GTDB lineage: Bacteria > Planctomycetota > Phycisphaerae > Phycisphaerales > UBA1924 > F1-120-MAGs238. The sequence continues at coordinate 6,903 of CAYTYD010000113.1, read as the reverse complement.
GGTGAATTTGCGACGGCGGGGGCGACATCGCGGGCGTTGATGCAAATCGGCGCGACGGACGTGCTGCACGTGCGGGTGGATGTGGATGAGCACGATGCGTGGCGCGTGAAGGGGAATGCCAAGGGGTACGCCGCGTTGCGGGGTAATGCTGCGATTTCGACGCCTTTGCGTTTCGTGCGGTTTGAGCCGCTGGTGATTCCCAAGCGTTCGCTGACGGGGGATTCGACGGAGCGAGTGGACACGCGCGTGCTGCAGGTGATCTTTGCGTTTGACCGGGGCGAATTACCCGTGTTTGTCGGACAGCAGATGGATGTCTTCATCGAAGCGGATGCAATCGGCGGGGAAAAATGACGCGGCTTCCGGGTGAGTGCTCCCGGAAGCCAGCGTGATGTCGTGCTGAAGGTGGTGCGGTTCAGCGACGACGACGAGCCATGAGACCGACGCCCATCGCGGCAAGGGCGGAGACGCCGGGTGTGGGCACGATGGTGATGGTGGCGGAGGCGGTGGCGGCATCGCCGGGGGCGAGGTTGATCTGCCACTGGAAGGCACCTTCGCGGTCGCCATTGGCGACGGCACCTGTGGCACCGAAGTTGTTGACTGCGGCATCGGTGAGGAGGTTCTGGACGCTGCCAGCGCTATCAAAGGCGAAGGAGTTGGTGCCTTCGTAATCAGCTCGCCAACCGGGAAGAGCACCATCGGTGAAGCGAACGATGTTGACTGCGGGCTGGGTGGTGACGTCGTTGCCGGCGGTGCCAGCGAGATCGATGTCATTGAAGTTGAAGAGATCCAGCGTGAGCTGACTATTGGTGTTGTTGCGGATGGTGACGGTTTCGGTGAGGATGCCAAAGCCGTTGACGACACCGGTGACTCGGAAGATCATGGTCGCGGTGAATGAGGGGTAGACGAAATCCATGCGTCCGGTGTTGCCGACCCAGGATGAAGAGGATGCATTGGAGAAAGCGGTTTCACGCGTGTCGCCAGGCATGCGGAACCACCACCAAGACGAGTAGAGGTGATCGGGATTGCCTGAGCCACCTACGCGGAAGTCTGCGGAGGGAGCGTTGGCGGCGCCGGAAGTGGGGGAGTCGGTGATGGTGAAGGTTGAGAACCCGTTGGTGGCGGTGCCACCGGTGCCCGACTGAGCGAAGGCAGAAGAAGCGATGGCGGCGGTGATGATGAGGGCGATGCGAGCGTTCATGTTCAATCTCTCCATTTCTGGTGTGTATTCGGGACAATGCCCGCGATGCGAGCGGGACACACGTGAAAGGTGTGAAGTGCCGCGACAGATGACCAGCGATCCTGCGGACGCATGGCAAAGCGAGCCTGCGCAGAACGCGCAGGCGGAATGAACAGAACGACAACTCGGACGTGGGGTGGGTTCGCGCCACCCTGCGCAGATGTCATGCACGATAACGGCGCGGGTTGTGGCGGTGGCAAAGAGTGAAGCGGGCGAAGGTCGGAGGGCGTGTGGACGATGAGGAGAGATTGAGGGGTCGGGATTTCGAAGGGTGCCGGCCCAAACTACTTTGGAACAGATATGAATCACAACGCTCGTGTGATCTTGATTGCAGACGACGAACACCACATTCGCTGTGTGCTGGGTGATCGGCTGCGCAAGCAGGGATTTACGGTGATTGAGGCGGGGGATGGTGAGGAAGGGCTGGCGCTCGCACGCCAGCATCGACCGGATGCGATCGTGAGCGATTTGCAGATGCCGCGAATGTCGGGGCTTGAGTTTGCGTTAGCGGCAAAGTCCGATAGCGTGCTGAATGGGACTCCGTTTGTGCTGTTGACTGCGCGAAGTTATCTGGCTGCGCCCGATCAGATCGCGGCGACGAACATTCGCGTGATTCTTGCCAAACCGTTCAGCGCTCGTGAGGTGGCGGAGAAGGTTTCGGAACTGGTGAACGGACCGGCGGAAACGCGGAAGGCGGCGTAAGCAGCCAGTTGGACCGAGAATGGAATCAAGGGGTGCGTATGGCTCATGCGACGGACATTCTACGAGATCGGCTTTCCCAATTGGGTGTTGCCACGTGGGTGTGCGACGGTGTGGGTCGGATCACGCAGGAACCGACGACTGGGGGGTTGGCAAATGTGTGGCTTCGTTCCCCAGAAATGGGGACGATGATCTCGGACTGTGTACGACGTCTGGGGGAGACCCGGCAGAGCGCGCTGCTGGAGTTTCAGCCGTCGTTGTGGATTGCGTGCGTGCCGCTTATGCAGCGTTCGCGGATCTCAGAGTGGCTGGTGTGCCTGCTTCCGAGCACGGAGGGATTGGATACGCAAGAGTTTGCGGCGTCGTGCGCGACGGCACGGATAGACGCATTCTCGGTGCGCAAGGCGATGCTCTCGGGAGGAGTGTTCGATGAGCGGTCGTCGCGCGCGCTGGTGATGTCTTTGGACTGGATGGCACGCGACATCGTGGAGAGCACGCTTGCGAATGAATCGATCAACGGGTTCACGCGAGAACTGGCTAATTCGTATGAGACGATTTCGCTGCTGTACGGGCTGGGGAGATCGATGAACGATCTGTCGCAGCCAGACGCGTTTGTGCGTCTGCTGGTAAACCGAATCCGCGAGAGTCTGATGTTTGGCTGGGTGGTGGCGTTTGTCACGCCAACGAGTGCGGCGATTGAGGGGCATAACCAGCGCGTGTTCTGTGCTGGCGACTCTCCGGTGTCGTCGGGACAGCTTGAAGACGTGATGTCAGACATTCTGAATTCGGTGAATTCCGGCCTGATGCCGGGAGTGCACGAGGACATCCGCCAGTTCGGTGTCAAGGGTCAGGTGATTGTTCAGCCGATCACGCGGGGCAACCAGGTGATCGGCGTGATCGTGGCGGGAGAGAAGGGCGGTGAGGATCCGCACGTGAGCAGTTATGACCTGCGGTTGATTGAGACGGCGGCGGTGTATGCGAGCGCGTTTCTTGAAAACGCGAACTTGTATGCGAGTCAGCAGTCGCTGTTCATGGGAACGATCGAGGCGCTTGCGGCGGCGATCGACGCCAAGGACGCGTACACCTGCGGTCATTCGCGGCGAGTAGCGTATCTGGGAGAGATGCTGGCGCGAGCTGCGGGCGCGACTTCGGAGCAGGCCGAGCGCGTGCGAATTTCGGGGCTGGTGCATGATGTGGGCAAGATCGGCGTGCCGGAAATGGTGCTTTGCAAAGCTGGGCGACTGACTGATGATGAGTTTGAGGTGATCAAGCAACACCCGGTGATCGGTCACAAGATTCTGCGGGATATTCCGCAGCTGGTGGATGTGCTTCCTGGTGTGTTGTATCACCACGAGCGGTATGACGGAAAGGGATATCCGGATGGATTGAGTGGAGAACAGATTCCGTGGGTGGCGCGGGTGCTGGGGATCTGCGATACTTTTGATGCGATGAGCTCGACGCGTGCGTATCGTCCCGCGATGCCAAGAGAGAAGACGCTGGCGGAGATTGAGCGTTGCGCGGGCGCACAGTTTGACCCGCAACTTGCGATACTATTTCTAACGCTTGATCTGACGGAGTATGACCGAATGGTGGCGATGGATGCGGTTCGCGTCTCCGCGGCACCTATGAGCAATGGTGGGACGATCCAGCAAAAAGCCGCGTAAAAACAGGCGAGTGGAGGGCTGCTGAAAAAGCGCCGTAGCCATCACATGCTATTCGAGGTTGGCTGACGCAGCGGATCGGTGGCTATTTTGAAGCACTGCCCGCGGCAATTGAAGAGATCTTCAGGGCACCCGGCGTGCGGAATCCCTCGGGAGGGTTGAGTTTGTATATGTTGGAATATGTCGAGCGAGGATCCTGCTCCACTTCGAGCAATCCATCGCAGATCATCGTTCCAGTGATGCAGGCCTTGTTGCGGAGTCGTGCTGCGCCAGCGGTGTAAGAGACTCCCCCCAGTAAGCTTGGGTAAGCATCCAGAGTATCGATATCGGACACGCTTTTGAAGGGCGCGCCGGCAGGATTGAAATTCACCAAGTTAGTCAGTTCCAGAAGATCGGTAGCGTCAAGATCGACATCAAGCTCTCCGTCAAGAATGAACACAGGCAGATTGGTTTCTGCCGGTTCCCAACAAACAGAACGTTCGATCGTGAGTTTCCTACAGTTCTTGAGAACGAGCGTGCCGCTGATCCTTGCCCGAGAGACTGTCAGGTCACTTCCTCCGCAGTCGATGAAGTAGATTCCGCGCGGGTTGACAACTTTGGTGCCGTATGGATTGACTCCCGGTCCAAGGGCCACACGTTCGATTTTTCGTGAGGAGATTGTGGAGAGCACTATCGGAGTGGCCTGGGTTCCATAGATGGAGAGGAGATTGGCGTAGGTGACAGCGCTCTTGACCTCGCTGTTTGCCGTCTGTGTTCTCAGGTAGGTGATTCCCGCAATTGAGGTACTGCTTTGCACGGGAGCATCGACTGTGGATTTGTCTGAATAGAACGAGACGTCGGCATAGACCGGAGCGGAGGAGGAGAATGTACAGGTTTTAAATTTGATTCCACCACGAGAGAACAAGCAGTATGAAAGAGCCGGATCGGGCGTGATTGCGTGTTTGAGGCGGACTTGAAGAGCGCTGGAAGCGGAACCGTGCCAGGCGGACGACGTGAGCTGCACATCGTCCCAGGGGTCATCAGCCAGATCGGCATCCACGGGATCTGAGATCGCAACCTTGATGAGTCCGCCAGAGCCGTCATCGACTGAGACAACCGTCGAGCCGGAAGTGAGCTTGCTGCGCCAATCCTGTGAGGCCAAGGTTTGCAGGGCGATTTCGAATCCCGATTGCGAGAGGGTTCTGGCTTTGGCACTGCTGATGAGCAGATCCACACTGCGTGCGGTGCTGCGCTGGGATTCAAGACCGAGCAATGCAATCGATGTGACAAGAACTGTGGTTGAGAGGACCACCAGGTAGACACTGCCAGGGCGGGATTGAGGAGAAGATTTCATGTTACCTTCCGAAGAGTCCTTTCACGACACCATCGACCAGGCCGGTGACGGTGCCTAGAAGTGATGTACCCGTGTCGGTGTCGGCAACGCGGTCGGCGGGGGCGCCGATCTGGGTTTCGCGCGAGGTAGTCACTCCGGAGGCGGACGAGGCACCGTTGAGCCACACAGCGCTGTTCCACGCGGCGGATTTGGTGCATGAAAGGGTTGCAATTGTCTTGTTATTCTTGATAGCCGCAACGGTGATCTGCTTGTATCCGGTGGAGGTTGCAGAGGTCGCGAATCCTGCGGAGGGATTCACCCATTGCACGCGTATCGTGCGTTTCCAACCGTCGAATCCAGCAAGGACGGTGCCACCTTTATCCTGGAGAGGAGCTTCGCTCCAGTTGGAGTAGTCGTCGCAGTCATTGAAGAGAGAACGATTTCCCGGAACGAGCTCTGCGGCAGAAGGGCCGATCTGGTCTTCAGAGAGTGTGGGGTCCATGTAAGGAAGCATCTGTGCTTCGCTGAGGAGGTCCTCGGCGAGTTGAAAGCCCCTGGCGCGGTCGGCGGTGATCTGCCTTGCTGTGCTGAGATTGCCGACGGCGGTGATGCTGGCGGCAAGGAGGCCGCCGACGATGACGGTGCTGAGACAGGTTTCGACGAGGGTGATGCCGCGGGAGTGGGGGCGTCGGAGAAGTGTCATGGCACCTCCGGCGCGGCAAGATCGATGATGCTGAGGCGAGTCGCACGGCTGCCAGCGCCAGAGCCGACATCCAGATCAAGCACAACACGATCAACAACCTTACGGGTGGTGGTGCCGACGATCGTGCGGACATCGTATTGAAACTTCAATGACTTGACGGGAGTGGCAATGTTCTCGGTGGTCGTGGAATTGAAGTATCGAAGGAGCGGATCTCCGGGCATTCCCGACCAGACGAAGCCGATGACCTCGTCGACGCCGTCGCCGGTGCGGTCTTTGACGGTGAAGACCACGGACTTGGCGGAGCCGGAGACAATTTTGTTGGCGAAGCGCAGGTCGGCGGCGATGAGATCCGCCGCTTGAGTTGCCGTGATGGACTGGGAGAGAGGCGAAGACTGGGATGGATATGCGCGCGAAGCGATGAGAATGCAACTACCGATGGCGGCAAACAGGATCGAAGCGATGGCCGTGCTCACCAGCACTTCGATGAGGGTGAAGCCGCGGGATGGATGAAGGAAGTGAGACACTGGTTACCTCAGGCCGATATCCACGATGAGGTCGTCGTCATTGCCAGAGACATCGACAATGACAACGGGAGTCGTCACGTTGACGGTGACGGTTCCGTCGCTGCCGATGCGCACGACCTTGGCGTACGAACCGGACTGAATGGTGAGCTGGGCCGTGGAGATCACATCTCCGGAGGCGCTCACTTTGATCTGGTTGTTATCGGCTGTCAAGGCGGCGATCTGAACCGAGTACGGTGCTTCGTTGAGTTGGACGGAATATCGAGCGGTTTTCCCACGATCAGGCGAGGCCAGTGTGGGGATGGTGTATCCTGCGCGAGTGATGTTGATGACGTGTGTGGTGCCCTGGGCGCGGGAGAGCTGACGAACCAGTTTGACATCGTCAATCAAACGTCGGGCTGCGGCATCGACGCGATAGCGGCGGTCGGAGTCGGCGAACCTCGGCACGGCGATCGCGGCAATGATGCCCATGATGACCAGGGTGGTGACGATTTCAATGAGAGAGAAGCCGCGTCGCACTAAACGTCGGCGGGCTCCGCCGAATTCCGGAGGAATTCGCCAGAGCCCGACGTTGCGACACTTGAACAGACGTGTCAGCATGGTGATCCTGAGAGGCGGGGGCCAGCCCCGCAGTAATCAATAGGTGTTGTACTTGACGCCCTTGCTGTCCACTTCCGCATCGGGGCAGTTTGCCTTGATGATTCCCGTGGAGGCGTCGTAGATCCAGCCGATGGCAGCGCCGTCGGCGGCAGCGATGCCTGCTTTGCCCT
>CAYTYD010000112.1:0-9774 GCA_964441555.1 uncultured Phycisphaeraceae bacterium | reverse complement strand
GATGCCCCAGAAGGCGAGCTTGATGCCCTTGAGATCAGTGGTGCCGAAGTGGGCGAGGATCTTGGCAAAGAAGCGATCACGCTGACGCTGGTTGACCTCGTGCACACTTTTGGAGAGGGTGGCAGGGACACCGGCTTTGTCGCCCATCATGATGCAGGCGAGAGTGTCTTTGGGGAAGCAACTGCCGCCGTAGCCCAGACCGGGGTAGAGGAATTGATTGCCGATGCGTTTGTCAGCGCACATGCCTTCGCGGACCTTGCCGATGTCAGCGCCGTAGGCCTCGCAGAGGTTGGCCATTTCGTTGATGAAGCTGATCTTGGTGGCGAGGAAGTTGTTGCTGGCGTATTTGACCATCTCGGCGGAGAGGATGTCCATGATGTAGATGGGGTGGCCGTTGCGGACGAAGGGGTCGTAGAGCTGGCGGAAGAACTCTCCGGCGGCGTCGTTTTCCACGCCGCAGACGACGCGGTCGGGCTTCATGAAATCGTTGATGGCGTCGCCCTCTTTGAGGAATTCGGGGTTGTCGGCGACAGAGAAGGGGATGTCGGCACCAGCGCGAGCGGCGATGCGGGCCTTGACAGCGAGGGTGGTGCCGACGGGGACGGTGGACTTCATGACGATGACCTTGGGCTTTTGATGAGGGCCCAGGGCTTTCAAGACGTCGGCGATGTCGTCGGCGGCGGAGTTGATGTACTTGAGATCGGTGTGACCGTTCTCGTCACTGGGCGTGCCGACGCAGATGAAGATGGCATCGGCGTTGTGATACGCGGCGGCCTTGTCGGTGGTGTAGTGGAGGCGGCCACTGGCGGCGTTGCGTTCCATGAGTTCGGTGAGGCCGGGCTCATAGATGGGGCACTCGCCACGCTTGAGGGTGTCGATCTTGCGGGCATCGACATCGAGGCAGGTGACCTCGTTGCCGGTGGAGGCAAAGCAGACGCCGGTGACGAGTCCCACGTATCCGGTTCCAACCATCGTCAAACGCATGTGATCCTTCTCCGAGCCCCTTTGAATCGACGCTCACCATCCCGGCGGAAGGCCGGTGCAGGGCGGACTATATCGGCGATGAAGGGGTGGATGGGTGTGGAAAAGCGTGCAGAGAGGACTGGATTTGGACGGGGAGGGTGTGATACTCCCAGCCGTGAAAGCCACAGGACGCAACAAGAAGACCGTGCTCACCGCCAAGACTGCCGATCGCTACGCGCTGTATGAGGCGGCGGTGCAGACGCCGGATGATGAAGTGAAGTTTTTTGACCGGGTGTACCGCGGATTGAATGGGAAAGCTCCGCAGGTGTTGCGAGAGGATTTCTGTGCGACGGCGGCGATCAGCCGGAGCTGGGTGAAGCGAGATGCAGAGCGGGTGGCATTCAGCATTGATCTTGATCCGGAGCCATTGAAGTGGGCTCGGGAGAAGAGATTGATGCAGTTGACAGCATCGCAGCAGGAGCGTGTGCATCTTTTAGAGGGGAATGTCCTGCACCCGCCGCGGATCGGGAAGAAAGTGGATGTGGTTTCGGCGGGGAACTTTTCGTGGTGGGTGTTCAGGGAGCGGGGGATTCTGCGGGAGTATTTTGCGAAGGTGCGGAAGGCGCTGTCACCGGGTGGAATCTTTGTGCTGGACCTGATGGGGGGAACGCAATCGAGCGAACTGCTGAAGGAGCGGCGGCGGTGCGCTGGGTTTACGTATGAGTGGGAACAACACGCGTTCAACGCGGTGACGCACGAATTCACATGCTTCATCAATTTCCTGTTTCGGGATGGAACGCGGATGGATCAGGCTTTTCGGTACGACTGGCGATTGTGGAGCATTCCGGAAGCGCGGGAACTGCTGATGGAAGCGGGATTCAAGGATGTCACGGTGTATTGGGAAGGGGATGATGCCAAGGGGGGCGGGAATGGGGTGTATCGCCCGACCACGACGGGTGAGAGTTGCATGTGCCACGTGACGTACATCGTGGCGCACGGGTAGAGAGAGGAAATCCTAGAGTTGGCCCACGTGCACGATGATCGCTGAACTTTCAACAGATCCGAAAATGCAACCCGTTCACGAGGCGCTGGCACTCGGCTTGATGCGGGTGCGCCAGCGGTTTGATGAGCAACTGGTGTCAGCGGATCAGCCCATTAAAGAGCTGGCGGCACATGTGGGGCGATATCGGGGAAAGATGCTGCGACCGGTGCTGACGCTGATGTGCGGTTTGGCGGCAAATGAGCGTGCTGGCGCAGAGACGACGGCGGCGGGTTTGGCGCAAATGTGGAACCAAGACCACATCATCGCGGCGGCGGTGTGCGAGATGGTGCACATGGCGACGCTGGTGCACGATGACATTCTGGATGAGGCGGATGTGCGGCGGGGAGTGCGGACGATCAACGCGCTGAAGGGGAATGAAGCGGCGGTGATGCTGGGGGATTATCTGATCGCCCATGCGTATGACCTGGCGAACGCGAGTGAGCGGCCGCGGATTTCGCGAGTGGTGAGCCAGGCGGCGGTGGCGGTGTGCGCGGGGGAATTGCTGCAGTTGTCGCAACGCGGAAATGTGGGGCTGACAGAAGCGGAGTATTTCCGGATTGTGGGAGGAAAGACGGGGGCGTTGATCGCGGCAGCGTGCAGATTGGGAGCGATGGCCTCGGATGCGCCGGGGGCGGTGATCGATGCGATGTCGACGTATGGCGACTTGCTGGGAACCGCATTTCAAATTCAGGATGACATTCTGGATTTGACGGGAGACGAAGGCACGGTGGGGAAGAGCGTGCGCAAGGATGTGGAGAAGGGGAAGATGACTCTGCCCTTGATTCACGCGCTGCAAGCTACTGGTGAGCATGGGGAAGTGGCACGAGTGCTGAAGCGAGCGGCTTCGCGTGAGTGGGGCGAGGACGATGATGCGGAACTGGGTACAGCGCTGCGCCAGCACGATTCGATCAGATATGCGAAGCAGACGGCGGCGGGATTGGTGGAGCACGCAAAGAAAGGGCTGGACGCGGTGGCGCCCAGCCCGGTGAAGAATCTGATGCTGATCATGGCTGATGCGGTGATCGAGCGAGCGTTCTGAACTCAGCCGGTCTGCTCAGTTGGCAAAAGCTGCAACGAAATCGAGGTAATCGAAGAAGTCGATGACGCCATCGTCGTTGAAGTCGGATTCCAGGGAGCCGGCGGCGAACTCGGCGACGAAGTCGAGGTAATCGAAGAAATCGACGACGGTGTCGCCGTTGAAATCAGCGCCGGTGAAGGTGCGGCCGGTGATGAGGAAGGTGGCGGGGACGCCACCGGGCGCTTCTTTGGTGTAGAAGCTGGGGTAGTCGCTGCTTGTGCCGCCACCGGGGCCGCCACTGGCGGGGTGGAGTGATGTGAGGGCGAGCATGAGCTTGCCACCACTGAGGGCGGTGCGGAGGTATTGCTGAATGCCGGGACGGGAGACGTCGAGTTCGAGATCGAAGGTGGTGCCAACGGGAATCTGCTGACCGGCGGTGAGCGTGGTGGTGGTGCCGATGGCCCATGCAGTGCTGGGAAGCTTGAGACGGACCTGACGAGAGATATCGAAGGGGGCGCCGGTGCCATCGATATCGATGGGATACACGCTGCGGCAACCCTCAACAGGGAATCCGGGGCAGCCGAAGGAGGTGTTCTCGGCGAAGGTGTCGATGGTGCGACCATTGCGGAAGCCGACGCCGTAGAGCTCGATGGGAGTGCCAGCATCCGCATCGGCGACGTAGTCGGGATCGGTGGTTTGGAATGAGGCGCTCAGGGGATCAGCGGAGGGGTCGTAGAAGACAAAGTCGGTGGTGTTGGAGACGGTGACTTGCACGCGGGCGCGGGAGACGCGGTAGGTGGAGAGGGGCTGGCCGGAAGGAATCTGCGCTGCGGTGTCGAAGCGGACGAGCATTTCAGAATCGCGATCATCGAAACCGGAGACGCTGAGCGCGGCGAAGGTGGGAGCGCGAACTTCTGCGCCGGGAGTGCTGTTGAAGGGGTACATCCAACGGTCGAGGTTGGGTGAGGTGGCGGAGCCGGTGAAGGGCTGAGCCGTTGCGATGGTGGTGGCGGCGAGAAGCGCAAGAACTGCGGGAAGACGATTCAGCATCTGCAAACACTCCTTGAGTGGAATTGAGTACCACGAATGATATAGTTGAGACTCAATCTCAACTACCCACAATAGACAGTTCCTGCCTGATAGTAAAGTTGCGGTTTGACAGGAAACCGCTACGATCTCAGGGGAAGAACGCGGAATTCTGGCATGGATTGTGAGTCGGGGGCGTTTTGCGGTGGGTTTGGAATGAAAAATGAGGTACTTGCCTGAGCCATGGAGGCGACTGGCGGCCCGATAGGAATCAGGATGGATGCAGCGACGTGTCAAGATGAGGTGAGGGGATCGCGGGCGACGGGTCTGCGTTGTCCGTTGCGCGCGGTGATGAAGAATGGATTCACGCTGATTGAACTGCTGGTGGTGATTGCGATCATCGCGGTGTTGATTGCGATCTTGCTGCCGGGGATTGCGCATTGCACGTATCTCTCGCGGCAGGCGCGGGAGTTGTCGGCGGGTCGGCAGTTGATGGTGGCGTTCAACCTCTATTCGGATACGTATAAAGGATCGGTGCTGCCGGGGTATCCGACGCGGTCGCAAGTGAATGGGCCGATGGTGGTGAATGACGATGCGGGGGAGCGGATTCTGAATGAAGATGCGCAGCGTTATCCGTGGAGACTTGCGCCGTATCTGAACTATGAGTTTCGCGGGCTGTATCCGGAAGAGAAATTGCTGACAGAATTGCAGCAGAAGCGCAATGAGTATGGGCAGTACGGCGTCGACTACCGCTATGTGGTGTCGCTGTTTCCATCGCTGGGAATGAATGTGACGTTTGTGGGTGGGACGGACCGGCTGGGGCAGTTTGACCCCGGATATGACCAGCGGGTGGGAACGGGCGTGGTGGTGCGGCGACTGGATCAGGTGACGCGGCCGACGCAATTGATCACGTTTGCCTCGGCGCGGTGTGAGGTGCAGCCACTCTTGCCGCAGCTGGGTGCGCCGCAGGGATATTTCCGCGTGGAGCCGCCGTACTTGGGAGCGGGGCAGGGATTGCGCTGGACGAATGCGTATGAGGCGCAGGCGGAGTATCCGGGTTTGGCGAGCGGGTTTGTGGCGCAGCGGCGGACGGGCAAGACGGTTGCCGCGATGTTTGATGGACACGCGGAAGCGTTTTCGTATGACCAGATGAAAGACATGCAGCGGTGGTGTGATCGCGCGGATCGTGCGGATTGGACTCTTCCGTAGTTCTGCTCAAGCAGAACTACGAAGAAATCGCCAAATACCAAATTGCCAAATCAGGAAAGAAGACGCCAGTCTGGAGACTGGTGCCACGCAAAGCAGAAACACAAGACAGCACGGCTCTGCAAAGCCAGAACCGTGCCACGATCGATGATTATTTGGCGAGTTTGTAGAAGGGCATGGGGGTGGTGGCGGCGTTGAGGATGCCACGACCGGTGTCGATTTCGACGGCGGTGCCGGGGGCCGTGAGGGCGGCATCAACGAAGCCCATGGCGATGCAACGATCGAGGGTGGGGCTGGGGCAGGCGCTGGTGATGATGCCGACAGACTTGCCACCGACGAGGATGGGGTTGCCCTGGCGTGCAGTGCGCTTGCCCTCAACGAACATGCCGACGAGTTTGCGGGCCGGGCCGCCGTTGGCTTTGGTCTGTTCGAGGACGTCTTGGCCGATGAAGCGTTCACCACGTTCCTGGGTGTGCTTATCGAGGGAGATGGCGAAATCGATGCCGCAGGAGAGGGCGTTAATGTCTTCGCCGAGTTCGTGGCCGTAAAGGGGCATGGCAGCTTCGGTGCGAAGGGTGTCGCGGGCGACGAGGCCGATGGGCTTGATGACGGCATCGGGTTTGGAGACGTCGATGTCTTGCAGGATCATGCTCTTGGCGAGAGCGAAGAGGGAGGCGGGGAGGATGGCTTCGAAACCATCTTCGCCGGTGTAGCCGGTACGGCTGACGATGACCTTAGCGATCATCAGGTTCTTGATGGCGAAGCGGTACTTCTTGAGAGTGGGGATTTCCTTGCTGACCTTGCCGATGACATCCATGACCTTGGGGCCCTGGACGGCGACCATGACGGTGCTTTCGGTGGTGTCGTCGACCTTGACGGTAAGCTCGCGGGAGCGGATGACATCTTCGAAGTGTTTGAGGAGCTTGGCGCGATTGGCGGCATTGACGACGATGAGGTAATCGTCGTCTTCGTTGCGATAGACGATGACATCGTCTTTGACGCCGCCCTGCTCGTTGCAGACCAGGGAGTAGCGGCACTGGCCATTCTGCATGTCGCTGATGCGGCGAGAGCAGAGGATTTCGAGGAACTTGCGGGCGTGCTTGCCAGTGATCTTGACGCGGCCCATGTGGGAGACATCGAAGAGGCCGCCACTGGTGCGGACCTGCTTGTGCTCGGTGAGGGGAGATGAGTAGTAGAGGGGCATATCCCAGCCGGCGTACTCACCCATGTGGGCTTTGTTGTCGGCGTGGAACTGGTACATGGGGGTGCGAGAAAGGGACATGGAAATCTCCAAATCGAAGTGGGAGTCGAGCGTAAGCCGCCAGAGGGGACCGAGTCCGGACTAGCGGGGGATGTTGTCGATCAGGCGGACGGAGCCGAGACGGGCGGCGACGAGGATGCGGGCGGGGCGATCGGGAGTTGGGGAGCCCAAGGTGATGGCGTCGCGAACGACGGCGTATTCGGGGCGGAAGCCAGCGTGCTGGAGTTCGCGGAGCATGTGCGCTTCGGCGTCGAGTGGGGAAGCGATGGAGCGTGCGTGCTGCATGACGCGATGGATGGTGGGGGCGATGGTGCGCTCGGATGGAGTGAGGAAGCGGTTGCGGCTGCTCATGGCGAGGCCATCAGATTCGCGAATAGTGGGGGAGGGGATGATGTTGATGGAGGTGCCGAGGCGCTGATTCATTTCGGCGGTCAAGGCGATAATGAGTTGGAGTTGCTGCCAGTCTTTTTCACCGAAGATGGCAGCGGAAGGGCGGACGAATTCGAAGAGTTTCCAGACGACCTGATAGACGCCTGCAAAGTGTCCGGGGCGGTGGGCATCTTCGAGATGGGGTTGTGTGGCGACGGGGGGGAGTGAAATGAGGGAGGATTCAAATTTGGCGGTATCCATGCCGCGGGGATAGATGAGGGAGACATCGGGGACGAACACGTGCGTGGCACCGGCATGATGCGCGAGGGATAGATCGGCATCGAGGGTTTTGGGGTAGCGCGAGTAGTCGGCAGGGTCGTTGAACTGGGTGGGGTTGACGAAGATGCTGACGACGACGGGAGTTGCATTTGGGCGAGCGCGCATCGCGGCATCGCGAATGAGGGCGGCGTGACCTTCGTGGAGGGCCCCCATGGTGGGAACAAAGATGCAGCCAGGGGAGAGAGAGGCGAGATCGGCGTGAGAGTGGAGGATGTTGATAGCGGTTGGGTGCGGGGGATGAGTGTTCACGGTGTTACTCCGCGAAGATCGCCTCGACGAAGGCATCGGGATCGAAGGGGGCGAGATCGTCAGGCGTTTCGCCGGTGCCGACGAATTTGACGGGCGTATTGGTGACATCTTTGACGGCGACGACGATGCCGCCCTTGGCCGTGCCATCGAGCTTGGAGAGGATGATGCCGGTGAGGCCGAAGGGTTGTTCGGTGCTGCCGGTTGATTTGCCGAATTCTTCGGCCTGACGTAGTGCGTTCTGGCCACTTGTGGCATCGAGGACGAGGAGGACTTCGTGGGGTGCGCCGGGAATCTGCTTGGTGACGACACTGCGCAACTTGGCAAGTTGACGCATGAGGGGGTCTTGAGTTTGGAGGCGACCGGCGGTGTCGAGGATGAGCACATCGACATTGCGGGCCTTGGCACTGGCGCAGGCATCGAAGGCGACGGCGGCGGGATCGCCACCCTGCTGGCCCTTCACGACATCGACGCCGAGGCGCTCGGCCCAGATTTCGAGTTGGCGGACTGCGCCAGCGCGGAAGGTGTCGCAGGCGCCGAGGAGTACGGTTTTATCTTGATTGCGGAGGTAGCGGCAGAGCTTGGCGATGCTGGTGGTTTTACCGACACCGTTGACGCCGGTGACGAGGATGACCGTGGGGCCGGAGCCGGCGGGTGCGAAGCGAAGAGCGCGATCGGCCTCGGGCCACATGCGCTTGATCTCGGATTTCATGTAATCGAGGACCTGCTCGCCTCGATCGAGGCGGCCAGCGCGGAAATCAGCACGGATGGTGTCGATGAGGTGGCGAGTGGTTTTTTGACCGACATCGGCAGCGATGAGCTTGGTTTCGAGTTCGGAGATGAGCTCTTCATCGAGCTTGCGGCCAAGGAGCATCGACCGGATGCCGCCGAGGACCGTTTCACGGGTGCGCTCGAGGCCTTTCTTGAAGGAGTCGAAGACCTTGGAGAAAAGACCCATGCGTTACGCCACTCCGGGGGTTGGCGCGGGTGGGGCGGATGGGGTTGAGAGGCGTTTGCGCATGTTGTCGGCAACGCCGTTGATGAAGCTGGGTGAGTGTTCGGTGCTGAAGCGCTTGGCGAGTTCGACGGCTTCGTTGATGACCAGGGGCGGATCGACCTTGCCGAGCTTGAGTTCGGCGTAGACGAGGCGGAGGATGGCACGATCGACCGCGGGCTGGCGGTGGGTGGGCCAATTGGGAGCGAGTTCGCGAACGAGGGCATCGGCGTCTTTGCGCCACTCCATGGCCTGCGTCACTGTGTCGCGGACGCGGTCAGACTCAAGGGGGCCAAGGCCGGGAACGCGAGAGAGGATGCCGCGAAGGACGATGGCATCGAGAGCGGGAGCGTTGTCGAGCTCGAAGAGGACTTGGAAGGTGAGGCGGCGAATGGCCATCTGAGCGACGCGCTCGCGCTGGTGTGGAGGAAGGGACTGGAGGGGATCCGCAGAGTCGGTGGTTGCGCCGGGCTCACCGAGCATGAGGTATTGCTCGAAGGCCATGAGGCGGAGGCCTTCTTGAGTGAGGGTGGCTTGAGGTTGATGGGCGAATGGGTCGGTCATGATGAGTGCAATGGTGTGTGAGAAGACGGACAATCAGTGGCGGAGCTTGTCGGGAGCAACTCCAGAAAGTTTGTACGAACCCTGGAGATTTCGCGCAGCACGAACAGCGTCGGCAGCATCGAGGGCTGCTGCCATGGCTTCCTGACCCTTGTTGCCTTTGTCGCCGCCAGCGCGAGCGAGGGCCTGCTCATTGGTGTTGACGGTGAGGACTCCGAGACCGATGGGGACGCGATGGCGGACAGCGATCGCGGAGAGTTCCTGCGTGACGACATCGCCGAGGATTTCGTCGTGGCGTGTGTCACCCTTGATGACGCAGCCAAGGCAGACGATGGCGGCGAGAGGGAAACCAGTTTGGTTGTGAGCGTGGAGGAGGGCTTCCGCGACGACGGGGATTTCGAACGAGCCGCGAACTTCGTAGGTGAGGATGTTTTCGGGCTTGCCGCCACGGTTGAGGTACTCGGCGATGGCGGCTTTGCGCATGGGCACTGTGACGGAGGCGTTGTAGACGCTGATGACGAGCGCGACCTTTCCGAGTTGCTTGGGGTCGAAGTGATTGGGTAAGACTTCAGGCATCGGATGAGGGTAGGGGTTGAGGGAGGAAATGGGGTGGGTGAAGGGCGCCGTTCAGATTCGGGGCAGGGCAAAAAGACCGCCACCCAAGGCAAGGCCTTGGGTGGCAAGCGAATCGGGATGGGCGGATTCGAACCGCCGACCTTTTGACCCCCAGTCAAACGCGCTAACCAAGC
>CAYTYD010000111.1:5796-9787 GCA_964441555.1 uncultured Phycisphaeraceae bacterium | reverse complement strand
TCGACGTTGGGATAGATGCCCTTGGCCGCCTTCTCGCGGATCATCACCTGCTCGATGGCGATCGACTTGTTGTACAGATCGATGTTGCCGGTTTCCTCTGCCAGTGCCTTGGCCAGCACCTTCAGGTGCGTGGCGCGGGGGTCATAGGCCTTGTAGATGCGGTGGCCAAAGCCCATGATCTTGTCTTTTTTCTCCAGCTTGTTCTGGATGAATTTCTCCGCCGCTTCCACGGTCGCGATCTCGTTGAGCATGTGCATCACACCCTCGTTCGCACCGCCGTGTGAGGGGCCGCGGAGAGAGCCAATGGCACCGGTGATGGCGGAATACACATCGCTCTGCGTGCTGGTGATGACGCGGGCGGTGAAGGTGGAGTTGTTGAGGCCGTGATCGGTGTGCAGCACCAGGCAGACATCCAAGGCCTTGGCCATGGTGGGCTTGGGGCGCTGACCATTGAGCATGGTGAGGAAATTCTCAGAGAGACCCAGCGAAGTGTCGGGGGCGATCACCGGCATGCCGCGGCGGATGCGGTGAAACGCCGCGAGGATAGTGGGGGCCTTGGCGAGCATGTTCAGCGCCTTGTCGCGGACGCTCGCTGGCTTGATGTCGTTGGGATTGGAGTCGTAGAAGCTGAGCATGGAGATCAGCGTGCGCATCACATGCATCGGTTCAGCGCTGGCGGGAACCGCGCGGATGCGGTCGATGAATCCTTCCGGCAGGGCATACAGCGAGCGGATCTTGGCGGTGAAGTCGGCGAGTTCGCCCTTGGTGGGGAGCTTGCCGTTCCACAGCAGGAAGACGGTTTCCTCGAACGTCGAGTGCTCGGCGAGTTGGCCGATGGGGATGCCGATGTATTCGAGGACACCTTTTTCTCCATCGATGAAGGAGAGCTTGGTGTCTGCCGCGATGACGCCTTCGAGACCCTTGGAATACTCGGCCATGGTTGAAAAACCCTTATAGAGCCCTGAGTGGAATGGAAAGTGGCGAGTATAGGAGGGAGGGGCGGGGCGAGTCGCAAATGTGGCTTCGTAAACGGCCCATGACGGCCGATTCAAGTTGTGAAAATAGGGGATTTGCCGCAGATTCCACCGGGTCATGCGTAGTGTGGCATGGCCCCGGCGTATTGTCAGTTGTGTTCATCCCTCTTGGCACAGATCAGCCTCTGAATCGAACGCCCATCGTCAGCCGCACGCTGGTGGGGGTGAATGTGGTGGCTTTTGCATTGGTGTGGATACTGGCGGTGCTGAGGCCGGAGGCGCAACTGGATGGGGCGCAGGGCGCTGCGGCGGAAATTGTCGGGCTGTTTTCGCTGTCATGGAAACCCAGCGAGCCGTGGCGTCTCGTGACGTACGCCTTCATGCATGGCGGTTTCTGGCACCTCCTCTCCAACATGTTTTTCTTGTACGCGTTTGGTGCGACGTTGGAGAATCGGATTGGTCGCTGGGGCTTTGCCGCGCTCTATTTCGCTGGCGTGGTAGTGAGTGGCGGTGTGCAGATTCTGGTGGAAAAGGGAAGCGTGATTGGTGCCTCCGGCGCGGTCGCGGCGATCGCAGGGTGCTTTCTGGTTCTCTTTCCCCTGGTCAACATCCGCGTGCTGCTGGTGTTCTTTCTGATCACGGTCTTTGAGATCAGTGCTCTCTGGCTGCTGGGGTTTGTGATTCTCAAGGACCTGGTCTTCCAGGGCTTCGGCGTGTCCGATTCCGTAGCGCGGATTGCCCACCTCGCGGGGTATGGACTGGGAATCGGTGTCGGCTTCGTGCTGCTGTGGACCGGAATCGTCAAGCGTCAGACCTTCGACCTTCTCGCCCTTATGGAGCGTGCCAAGCGCAAGCAGGAAATCCGCTCTGCTGTCAAAGGCAGCGTGACACCCACACAGGCCATCGCCCGCGCGGTCATTCAGCAGGATCGTGCTGATGCCAAGAAATCCGCTCAGCAGGATTCTGCAAAGTTGGATGCCGTGATGGCGGCATTAGCCAACAGTCGTCTGGAATTGAGCCAGGCCCTGACATCGCGACAGATCGATCAGATTCCCGCCAAGTATGGCAACCTCCTCAAGGCAGGCGATGACCTGGGAATCAATGGCAAAGACGCCGAGCCGCGGCAGCGTCGCGCTGTCACCCTTGGCCGTGATGCTCAATTCGAACTCGGCAATACGCTGGTGCGGGTCGGAAGCCACGATCTGGCGGCGACCGCTTACAAGGACTTTCTCGCTTCTTTCGAGCGTGATCCACAGGCCGGCGAAGTGCGGTTGATGCTGGCCTTGGTGCTTGGGCGTTACTTGCATCAAACGGCCGATGCCCGGGCTGAATTGGAGCGGATCGATCTCTCCCGCGTCGATGCCGAGCAGCGCGAAGTGGTGCAGCAGTTGAAGGCGGAATTGGCCTAAGGAATCTGAATCAATGGCACGAACACGAATCAAGATCTGCGGCATCAAGGATCTGGACACGGCTTGGGCGGCGGTCGATGCCGGGGCCGATGCCATCGGCTTCAACTTTGTACGCACCAGCCCACGCTATGTTGAGCCCGAAGTCGCTGGCGACATCATGAACAACCTGCCTCCATTGGTGGCGACGGTTGGTGTCTTCATGAATCACAGCGTCGAGGCCTTCAGCGATATTGAAGAGCTTTGCCCCACCGCACACAACCAGTTTCACGGCAACGAGAACGAAGCCATGATCAAGCAGTGCGCCCCCGTCATCCGCGCCATCCGCTTTGATCCTGCCACCATCGCCAGGGAACTCGAACGCTGGCACATGGAAGAGGTCGAGGCCTACCTCATCGACAGCCCGGTCGCTGGCAGTGGTGAGGCGTTTGATTGGAAAGCACTTGCTCCTTTCATGGAGCAATCTCCCCGCAACATCTTTCTGGCTGGCGGCCTGACTCCTGAGAACGTCGGCGAGGCGATTCGCATCTGCCGCCCGTACGCCGTCGATGTCTCCAGCGGCGTTGAACGCGAACGCGGCATCAAGGATGTCGAATTGATTCAGGCCTTCTGCGACGCGGTGCGCGATGCGGATGCCGCGTTGGATTGAACGTCACGCGATCAGCAGTCTCAGCGCAGCCAACGCTTGCGGCTCATCCATCGTGTCAATATCCAACGTGTGCGCAGCCAAATCACGGTACAACCCATCCCGCTGGGCAAAGAGCACAGGCACCTCATCGATCACCGATGCACCGGTCAGTGATGGCCGGGTCGTCGTGTCACTCTGCCGCAATCTGGCTTGCAATGTCGCGGGTTGCGCGCGAAGGTAGATCATGCGTGCCTGGCCTTGCTTCGCGGCGCGCAGTACGTCCGCCGCGCCGGGAGCAGTAGGGGTCCCGCCCCCCAGCGCGATAACTTGCGGTGTGACGCATTTCAAAGCGTTAGCCAGTGCCCGTGTTTCCGCGAGGCGAAAGCCCGAGATTCCTTGCGAGCCAATCGCCTCAGCTGCGGATGTCGCGTTCATCAATGCCGCCGTGGCATCGTCAAGATCGACAAATGGTCGGGCCAGCGCGTGGGCAAGCGCGCGACCCAACTTCGACTTTCCACTTGCTCGTAATCCCATCAGTAGAACATGCATGAAAAACAACCAAGGGCCCGTCAAGGCCCCTGGGGTGTGTTCAGATTATCGCCACTCGCACTCAGGCGCGGCCGAGGTAGCTGCCATCGACGGTTGAGATCTTCAGCTTCTCGCCAATCGTGATGAAGGCGGGAACCGTGATCTTCAGGCCAGTCTCCATTTCGGCGTCCTTGGTCTGGTTGGTCGCGGTGGCGTTCTTGACGGCGGGGGGGCAATCTTGCACCACCAACTCCACGCTCGGCGGCAGTTCAACGGTCAACGCCTTCTCTCCATAGAACAGCACAGTCACGTGCGTGTTCGGGGGGAGATACAGGAGCGTGTCGCCCAGCATTTCGCGGGAGAGCTCCACCTGCTCGTAGTTCTCGCTATCCATGAAGGTGCCGCTGTTCATGTCGGCAAACAGGAATTCCATGGGGCGGCGGTCCAGATCAACC
>CAYTYD010000111.1:0-5786 GCA_964441555.1 uncultured Phycisphaeraceae bacterium | reverse complement strand
GGTGCGCGGACGCCTTGTCCTTCGAGGTGAAGATGCCGGTGCATTCGAGTGCGATATCGACGCCGAGGTCCTTATGCGGAAGCTTGGAAGGGTCGCGCTCGGCGGTGACTTTGATCGGGCCGGAACCTACGTCGATGGTGTCGCCCGAGCCCAAACGACGCTCAAGCGACTTGCCCGTGAGCACTTCCTTGTACTTGATCTGCACAAACGCGCGGAGGTTGCCCGGCGTGCGGTGCTCGACGCCAGTGAGGACGGAGATCTTGCCGTCGATATTGATGCCCAGGCCGGGACGAAGATCGGTCGCTTTCATGCAGTCAGTACCTTGTATCTGGCCCGCGCAAAGGCAGCACGGGCGGCTTCGAAAGGCTTCCCCGGAACGAATCTTCCCGGAAGCGGGGTCAAGTGTAGGTGCTGGGCCACCCCTTGTCTCCTGAGCGGAGTATTGTCGGGGCGTGACCGGGGATTGCTAGGTGGTCCCAAAATCCACCTCAACCCTGCATCCACTCGCATCCGCGGCAGCGAAGCCGCTCGCACACACCGAGGGCCCCCCATGCTCCAAGCTCATTCATCGTTCGGCCGCCGCTCCTTCCTTATGTCCTCTGTTGCCGCCAGTGCTGCCGCCATGGCCCTGCCCCGGGTGTCATTCGCTTCGATACTTCCCAGCGGCGCCGTTCTGGCCGACACCAATTTCTCTTGGGCAGAAGTTGACGCCAAAGGAACCCGCAAAGGCGCACTGATGGGGTCCGGTGATGGTGGCAATTCGCTTCTCTTCACCAAAGGCAAAGCTGCCGTCCTCATCGATACCAAAAACTGTCCTCTCGGCAATCTTCTCGCTTCCGATGCCGCCTCGCAAGGATTCGATCTCTCCGGCAAAGGTGAGGCGCTCGTGATCAACACGCACCATCACGCCGATCACACCGGCGGCAATCATGGCTTCGCCGGCAAGGTCCCCGTGCTCGCTCATAAAAAGGCCCAAGACCGCGTCCAAAAGCAGATTGAAAACTATCAGCGCGGCGCCACCGCAGCCATCCGTCAGGCCAAAGCTGCAACCGATGATGCTGGAAAAAAGCGCGCTGCCGCCATCGCCGACATCGAAAACTCCATCACCGCCTGGACCGCCGCCAACTTCGCTCCCACCCAGACATTCGATGCCGATCGCCACACCGTCACCATCGGTGGCATCACCCTCATCCTCCGCCATTTCGGCGCAGGCCACACCGATAACGATGTCATCGTCTTCAACCCAGAACTCAACGTTCTTCACACTGGCGACCTGCTCTTCAACAAGGTCTGGCCATACGTTGATCGCGCGGGCGGATTCACAAGCGCTGGCTGGATCAACTCTCTCTCTCGCACCCTCGAACTCTGCGATAAAGACACCATCATCGTTCCCGGCCACGGTGCGCTCACAGATCGTTCCGGCATCCGCGCCCTCATCGACCTCTTCCTCACTCAATCGCAGCGTGCCCGCGATGCCGTGAAAGCAGGCCAATCCCGCGAAGATTTCATCAAAGCTCCAACCCCCGAATACGCCGACTTCGCCGCGGCAGATTGGATCCGTCCCATCACACTCGGCGGCCTCTACGACGAAGCCAAGACGTTCACTCCCTGATCGCTCTTTGGAGAACATCCGCAAACCAGTTCGCGTACTGTGACGGCTTGAGTTCCACTTCCAGCCCATCAGCGCCAGTGGTTTTGCCTCCTCCGACCGATCGGGCGGATCCTGTTCCACAGGTAAAAATGGGGCCCGCAATCGTCACCATCGTGTTGACGCTCGCCTGCTGGACTGTCGTTCCCCTCTTTCTCAAGCACTTCACTAAGCTCATCGACGGCTGGACTGCCAACGGCTGGCGCTACACTCTCAGTGCCCTCATCTGGCTCCCCGTTCTCATCTGGGGTTGGAAAAGGCAGACTCTGCCTTCCGGCCTTTGGAAAGCCGCGTTCTGGCCCAGCATCATCAACGCCGCGGCACAGGTGGCCTTTGGGCTTGCGCCATACTACATCAGCCCCGGACTCATGACCTTCTCCCTCCGTTTCCAGATCGTCTTTCTCATGGGCGGTGCGGCACTCCTTTTCGCCTCTGAACGCCGCATGATTCAATCGCCGTGGTTTATCGCGGGCATTGTCATGGTGGTTGGGGGTACGCTGGCGACCATTCTTTTCAATCCCTCCGGTTTGGGCGAAGGCACCGGATTCGGTGTCGCGCTCGCCGTCTCGAGCGGGTTGCTGTACGCTGCCTACGCCCTGGCCGTGCGAAAGTTCATGACCGGCATCAACGCCCTTGTCGCCTTCAGCGCAGTCAGTCAAATCACCGCCGTCATCCTCTTCGCCGTGATGCTCATCTTCGCTCGCGATCCCATCTCCAAGCAACCTGATTTCGGTCTCTCTGTCCTCTCCCTCAGCGGCAATCAGATTTTCTGGCTGATCATGTCCGCCGTCATCGGCATCGGCATCGGCCACTCGCTGTATTACTTCAGCATCGGGCGTCTTGGTCTGGCTGTCTCCTCCGGAGTGGTCCAGTTACAGCCCGTCACAGTCTCTATTGCCAGCGCAGTCATCTTCCACGAAACGCTATCCGCGTTGCAATGGACCACCGGACTCACCGCCATCGCCGGAGCGGCCCTCATGCTCATCGCCCAGGCGCGGCTTCAGAACGCTCGAACTCGGGCACCATCGGAATAAGCTACCCCCGAACGCTTTTCACTCGCGGAGTACACATGGGTTTCTGGGCACAACTCAGTGGCAAGAGTCCCTTCGGCGGCACGATGCCTGTGGGACGCGTGCCCCTGTTTGGCTTTGGCCGTCCCACCCTCCCATTCCCTCACCCCTGGAACTTTCACAAACCACTCCGCATCCTCGATACATATTTTCACCGCGCGGACGAAGTCGCAGGCACTGCCCGGCACACGCGATACCTCCGCGTTCCCGGTTGCGCACCCATTCTCGTCACGCGCGAGTCCCGTCTTATTCGGGCCATCTCCGCCATCACCAGCGACCAGCCCGGCCACTTTGACCGCGACACGCTTCCCTCTGCCGGAATTGCCCGCGCCACTGGAGAGGACACGCTTCTCTACTCCAACGGCGCATCGTGGAAGCACCAGAAGAAACTGGCCACACCTCCTTTCGCACGCACAACCCTTTTTCAACCCGAACGCTTTCACGAGTTCGAAGTGCTCTTTCGCCGCACCGTGGCCGAGCGTCTCGCTTTGGTGCGACAGCGCGTCAACGAATCCGGCAGCGCTATCGAAGTGGAGCTCGAGCCCGAGATCAAAGCCCTCATGCTCGAGATGCTGGTCAATTGCTTCTTCGGTGCCAGCGTCCCTTATGCCGAAATTCGTGATCGATACGTCCCGGCTCTGGAGTGCGTCATTGACCACATTGTCAGCGACACCGTCTGGACTCGCGCTGGCCTCCCGCTTCATCGTTTGCCAGCGTGGACAGATGCACTGAAACGCAGCCGTGAAGCAACCACGGTTTTTGAAGAGTTGACCGACCGTGTTCTCGCCGCCCGTTCCGGGTGCGCCGGCCTTTGGGGCCAGTTCAAATCCGATGCCTCGGATCAAGCTCTGCGTGGCAACATTCGCGTCTTTCTCGCCGGTGCCCTCGAGGCCACGACTTCCTACGCCAGTTGGGCGATCTCACACCTTTCCCGCCGCCCTGATCTGCAATCTCGCCTCCACGCGGAGATGGAGCACATCAACGACTTCACGCCCGAAAGTCTGGCCAAGGCCACCTTCCTGAACGCGGTGCTCGATGAAACGCTGCGTCTGACTCCTTCTCTTTACTTCCACCCACGCCGCGCCACGCACCAAACCACTCTCGACATTGCTCCTGAGCAAACGATCGTGATTCCTGCGGGCACCCACATCCTCCTCGATGTCTGGCACGCCAATCGACATGAAGATCACTGGGGAGTGCAGAAAACCGGGTTCCGCGCCGACGAGTTTCATCCCGAGCGCTGGGAGAGGCTGGCCGAGCAGGATCGCGGCGACTTTCTCCACTTTGGATTCGGTCACGGACCACGCTTCTGCCCGGGTAAGAGTTTGGGCCAGATGGAAGTGGCTTTGGTGGTGGGGGCGTGTGTGAAGCTCTTTGATTTTGAGGCATCGCGCAGCGCTGCTGAAGCCAAGGCCGGAGTGTCAACCAAACCGCTGGATGGTGTGCGCGTCAAGCTGCGCCCTCGGACAATCAACGCGACTCTCACGCACGCCGCATCAGAACCGACGAGTTCCGTCTCAGCGGCATCGTCACCAGCACCTCGTTGCCCGTTTGGCTTTGGTGGCAAGGGTCAGTGAGCTCGCGACCTGCGGCCTGCAAGATGTGCCGCAAGTACCACGAGGAAGGATGCAGTCGCCGGAGCCGGAACGCGCGTGACTTCAAAATCAAATGAGTAGCTGAACGTGCGATCATCGGCAAGTTCCATGATCCAGAACGTATATTGCCCAGCACCAAGCGGACCTGAAAAGCCGACGGATCCGGCCCCCAGCCCCATCAGTGGCAATATGTCATCGTCCACGGAAGTGGTGTAGAAGTGCGTGTATCCCAGCAATGGCGAAGGATCAACAGTGTTGTAAGGAATTGTGACTTGAGTGCCTTGCTGCACGCCGATGAATGATGCTCCGCCGCCCACGTCGGCGGCACGGACAAAGAGAGCGGAGATCTGCTGCCCCGCTAGAACCGTGACAGTGAGATAATCAAGGTCAGGAACACCTTGCGTACCGGAAGGGCCAAACGTGCCGTTCAGTGTCTGTGTGCCCAGTTCCAGCGTGCGGGCCGTGGGGCTGAGCCGTAGATTGGAAAGATCACCGTGGATGGATTCGTCGTAGAACGCCGCGCCCTGAACGACTGATGAAATCCCAAATACCGCACACGCGATGAAGTAACGACACAATTGCTGCATGGCGAACCTCCGCCTGCAATGTACTCGCTGATCGTGTTCCGATCGCTCAGAAATCAGTAAAGGAGCGTCAAGAGCACGCAAAGGATCGGGTCTTGAGCAGGGCTCAGGCAAGTCTGGCAGCGAGCCGCATCTTCTTTATCCCTGATCTCCCCACGCATTCCGCGGCGTATCTGGACCTGGAATCAACACTCCGTTGGCGGTCCGCAAGGTCATGCGGATGCCTGTGCCGCGCATGCGGTCGATCTGCTTGCGTCCCATTCTTACGCGAAGTGTGACCGAATCCGCAGAGTAATTGCGATCCAGCACTTTGCCTTGAGATTCGATCAGCGAGATCGTTCGGGCATCGCGGAGTGGCAATGTCACATCCAGTTCCTCAACCTGGCCCAAAACCAACTCGCGGATGCGATTCAGAAGAGTGGCCTGACCGAGATTGGACTCACCTTTGGCGATCTGCACTTTGGTGGGGGGCAGGGCGCAGATGGGGAGTGACTGCGGCACCTTCTGCTGCCAAACCAGAAGATCACGGTTGTCTTCGAGGCGATCGACCTTGTTCAAAAGCAACAGACGCTCGGGCGGTGTCCAGTGGCGGTCTTCTTCGTAGCCGCTGGTGGCCACTTCCTTGCACAGTTCATCCAGCGTGTCGGTGACGGTCTTGTAGTGCAGCTCAGCGGCAGGGTCCGAGACATCCAGCACGATCAGGAGCAGGTCCGCATGGGTGGCCTCTTCCAGCGTTGCCTTGAACGACGCGATCAGATTGTGCGGCAAATCGCGGACAAATCCGACTGTGTCCGAAAGCATGGCGTTGCAGCCGCCGCCGAGCTCGATCTGCCGCGTGCGCGTGATCAGCGTCGCAAAGAGGCGATCATCGGCATAGGCACCACCACTG
>CAYTYD010000110.1:5158-9957 GCA_964441555.1 uncultured Phycisphaeraceae bacterium | reverse complement strand
AACCAGCGGTCCAAACCAGCTGTATGCGCCGCTGTTCAACAACCCGGCGATGAAGATTCTCCACGACGACTTTCAGGCGTACATCGAGAAGAGTCTGGAAGACCTCAAGGCCCAGGGACGCATGGATTCTCGCACGGGCACATCCATTCCCCGCCGCTGAAGTGGTTTCATTCCCGTTCAGATCGCCCTCCCCAGATAAATTGTGTCGAGATCGGGGTCTTGGTTGTATCGCTCGATCGTGACAAACCCCATCGCCTCGTACAACTTCTGCGCTGCGACCAGATCAGGATCGCTATCCAGCCAGATCTCCTGATATCCGGCCCGATGCGCTTCGGCCAGCAGCAACTCGCACATCCGCCGCGCGACACCAAGCCCGCGCGCGGTGGGACGCGTGTACATCCGCTTGATCTCACCGACTTTGTGCGTGCGCTCCACCGGCAAATGACTTACCACCGGACGCAAGGCGATGCAGCCGATGGGGTCGGGCTCATCACCTTTCCACGCCAGCCACAGATTGCCACGCGGCGGCACGTAGACACCGGGCAAATCCGCGAGTTCCTGCTCCACATTCTGGTGGGCAAAGCTGCGGCTGGCGACATCCGAGACCGCGCGGATGTATTCGGCGATGATGATGCGGGCCGCGTGCAATTCATGCTCGCTGCTCACCGCGCTGATCTCAACTTGACTCTCGCTCATGATTCAATCATTGGGGCGCAGCCCCTCACCCGGACGCACCACCACCGCCTTGGTGTACGCCACCTCGAAGCCCATGCGCCGGGCGTTGCGTTCGGTGGCGACTCCGGGGCGGGCCGAGATCGTCGCAATGTGAGCCCCATTCCGCTGCGCGATCTTCAGACGCTCGGCGATCATCGCCTGTTGAATCCCCCGCTTGCGATAGTCGGGAAGGACGCTGAGACCAAAGAGAATCGCCATGCTGTGCGAGGTTTCGCCGTTCTCTTTCCGCAGCGTCAGCCGCGCCGACTCGGTGCAGCCACCACCTACGACTTTGTCGCCATCCAGCGCCGCCAGCGCGATGCAGTTGTCTTCGCGCACCACGCGCATCCACAGATCAATGTCCTCCTGAGGAGGCGGATTGGGGTGTGTGAAACCGGCGCAGACCGCGTGGGAATACGCCCGCGCTGCATCGCTGTCATAGCGATCAACTTGCGCGATGGCGAGCCCCGCACCCAGAGGTTGCGGCGGCTGACGCATCGGGGCATTGGATAGATCAGCGACGAAAACGTTCTCAAAGTTGCGGATGACAAAGCCGCGCTTTCCCAACTCGGCCCACGTCGAAGGATGCGCACAGGGGCAGACTTCCGCGCGTGGTTCGATTCCCTTCTCTTCAAACCACTGGATCAGGACTTCAACATCATCCGCCGTCACCGGCGTGGTGATTCCCAGCCCCATCCCCAGTCCGCTTGTGGTGTTGATCCACGTTCCCGCTTCGCCACGCGTCAACAACCCACCGGCGAGGCGTTGACTCTCGGGCGCGATGACTTCAAGGGCGTTGCAAAGCCGCCCCTCTTCCAGCATCGCGATATCCGCCAGATCCATCATGAGAACAACGTCTCCTCTTCACGCCTTGGGAATGTAGAAGGACAGGTGCAACTCCGCGTGCCGCAGATGACCGGCGATCCACTCCTCATGCGTGAGAGGACCGAAGATCGGATGCGTCAGCTTCGGCGCGGTGGAGGCCAATCGCTTCCATGACTTCAGGCACCGCGCTGCGCCATTGTCCAACTCCACCGGTTGCGTCGCCTTGGTGCCATCGGCCTGGCCAGGAATGCGGTAACCAGCAGGCAAGGGACGTTTCAAAAAAGTCCCCTTCATGAACTTCAGGATGAACTTGATGACCGCCGGAGGATTCAGATCGGAAGGAAAGCCGTCATAGGCGTAATCAATGAACTCCGCCATGTGATTGAGCGCTGTGCCCAGCGACCAATTCCCCAATTTCTCCAATTTCCCCGCTCGCTCCGCGGCGATGAGACGTTCGATCTCCGTGATCGCTTCCTGAGCAGTGACAAACTTCAAAGTTCGCCGCCCCTTCACACGCTTGGTGTCGATCATGAGCACTCCTTCACGCCAAAGCCCGATTCATCGCGACACGCTGGCGACGATCTTGCGCACCATCGGCACCACCACCAGCGCCACCGGCACCGCAACAAAGAACGCAATCACCCAACTTTTGAGCCACTGATTGATGAACCCACCCAACGACAGATCAAACCCCACGCGGATAAAGAGCATGGCTAGCGAAATCGCCCCCGACATGCAGATGCACATCAGGACGACAAACAGGTAGTGGCCTTGACGAGGGTTCAACTTCACGGGGGGAGGGTAGAACAACCAATCCCCTGCGGGAACCCACTTGATCGCCCCTAGGAACACGTATTATAAGACCATGCTTTCCCCGCTCTTCAATTGCAACCAAGCAGCACTTCACCCGTACTTGTGTGAGCAGTCAATTCTGACTTGCTGCCTTACTTTGCTTGACTGTTTTGGGGGTACCTCAAATGTCCAATCACTCTGTAGCCGCCTCAATTCTTCTCGCGGCGATCTGCTTTCCGGCAATAACCCTCGCGCAATGCCTGCTGCCATTGCCTCGGCAATACCTGGTGAACGGCGGTGCTCAATCGGTGATCACCGCCGATCTGAACAATAACGGTCGAATTGATCTGCTGCCTTTGGTTGCCAATGCGCCTTGGTTTGAACTTCAGCCAGATGGCTCTCTGCTCCAAGTCGGCACCTACGCCGGAGTGGGTACTTCTCAAGGAGGCGTAGCGGCCGATATGAATGGCGATGGCGTGCTCGACCTGATCTACACCGAATCCGTGACAAATGGTGCAGTCAGGGTTGCCTTGGCAAGCTCGCCGGGCACGTATCAGCCACCGGTCTCGTATCCGGGCTTCACCTCACCTACCAGCGTCATCGCGGCAGACGTCACCGGCGACGGCTTTGCAGATGTGATTCTGCGCACCAGCACCGGAATCGTGCTCCTGCGCAATCTCGGAAATGGCGCGCTTGATTCGGCTCAGGTTCTACTTTCCGGCTCGCACATCGGCCTCGCCGCCGTCGATCTGGATAGCGATGGGGATCGCGAGATCGTGACGACGACCCTCGGCGGCAACTCATTCATCCGCATTCTTGTGAACGACAGTACTGGTTCTTTTTCTTCTCTGCATGACATTTCTACAGTCACATCGACTCGGGACTTGGCGGTTGTGGATATGAACAGCGATGGACGACAGGACATTGTCACTGCCGCTCGCGATAACAAGCTCGTTGCCATCCATCTCGCGACTCCGACTCCGTTCACATTTGTGCAATCAACATGCAGCGTGCCGGCCAACCCGATCGCACTCTCCGCCGTTGATGCGGATGCCGATGGTGATATCGATGTGGCTTTGGTGAATGAAGACACCAACGGTTCAATCACGTTGCTCCGGAACGATGGAGCTGGCGCACTTTCCGTTTCCTCGTCGCTTGTGGGTTCGGGACCGGTGCTGAGGTCTGTTGCGACACCCCAACCTGGGCCGGGCGCTTTGCCCGTGATTGTCGCCGCTGGCAGAATGGGGCTGTCGGTTCATCAGCTTGCCCCTGCCGGACAAGTCCAAGGCACTATGTATGTCAGTTCCCGCTCGCAGTCTTCGGCGTCGGTGATCGCGGATATGAATCGTGATGGGCGCCCTGATCTGGTGGGTCTCTCGCGCACGCGGATCAGCATTCACTTCCAACAACCCGATGGCACTCTGAGTGGCCCGGTTCAGTACGCAATCAGCGACGGTGGCGGCTTTAGTTCCATCTTTGCCCGCGATCTGAACGGTGATCAGTATCCAGACATCACATTCATCACCGGCGAGTCGCAAGACGTTCGCGTTGCGCTCAACGACGGAATTGGCGGCCTCATCGCACCGGTTGCGTACACCAGCCCCCACTTCGTTCTCGCAATGATCGAAATTGATGTCAATCAGGATGGGATTGATGACTTCGTGTCACTGCCGGACAGCACGAGACCGTCTTCATTATTTGTGGTTCAAGCCGATGGCTCATTAGTGCGCGAGGCCAACACCCTGAATTACCCCACCGCCTCCATGGTCGCTTCAGATGTGAATCGTGACGGCATTCTCGACCTGGTGGCATGCAATGGGATCGACAACTTCTCGCGGTTTGTCGTCGTCTATCCCGGGCGCGCTCAAGGCGGTTTCGATTCCTTTGTAGGTTCCTCCGTCACCGGACCTGCTTTGGCCGTGGCAGCTGCGGATGTGGACGGCGATGGCGACGATGAATATGCCGTGCGCACTGGTTCTTCGATTCACATCCTCGAATCAAACAACTCATTTGGCTTCACTCTCACGAGCACCATTCCCATGCCTGCCGCCGAGTATGGCACACTGAACGTTGCTGATCTCGACAGTGACGGTGCTCTCGATCTGATTGCATTCACGAGCACGGCTCTCCCCAACACTCCCGGTCTGACCGTCATCAGAAATCGCGGTAATGGCACTTTTGAGGCACCGATCACCACCGTGAGCGCATCCGACGCGCGGTCGATCAGCGTTGGCGATGTCAACTCCGATCAGTTCACTGACATTGTCATATCTTCCTACATCTCTTCAACCACATCCAATCTCGCCATCCATCACGGCCCCTTCTTCCCCTGCCGCGCTGATGTCAACTGCGATGACATCGTCGATTTCTTTGACTACGCCGACTTTGTCCAGACCTTTGCCAACGGCACATCCGCCGCAGATTTCAATGGCGATGGCGTGGTCGATCTCTTTGATTACCTCGACTTT
>CAYTYD010000110.1:0-5148 GCA_964441555.1 uncultured Phycisphaeraceae bacterium | reverse complement strand
CCGCGTTTGCACGTGGCTGCTGACCACCGTTGCATTACCGCTCCACCACCGCAATCATCTCCGTCGCCGACGCCCGGAACCCACACCCGGCAAACAGCCGCCGCGCCCCTTCGTTGGCCGTCGCCGTATCCAGCCGCACCTGCGGCACACCCATCGCCCGGAACCTCTCCAGCGCAACCAGAGCCAGCAGCCGCCCCACTCCCCGCCGCCTCATCCGCGTCTCCACCCACACATCGTGAATGAACCCAAACTCCTTCACCTCATAAATCGGGATCTCCGGCTCCACCGTCCCCACCAGAAATCCAACCACGCTTCCCACGCCCAACCCATCCTCCGCCACCAGAAAAACGCTTCGCGCATCCCGCGCCCGTTGAGGCAGCCACCCGCGATACCTCTCCACAATCTCCTCAACAAAACCATACTTGGTCGAATCCATCGTCTTGTGCATCGCGCAGATCGCTTCCACCATCGGCAGCACTTGCTCGACATCCGCGGCAGTCGCCGCGCGCACCCGCACAGCATTCGCACTCTCCCTCGCCTCGCGCCCCAATCGTGTCAGCAGCCCGCCCTTCACCTCCGGCCATTCCTCTGGCACGATGCTGAAATACACCGTGTCGCGGATGAATCCATCCGGCAGAATCCGGTGCCGCCGCAGCGTCCCTTCATATCGGGCCCCCAGCTTGGCAATCGCACGCTGGCTCTGCACATTGCGCCCATCCGTCTTCAGAAACACCCGCACGCACCCCAGCGTCTCAAACGCATGCTGAATCAACATCAGCTTGGCCTCGGGGTTCAGCGCTGTTCCCCGCACCGCTGGATGGTAAAACGTGCAGCCGATCTCCACCGATCGATTCGCCTGATCCACATCCAGATAGCAGGTGCACCCCACCAACCGCCCACTCGCTCGCTCAATCACCGCGAACATCCGCGTCGTCGTCACCGCGAGGTGCCACGCAATAAACGCACGAAAGCCGGGTTCATCCCACGTCGGTGGATGTCGCGTGGCAAAGAACTTGAATGTGTCACGAGCTGTGCACGCAAGCAGGGCCGCCGCGTCTTCCTCGCGCATCGCCCGCAGCTCAACGACCTCTCCCACCAACCTCGGCACGCTCTTCCACGCATCGCTCATGGCAAAC
Source organism: uncultured Phycisphaeraceae bacterium (assembly GCA_964441555.1). Classification (GTDB taxonomy): domain Bacteria; phylum Planctomycetota; class Phycisphaerae; order Phycisphaerales; family UBA1924; genus F1-120-MAGs238. The sequence goes on along the minus strand of CAYTYD010000110.1, from coordinate 4,012 downwards.
AGTACCCGTGTGCTTTCTCACGCCGCGCTGGTCATCGCGGCAGAAATCAACCCTCACGCTGCCGCCTCACGATCAAGCTGATTCAATATTGATTCCATCCTTGCCCGCACCGGCACCAGCATGGCCAGCAGCACCACCGCGATCGCCACCGCCCCCAGCGTGTACAGCTTGCCTGTCAGCAGCACCACCACCGCCCCCAGCAGGCCTGCCCCCTCGGCGAAACCCGCCGCGATGATCGTCGTCGTCATCATCACCATCGCCGCGGCACGATCGCGGGCTTCGCCCTGTAATCCCGCCACTTTCTTCTTCATATCAATCCGGGCCATCTTGCCCACAATCACCACACTCGCAATCGAAATGGCCGACATCGCGCCGGTCACGATGAACAACATCATGGTTGGATCAGTCCCAGCTGCTGTCGCCGAAGTGCCTGCCGCGCCAGTGCTTTCTCCCTGCTGCGGCACCATCAGCGGTCCCTTGGTCAGCGCCATATATGTCGCCAAGCCCGCGAAGGCCAGCATGCCTCCCATCAGGGCGAGCACGATCACCTGAATGGACTTCAACTGCGTGGCCGGATGCTGCGACGACGGACCGCTCTGAGGAATGTATGCCATGCGAGCAGAATACCGTGGCTGGATTGCCCTCGCAGGGCTCAGCACCCCAGCGAAAACGCCGCGACAAAGTCAAGGTAGTCAAACAGGTCGATCACGCCGTCTTGATTAAAGTCGGCGTCTGAGGTGCCGGCAGCGAACGCCTGAACAAAGTCTGCATAGTCAAAGAAGTCGACAACGTTGTCGCAATTGAAGTCTGATCGACAGGGGAAGAATGGGCCGGAGAGAATAGAGAAGTTGGCGACAGCACTTCCTGCTTGTGAGGCGACTAATAGATCCATATGTCCATCGATATTCAAATCGCCAATTGACACGTGCACCGGTTGATAGCCATTGGGAAGGGTGATCGGCGCTTCAAACGAGCCATCTCCGCGACCACGAAGGATGTGCATCGCGCCCCCATCGATGGTCGTGCTCGCATAATTGAGCGACAACACATCAATATGGCCATCACCATCGAAATCTGCGGTCAACAATCGCCCCGGGCGTGTGCTGAGCTGGTACTGTCCGATGATTACTGGCTGAGCTTGCATGTTGAGCGTGAGGATGAACAGAGACGTCTCAGTACGGACCGCGAAATCTACTTGGCTGTCACCATCAAAGTCTCCTGCAGCAATCGTGTAGGCCCTATCCGGCAGGGAGAAGTACTCTCTGGGACTGAGCTCGCCATTCTCCAAAGTGCGCTGGATGATGCCGTTGAACTGAAAGTCATCGTTTGAATTGACTGATACAAAATCATTCCGACCATCAGCATCGACGTCGACCACAACAGTGCTGCCTAGTCCCGGCACACTGATCGGCAATGATGCAGTCAATGTTCCACCGGGTTGTGAATACAGAAATCGTCCTTGACCTGATTGATACCCGCGGATGAAATAGTCTTGCTGCCCATCTCCGTTGAAGTCATCCTCTCTGACTTCGTAAAAGTTCGATATGCCTGGGTATGACACCGGAGCGAGCAAACCACCGGCTCCATTATTCAGGGCTATACGCGATTCTGCAATGGCACTATTAAAGAACAGAATGTCTGGAAAGCCATCACCGTTGAAGTCTCGAGCAATCAACGCGCTGTCGCCGCCGGGCGATGCTACGGCGTAGGTTAGCGGAGTGGCATAGCTTCCATTTTCCTGGCGAATCATCACGTTCAAACCAACCGCGCCAAGTCCAACAATATCAGGTCGGCCATCCTGATTCATGTCAGCAATCACTCCAGAAAGAGTGCTGGACTGCGCATTGACAAGCCCCAGGCCAATGACAGAGCCGTTGGTGAGAGTCGGGTGAACGGTGATTCCTGATTGTCCTAATGTGACGAATGTCGGTTGTCCGTTGTTTCCCGCAAAAACCGCAGCGATATCCTTCAAAGCAGGACCAGATCCAATATTGGTCGCGGTAAGCAAGGCCCCAGAGCCATTGTTCAAGTGCACGCTGATGCTGCCTTGGTTCTCCTCATTTGCAACGACTACATCCGCAAAGCCATCACCATTCACGTCCGCAACAGTGACCGCGATTGGATTCTTCGGCGCCGCAATCACGGACTGGTCATAGACCAGTGGCGTTGACGTTGCCAGATGCACCGCGACGAGGCGGTTGGATCGCGCGGCAGTCACGATGTCTGGCTTTCCATCGTTATTCATGTCGGCAATTGCGACATCTCGCGCTGAAGTGACGGTGGAGATATCGGGATTCTGGATAAAGCTTGCATCGCCGTTGTTCACAAGAATTCGAATGAAGGAGTTACCTCCAGCGTTGAGCGTTGCAATGTCGTTATCACCATCCTGATCAATATCCGCAGCGACCAGCCCGATGTGCGAACCACTGAGTATCACTTGGCCGCCATCGAGTACACCAGCGCCCAGATTGCGAAAGAGGTTGATTCCGGAATTGTTGCGAGCGATGACATCGCTCAGGCCATCGCCGGTGACGTCCACAGCGATGACTGTAGTAGGAAACTGACCTGCGGCAGTTGTAAGCGGAACAGCGAATACACCCGGCGAGGTGGCTCGTGCGATATTGATAGAGCCCGAGTTGGCAGATAACGAGTAAACGAGGTCCAGAATTCCATCACCATTCATGTCGGCAGCAACACCCGACGAAGGTGTACCGGTAACGGAAATAGTGCCACGTTGAATAAGAGCTCCATCGGGCTGCAGCTCAAAGCGTGGTCCATCCGGCCACAACGACGACCCATGCACCAATGGAACAACATCAATCCTCCCGTTTCCATCCAAGTCCGCCACAATCATGGCTTGTGGCCCGCCCAGCACCGGATACGCCCGAGGCAACGGCAAGGTGCATTGCGCTAGTGCATGCGAAGCAGCAATTGCAAATCCAAAGATGGTACAAAGAGATTGTGTATTCACCATTTGCAAACCTTCAATAGTCAACAATCCATGATGTGATACTTGAGCGAGCATTCGCCGCATAATCACCGCAAAACGATGCCACCCTGGCATCCACTGGTTGTTGTACAGGCTTGACGAACCCTGGTTGCAGCCACTTTGCTGATGTTCGTCCGAAAATAGTGGCGATGTTGGGTCCGCTGAGCCAGCCCGATATTCGTGACATGGGCTGTCATTCCCGTGCGAGTTGCTCGAAAGTCTCACTTGGTCAAGGGCCTTTCAAGCCCAGCCAGATTTCTGTTTTTCCCTACCTGTTCGCTTCATTTAGCACCCCAGCGAAAACGCCGCGACAAAGTCAAGGTAATCAAAGAAGTCCACCAAACCATCACGGTTGAAATCCGCACCTGCCGCATTATCTGAAAACGCGGCAACAAAATCCAGATAGTCAAAGAAGTCAATACTCCCATCCGCATTAAAATCCGCAGCGCAGAATGTGAACTGGGCAAACTGCTGCCCAGAGGCATGGGCAAACGATGGATCCATCCCCAATTCACCACTGCCGAAGCTCAACCCCGGCAGCACCTGATTGGTGAACGCCCCACTGCTACGAATCAGCGAAGCCATCACCTTCACCGTCCGCCCTTGCCGCGCGGCCGCATCCGAAGGCAGCCCCACATCCGCGTACGGAATCAGGAATTCCATCCCCGTCGTTGCGCTCGCGGCATTCACCACACTGCTCGCCGTCACACCCCCCGCAGTGGTGTTATCCATCGCCACCAACAAGCCATTGGCGTTGGCTCCACCCGCCAATGTTCCACGTCCGCTGTTCACAGTGCCTGCACCGCGATAGGTCTTGACAGCGCCGGTGGAAGAGAGCGCCACCTGGTCCACAAACACGTTGCCGTTGAAGCAGTTGACGAAATACCCTGAATTCGCGGCAAACCCCGCATCCAACACCGTCCCCGTCAACCCCGGCAATGCCGCAGGCGGCGCAACCAAGGGCGACATATTCAACACATTCTGCCCGCCGCTCGCCGTTTCCAAGAGCAGCAGAACACCCGT
>CAYTYD010000109.1:0-10118 GCA_964441555.1 uncultured Phycisphaeraceae bacterium | reverse complement strand
CCGGATATCGAGGCAATCGAGCGCGAGCTGAAGGCCGAGACCGAGCCGCCGCAACCGGTGATCGACCTTCTCGATGCCTATCGCAATCTCACGGATCGAAACCTTGTCGAGGCGTATCACGATGCGACGCAGGCCCGCGATGAGGCGATGAGTCTCTTTTCGCTTGGGTACATGTCGCTGCGCATGCGTGCTGCGGCAGAGCAGGTCTTCTGGGCCCTTGGCCACAAATTGTTGGAGCGGGCCAGCAAGAAGGGCGAATTGCCGGACGAATTCGAGGCCCTGCCGGAGCTTCTCAGCGATATCTACTTCTGCAATTTCTCACTCTTCCAGAGCATGCCGGACAGCTGGGCGATTGATCAGCTCTTTCCCATTTGCCCGATTCACCGCTTGAACGAGCATCCCACGCGCCAGGCCATTCTTGCGGACATCACCTGCGATTCGGATGGCAAGATCGATCACTTTGTCGACAAGCGCATCGACAAGAAGACGCTGGAACTGCACGAACTCAAAGACCTTCCCGGTGAAGGACAGGGGTGCGAGCCGTATTACCTGGGCGTGTTCCTGCTCGGTGCGTATCAGGAGATTCTCGGTGACCTGCACAACCTGCTGGGTGATACCCACGCCGTGCACGTTTCGTTTGCCGAGAATGGTTCATGGGAGATCGATGAAGTGATCGAGGGTGACACCGTCGAGGAAGTGCTGCAATACGTGCAGTACGACATTCCTGATATGAAGCGGGCCATGCGTCTGGATATTGAGGCCGCCTGCCGCCAGGGGCGACTCACCTTGGCTGAGGGCAAGAGTTTGCTGAAGTTCTATGACGATGGCCTTGAGGGGTATACCTACCTCGAGGGGTGATTCGTCAGTTGGGTTGTTGCCAGCACTATCGGACCATGCGTGGCTCGGTCAAGGACTGAGAACTCTCATCGCGCGAGTTCGTGACGGGGGGATCGGCTGGTTTTCTGCCCGTGCCCGATCGCGCTCAATCCGCCCGCATGGCGTGTGTCGATGAGATGTGCGAGGAGTCGCACATGGATTTTGATCATCCTGCTTCGCTGATATCCGGCCTGATCATCGGCTTGCTTGGGATGGGCATTTTCATCTACGGCAAGAAGCAATCCAACCTGCGCTGCATCGGTGTGGGCCTGGCCATGTGCATCTTTCCCTATTTCATCACCGGGTTGGTCGCGATGTGGCTGTGCGCTGGCGCATGCCTGGGCGCCATATGGGGCTTGGGAAAGCTCTCAGAGTGAACCGCTGGGTTTCACGCTGCGCTGCAGGCCCAGCAGGATCACCAGCGGCCCGATGGATGCCGCGATGTGCTTGAGTGAGTGTCCACTCACCAGCGAAGTGCCATGCATGTTCAAGAGGTCGTAGACCTGGTGATCGAGTGCTTCGAGCACTTTGGCGGCCACATACCACGCAAGAGCGTGCATGAGCGTGGTGGTGCGGACCCAGCGACCTTTGAACGCCATCGCGACAGAGGGGATCATGACCAGCGGTGCAAATTGCACGATCGCATAAGGGCGAAGGTCGCCGCGTCCGGCACGCTCGGTGTAGTCCCAATAGAAGACACTGGCCACACCCGCGAGCGCCAGGGGCATGAGCATCCATGCCGCGGCTTTCAGAGAAAGCCGGTCGGCGACCAAAGCCGCGACCAATCCCGCGAAGGAGATCGCCATGGGAATGCGGTCCCACACCAGCGTGGCGTTGGACGGGGCCCAGTGGTAGTAACCTGAACCAAAGCCCGTGAGAAACACACCGACGAAGAAGATGGCCCACGCCGCACGCTCGGTCTCTGCCAAAGCCAGTCGCACGCTTTTGGCAAACACCCAGGCCAGGCCCATCACGCCAAAGACCACAAACGGCAGGTTCGACATCACATCGCCGAAATTGGGAATGCCCAGCCAGGGTCTGCCGTCGGCAAAGCAGTGATACTCAGGATCCTGAGGAATAGGGCCGTGAAGCCACAATCCGATGACCCCTCCGATCGCCACCAGCAGCGATGCTCCGAGAAACCACTTTGTCCACAGAGGCCGTTTTGCTGCGTTGACGTCGCTCATCGCACCACTGTATTCGCGCGACACGCTTACACCGTCTGCCGATTCACGGATGAAGAAGGCCCGCTCTCCGTCGGCGTCGCGGCAGCGCCCGGCGCGAGTGGCGCGACAAAGTGCCCGACCTTGGGTCGGTCGGTCCCCATGTGAAAGCTCTGTGCGAACTGTTGGATCTCCCGATCTGCCACCGTCACACGATCGTGCTGGCGCAGATGCTCACCCCATGTCTCGCAGATGAAGACCTCCAGCCACTTGTGCTGGTCTTCCGTGTCCTGGGTCAGGAGCCACGTCACCGCGCCATCGCGATAACGAGTTTCAGCTACCGCATCCATCGCCTTGCGAAACTCCTCGGCCTTGGCGAGAGGAATGCGATATTCAACCGTGATCACCACAGGTCCTGCTTCCGGGTCAATTTCGCCAGTCAAAGTCGGCGGTCGCCAATGGTCGCTGCGGCCAAAGTTCTCGGCGGGCACCTTGGGTAGTGGCCAACGACTCATCGTGGCAAGACCCAGCACCATGCCAGCGGCGGCAATCCATAACGCGGCAGGAACATGCAGCACCGCCGCGATCTGGCCCCAGAGAAGCGAGCCGACTGTGAGAGCCCCAAAGTGAATGGTGAGATAGCACGCAAAGACACGTGCCCGGACCCAAGCAGGGCTGCTGGTTTGTGCCGCGACATTGACGAGTGTCACCATGGTGAGCCAGCAACATCCCGCAAGATACATCAAGACCACTGCGGCAGGCATGCGCCACACGGTGTCGGCAGATGCCATTCGCGGCATGCCGCCCAGCGCGGCTAACGCAGCGGCATAGACAAGAACCGCAGCAACCTTGATGCGTCCCTCGCTCACGCGAGCACGCAGGCGGGGAAGGGCGCCGGCAGCGCTCACTGCTCCCGCGCCGAGCGCGGCAAGCAGAACGCCATACCCCTTGACAGAAAGACCAAGTTCATTGCGAGCCAAAAGAGGCATTAACGCCCACAACGCGCTGGCGGGCAAGACATAGCTCGCGGTGCGCACCAGCACGGCTTGGGATGGTCGTGAGTATCGCACATAGCGCACTCCTGCCTTAAGCGCGCCGAGGAATCGTTCGGTGGGTGCGCTGCTGGACCTTCGCTGTGTCCTCCAACTCCAGAGCACAAGCACAAACCCGACAAAGCTCAGGGCGTTGAGGGCGAAGACGGCCCACGCTCCCACCGCCGCGACGATTAAGCCGCCAAGAGCTGGACCGATCGCGCGGGATAGATTAAGAGAGACCGAGTTGAGCGCGGAAGCGCTGGGCAGTTCATTCCGCGGCACCAGATCAACCATCGCGGTCTGATACGCGGGATTGGTCATGGCGGCACCAACACCCAGCATGGTGGCGCCGAGAATGAGCGTTGCCGGCGAAGCCACGCCAGTCAGCGCGGTGACACTCATGAATGCCGCACCGCACAACGCAAAAAGTTGCCAGAAGATCATCATCCGGCGGCGGTCAAGCACATCCGCCAATGCGCCGGCAGGCATGGCCAGAAGAAACGATGGCAAGCTGGAGGCGACTTGAATCAGCGCGACCAGCATGGAAACGCGGCCAGCGCTCATGTCTTTGGTGAGTGTGGTCATTTCCCAGCCGACGCCAACTTCGCTGGCCCAGGTGCCGATGTTTGAGGCCAATGCCGCGATCCAAAGCCAGCGGAACACTGGCCTGGATAAAGGCGAAAAGGCACCAGCCGGTGCTGGTGGTTCTGATGATGTTGGTGGTGCGTCCGACACGTGTCACTGCTCCCGATCTAGACCGTAGCGCGGCACTGGTGAGGTTTGATGGGGCGTGAACGTGGCGAGAGGACCGCACATTCATCACATGTGATTCAGCCACGCTGTCACCAACGCCAGATCCTGTTGCGTCAGCTGGTGTCCGGTGGGAAGTATGGAATGCTCCACATGGCTTCCCATCTGTGTCAGAATCTCATGCAGACGCCGCGCGTTGGACAGAGGAATGATCGGGTCGCTCTCTCCGCTGATCAAAAGTGCCTGCGCCGGGTTGCTCGCAGGCGATCCGGCCACCGGGGGCTCCACTGTCACCATGGCGCGAAGCAGGACAGCATCCCGGATCAAGCCGGGGTGCAGCAGCATGACCGCTGCGGCGACGTTGGCACCATTGGAGTATCCAAGCACACTCATCTGCGCTGGGTCTATCTGATACTTCTCGACCGCCGCCCGAAGCCATCGCGCCAATTCCGTGGCGCGAAACACGACATCCTGAAGATCAAACACTCCCTCCGCATAACGCCGGAAGAATCGCGGCATGCCGTTTTCCAGCACATTGCCGCGTGGCGACAGCACCGCCGCGCCCGGCAGCACCTTGCGGCCAAGGGGCAGCAGATCAAACTCATCACCGCCCGTGCCGTGCAGCAGAACCAGCGTGCGACCCGTGCTGCCGGGCTCGAAAACATGCTTGTGAATTGCGAGATCATTCATGATGCACCTTTCGTCGGTGTTCAAGTCGTTCAGTTTCAACGCACCTGCGGCACGATCACCGGAGGCAGATGGGCTTCCAATCGTGATCTTGCGCCCTCGTACTGAGGGGGCAACTTCAGACTCATTCCCAGCGAGTCCGAGGGCTCATCAATGGCAAAGCCAGGAGCATCGGTGGCGATCTCAAACAGCACGCCACCCCTTTCGCGGTAATACACGCTGCGGAAGTAGAAACGCTCGCGCACATCGGTGACGCCGTAACCAGAATCTGCAAGCACGCGCTGTAAGGCAAGTTCGTGGGCATCATCGGTTGCGCGCACGGCGATGTGGTGAACCACGCCCGCACCAAGGCGGCTGGGCGCACGATCGGGCTCGGTGAGCACATCGATCACGCGACCGATCGCGCCGGTTTGATCGACCGACACAAATCGCTGCCTTCCATTCTCTGAGCCCTCTTCCATCATGCCCAGTCCATCACGCAGCATGCGACTGGTGGCTTCACATGAGCGCACGCTCAGCGTGGCGGAGTGAAAGCCACGAATGGCCATGGCTGGCTCAAGACCCCATGCTGGTAGTGTCTCGACGCCAGCGGTCTCGATCACTTCGAGGCCCATGCCATCATGATCCTCGAAAGCGACGAACTTGCTGCCAAAGCGCGTGCCACGATCCGTGATGACCACACCCAGATCACCGAGCCGCGAGGCCCAGCGATCAATGCTTCCCACGGGCACGGCAAATGCCGTGGCAATCACGCTCCCCGACCCCTGCGTGCCGCGCTTGGCACCCGGCCACGGGAAGAAAGTCAGGATTGTGCCCGGCGACCCTGCGGCATCACCAAAATAGAAGTGGTATGTGCCGGGGTCATCAAAGTTGACCGTCTTCTTCACCATCCGCAGGCCAAGGACGCCCACGTAGAAGTCGATGTTCTTTTGAGGATCGCTTGCGATGGCAGTGATGTGGTGAATGCCGCTGATCGGCAGGGTTGAACGAGTCGTTGCCTGTGACATGTTGACCTCCTGCTGGCTCGATTGTGGGATTGGTTTGGATCTCACATAGCCAGCCGTTATTTAGATGTCTAAACAACTATCGTGGTTACAAATAAAAGCAGGGTTCAAGTCGTTCGCTATCTACATATATGTGGCTGGCTCAAGGCGTGGCGTGCTATTGGTGCGATGGGACGTAGTTCACCGGCGAGTCAGGGCCTAGTGAAATCCCTAGCTGATACCAGATCAAGAGAAAGCCGGTCCATACAACGAAGAAGACGATGGAGTACGGCAGCATCAGCGAAATCAGGGTGCCCAGGCCCGCCTCTTTGCGGTACTTCTGCAAGACCACCAGGATGATGAGCAGGTAGCTGTTCATGGGTGTGATGATGTTCACGACGCTATCGCCGATGCGATACGCGGCGGTGGTGAGTTCCGGGCTCTTGCCGACCATCATGAACATGGGGATGAAGATCGGGGCCAATACCCCGAACTTGCTGAGCATGCCGCTGATGGCAAAGTCGCCCACCACCACCATCAGGACAAAGAGCGCGATGAGGAGCGGCACCGGAAGATCGGCGGTGACCAACAACGACCCGCCCGCATACGCGAGCATCTTGTCGAGGCGGGTGTACTCAAAGTATTTGACGAACTGACCCATGAAGAAGGCGATGGCGAGGACAGGAGTCAGCGAGCGAATGCCGTGGTAGATCCCATCGATGAAATCCTTTTGCGATTTCATCAAGCCGGTCAAGCGTCCATACACCATGCCGGGAATCAGGAACGCAAAGAAAATGATGGGGACGATGACATGGGACCAGCGCTGCGCCGGTGTTTCGGAGAGGCGACCTTTAACGGCATTCTCGGTGACAACAACGGGCTTACTCGACAACACATCGTGCGGCGGCACTTTCACAACCGTTCCAGGTTCCGAGATGGTGACGGAATGATGCACGATGACACCGCCATCGGGCAGCGTGGGCTGGCCGTTGCCGTGAAGCGGAGCACCGGGGATGAAGATCATTACCGCAAAGATCGCAAGCACGCCGCTCATCGCCACGATCGACCAGCCCAGTGCGCGTTTCTCGTGGGGCTTCAGGGCCATATCACTGACCTGAGGGCCATCGATCGCGCCAGTCAGGCCAGAGCGGATCAGCCGCGGCTCGACGATTTTGTCGGTGACGAACCATCCGGCGAGCATGATGATGATGGCTGAGCCAGCCTTGAAGTAGAGGTTGTGGACGATGCTCACCGTGTACGTGGGATCGATGACGCGCGCGGCATCCTGAGCAAAGCCAGCGAGAACACCGTCACCACCCGAGGGGAAGAAGCCACCACCGAAACCGCCGGAAACACCCGCAAATGCGGCCGCTACTCCCACGATGGGCGGGCGGCCGACCGCCATGTAGAGTGCCGCGGCCAGGGGCGGGAGGATGATATATCCGGCATCGCTGGCGACCGATGAATTTGCGCCGATGAGCACGATGACGGGTGTCAGCAATTTTCGTGGCGTGGCGACGGCCAGCCCGCGCATGAGGGCACTGAAGAAGCCGAACTTTTCGGCGACACCGATGCCCAACATGGCCACGAAGATCAGGCCCATTGCCGGCAAGGTGGTGAAGTTGCGCAGCATGGATGAGAGCATCCAGTACAGGCCTTCGCTGGTGACCAGGTTTTTCGGTGTGACGGGTTCGCCGATCTTGACGAGTTCGACTTCGGGGCGACCGTCGGCCTTGAGTTTGGGAACTTTGACGGCTTCGCCCGCCTGGTTGGTGCCATCGACCATGACCACGCGGGGTTGGACGGGTTGAACCTGCCAGCCGAGTTTGCTGCCGATGGCAGAAAGCGCGATGACGACTGCCGCGAGAATGGCGAAGATCAGGGCTGGTTCGGGAAGGGCGTTGCCGACGCGCTCGATGAAATCCAGGATGCCCTTGGTGCGGGCAGAATCCGGCTTGACGTTGGAACTCGAATCACTCATGTGGCACCCTCGTTGTACGAGAAAGGTACCAGAGACTGCAACAGGTCGTCTGGAGGGGCAGCAAAACAGCGGCCGGGGCAACTGACGATGGTTCGTCAGCCGCGCCCGGCCACTCTCTCTCCCTCCAACATCTCCCGCTCTCTCCAGCGGGGTCTCTCTCTCAATCGATCAGACGGTTTTGGCGATGGGGACACCAATAAGGTTGCCGTACTCGGTCCAACTGCCGTCGTAGTTCTTGACGTTTTTCACGCCCAGCAAGTACTTCAAGACAAACCAGGTGTGGCTGGAGCGTTCACCGATGCGGCAATAGGCGACGCTATCGGCGCTCTGGCTGAGCCCCTTGGACTCGAAGTAGATGCTGCGCAGCTCTTCAGAAGACTTGAAGGTGCCATCCTGATTGACCGCCGTGCCCCAGGGAATGCTGGTAGCACCGGGAATGTGGCCAGCGCGCTGCGCGGTTTCATTCATGCCGGGTGGGGCGATGACCTTGCCACTGAATTCGTCCGGACTGCGGACATCGACGAGATTAAAGGTGCGAGTTCCGCCGCTACTCAACGTTCGGCTGACATCCAGTACTTCGATGACGCGGGCGCGGAGTGATTCGTCGGGCGACTGGGCTCGGTATGTCGCCGCGGGATATGACGGAACTTCGTTGGTGAAGGGGAGTGCCTCATCGGCCAGCCACTTGGCGCGGCCACCGTTGAGCAGGCGGACATCTTGATGGCCGTAGTACTTGAGCACCCAAAAGGCGTATGCCGCGAACCAGTTGCTGCTGTCGCCATAGAGGATGATGGTGTCACGCTCGGTGACACCTCGGGAGCCGAGCAGGGTTTCAATCTGCTCCTTGCTGGGCACATCGCGGCGGACGGGGTCTTGAAGATCTCTGGCCCAATCCAGGCCAATCGCACCGGGAATATGCCCCGCGCCATACTGCTTGGGATCGACATCCACTTCGATGATTTTGAGACTTGGGTTCTTGAGATTATCTTTGAGCCAATCAACCGAGACGAGAACCTGGGGAATGGCATAACTCATTGTAAAGTCCTTTGTGTGCTTGAAGAACGTGAATATGCGTGTGTCCTGTTTGTGAGCCGTACCACCGGCGGGATGAATCGATGACTATGTCACCACACGCAACATCGCGTTCGCACGCCGCACACTTGAAAGCGCCATCGATGTTTCATGATGCACCCCCCGCATCGCCTGCCAGCTCCGGCAGATGCTTGATCATCGTGCTCATGTACTTGAAGACATCGTCGCAGAAGATCATCACACCGAGCCCCACGCGTTCACGCTCGGCAACGCGGCGTGCACCCTCGAAAATCAAGCCGCTGGATGGACCAGCTCGCAGACCCTCGCGGCGGAAGAGCTCGGCTGCCCTTTGATACGCCAGCTCGTAGGGAATCTCAAGAATCTCATCGATCAGGGCCGGGTCGTAGAGCTTGCTGACACCGATCTGGGAGAGGTTGCGCAATCCGGGCACATCGTGCCCCTCGGTGGGTTGCACGGTGATGATCTTGATGTATGGATTCTGGGCCTTGAGGAACTTGGCCAATCCTGTCACGGTTCCTGCGGTGCCCAGCGACGTGAAGACGTGTGTGACCTTGCCACCGGTCTGCTTCCAAATCTCTGGACCTGTCGTGCGCTCGTGGGCGCGCACATTGGCTGGATTCTCATACTGATTTGGCATCACGTAGCGATCGGGTTGGGCTCGTGAATAGCTGCGCGCCAAGCCGATGCTGCCATCTTCGGTGCCGGGCAATGGGCACAGAGCATCGGTGACGACATCCACCTGCGCACCAGCCAATCGCAGCAGGGCCTTCTTTTCTTCGGGAACCTTCTGCGGCACGATGGCGCGCATGGAGTATTCCTTGACTGCCGCGATTGCTGCCAAACTCAACCCCGTGTTGCCGCTGGTTGGCTCGACGATGCCACGGCTGGGGTGATCTGAGCCGAGCTTGCCTTGCGACTCCAAATCGCGGATGAGCTCCGCCGCGGCACGGTCCTTGACGCTGCCGAAAGGATTCAGCCATTCGAGCTTGGCCCAGAGTGGAAAGGTTGCATTGGGACTGAGCCGCTGCAAACGCACGAGCGGACTGGGATTGTCTTCATTAGGAAGTGCATCGAGAATCGAGTCGTAGACGCGGGTGCTGTGGTTGGTTTCCATCGAGGATTCGGCTCCTTCATTGACAGTGCGTCGCGGCGGAGCGATGAAGCTCGCGGCATCTTCCAATCGGGCAGATGCCGAGCGGGCGGAAAAGTGACGGGGATCAAAGGCAAGAGACGGAGTGGCAAGAAGCATGGGAAGGACTCGGGAAGCCCCCCAAAGGCATCACGAAAAGTGTCGCGAAGCGGGGAGGCAGAACGCATGAGTTGTGAAACGATTTCGCGTTGCGGGGCGAATCCCGGTTTGCAATGGCTGCGATTCAGAGGCAGCACATTCGGCGGCACATGGGGGCATGTTTCTGACAACAATGGCAGCCCATGGCATATTTCTGGCCGCGTTTTGCGGCACTGAGCGAGCATTTCACATGGACCGAAGCGGTCGTCATGACACAAGATGCTATGGCGTGCGGTGAAGCCATGGCAATGGGATGCCGCAAGATTTGCTGGGATACACGAATTCTGCCGGGAAATTGCGGCA
>CAYTYD010000108.1:5863-10238 GCA_964441555.1 uncultured Phycisphaeraceae bacterium | reverse complement strand
TTCCTCGCTGTAATAGAAATCGCGATACCAGACGGGATCGTGAAGGTATTCGCCGCTGGATTGGGCGACGATGGCGGGAGTGGCATCGCCGTAGGGTCGCCAGTGAAGGCGGTCACCGTGCTGGCCCTTGCCCTCGACGAGTTCGGGCTCGAAATTGAAGGATGGGTTTTCGTGATGCAGGGCGTGGTGATCGCGGCACGAGATGAGGGGACGGACGTGAAGCGTCAAACCCGAACGCGGCGTGCCGGACACGACGGCGCGGAATGAGAGGGCGACGGCGGGGATGCCACGGGGGACGAAGAGATCGCACTCGATGGAAAGGGTTTCATCGATGGCGAATCGCCAGCGCGGCCAAGGATCTGGAGCAAACTCGACGATCGCCGCGGCATCGGAGGGGACGAGAAGGCCGGAGCCGTAGCGATGGCGTGTCAGGAAGATGGGAGCAAGAGGTTCGCCAGAAGCATCGGTGCGGGTCAGCCAGCACTCGACGGCATTCACAAGGGCGTAGCGTGCGGTGGGCGGGGTGCGGGCGGCGAGCAACAAGGCGTGATAGCGACGCGTGCGCACGAAAGAGGCAGTGCCGGAGGCATATCCACCGAGCCCGTCGGCTTCGAGCCATTCGAGGCGCTCGCCTGCTGCGGTGGTGAGGGGTGGCTGGGCGGGCACAGACATGCACTCAGCGTACGGAGATGAACACGCAGAGGACAACCCGGGGTAACGGGGACCGGGGTGTTTCACACAGGGTCAGTTGTGCATGAAACAGGGGAGTGGTAGTCTCCTCGATCGGATTCTGGAAAGCACTCGTGACCGGGAGAGACTTCATGGCTGATGCGATCACATCGAATGCGCCTGTGCCTATGGAATCCAAGTCGAATCTGCGCAAGGTGATCATGGCTTCGAGCGCGGGAACGCTGATTGAGTGGTATGACTTTTACATCTTCGGGGCGCTGGCGGGAACGATCGCTGATGTGTTTTTTCCCAAGACCGGCGGCGCGACGGCACTGCTTTCGACGCTGGCGACATTTGCGATCGGGTTTGTGGTGCGGCCGTTCGGCTCGCTGGTGTTTGGCCGCGTGGGCGATGTGGTGGGGCGCAAGTACGCGTTTCTGGTGACGCTGCTGTTAATGGGTGGCGCGACGTTTTTGATCGGTGTATTGCCTGGGTATGAGAAAATCGGATGGCTGGCCCCGACGATTCTCATCGTGCTGCGATTGCTGCAGGGACTGGCGCTGGGCGGGGAGTATGGCGGCGCGGCAACGTATGTCGCGGAACATTGCCCGGATGGACAGCGCGGGTATTACACGTCGTGGATTCAGACGACGGCAACGCTGGGGCTGTTTGTGTCGCTGGGTGTGATTCTGGCGTGCCGCAAGATGCTCTCAGTTGAGGATTTCAATGCGTGGGGTTGGCGCATTCCCTTCCTGATCTCGCTGATCCTGGTGATTTTCTCGTATGTGATTCGATCGCGGATGCAGGAATCGCCGCTGTTTCAGCGGATGAAGAGCAGTGGCAAGGCGTCGAAGAGCCCTTTGCGGGATTCATTTGGAAAGTGGGAAAATCTCAAGATGGTGCTGCTTGCGCTCTTTGGCGCGACGGCAGGGCAGGGAGTGGTGTGGTACACCGGGCAGTTCTACGCGATGTTTTTCATCAAGAACACGTTGAGTGTGGAGAACGTGCAGGCCGAGTACATCGTCGCGGCGGCGTTGGTGATCGGCACACCGTTCTTTGTCTTCTTTGGCTGGCTATCCGATCGCATCGGACGCAAGCCGATCATGATGATCGGCTGCCTGCTGGCGATTCTTGCGTATTACCCGATCTACACGCAGATGGCGGCGCAAGCGGATGTGAAGAACGCGGCGCGATTCACGATCGCGGAGGGTGGCGTGCAGATGGTGAGCCAGGAGCCGAAAATCACGGTTGTTCCGGCAGATGCCGCGAAGAACGAACCGGCCAAGACCGTGACCGTGGTCGTGGAGAAGCGCACGTACACGGATGGCACCGTGAACACCGTGACGATCACCTCGACGCAGAGTGGCGGGCAAGAGCCCAAGATCGCGGAGAAGAACAGCATTGTGCTGAGCACGAATCATGCGGTGATGCTGTCTGCGCTGGTGCTGATTCAGGTGCTGTTTGTGACGATGGTGTATGGCCCGATCGCGGCGTTCCTGGTCGAATTGTTTCCGACGAAGATCAGGTACACGTCGATGTCGCTGCCGTATCACATCGGCAACGGTGTCTTTGGCGGACTGGTCCCTTTCATCGGAACGTACATGGTCACGCAGGGGCGCGAGGTGCCGGTGATCGGGAGCTTCATCGCCGACACATGGGGACAGAAATATGCGGGATTGATCTACCCGATGGTGATCGCGCTGATGACACTGATCGTGGGAACGCTGCTCATCCGAGAGAATCGAAAGGTGCGGATGCATGATGAAGTGCATGAATGAGTAAGGATTCGGGGTGTTCAATTCGACGGGAACCGAATGACCTCCTCGTGCGAATGGTTGTACAATCACCATTGCCGATCCAAAGTTGTGTCAAGATCGGAAGGAGACATGCCATGAAAAGCCGTATCGCAACCCGCCTTGTGCTCATCACGTTGTCCGCCCTCACACTGTGTGCCGCGGCGTGTGAAACCGTCAAGGGCGCGGGCA
Source organism: uncultured Phycisphaeraceae bacterium (assembly GCA_964441555.1). Lineage (GTDB taxonomy): Bacteria > Planctomycetota > Phycisphaerae > Phycisphaerales > UBA1924 > F1-120-MAGs238. Next base: position 7,584 of record CAYTYD010000108.1, on the reverse strand, counting down.
AGGACATTCAATACGCCGGAGAAAAGACGCAGGACGCGCTGGAAAAAGCTGGTGCTCCCAAGTAATCACTTTCGCGCCATTGAATATGCCAAACGACCCGACCCTCGGGTCGTTTTTTCATGGCCTGATGTCAAGGTGTGAGGGGGAGTCCCCGGAAGTGGTCTTTGGAGGGATGGCTCCATGCGCAACATCTGCGGCACGACGCGTTCAGTTTGCAAGCTGTGACGGAAATCGGGGTCGTTCCGGTCGATGGGGGAGGGATGGAAAACGCACCTCGTGGGAAGGTCGGGATGGGTCGCACACGCTTGCTCGTCATGACGCTGGGCCTGAGCGCGGCAGTGTTCATCTTGAGTGGGTGTGAGACTCTGCGTGGGGCGGGACGCGACCTGCAGTCCGCAGGCGATCGCATGCACACGATCGTGAATCGCGTGAACTTTCTGTGGTAATTGACTGCGAGAGCGGTTGGCTATCTGATGCCGGGTGTGGCGGGTGATTGACCCGCGGGCGCTATGTTCGATCGCAGATTGTTCAGATTCAATTTGCCATTGGTGAACTGTGCTGGCATCGGGCGCTTGGCTTCAGTCGGACCCAACGGGATATTCCAATCAATGGTGTCGTAGACCTGCTCGATGACGTCGTACGCAAGATCCTGTTCATCAGCTGGGACTGCGTACTTGACGGTGGAAAGCCCGATGTCGGTGGCGGAGAGAGACAGCCGCAGATCGCTGAGATGGTCGAGTCGTGCCTGACGAGTGGGATCGGCGTTGAGATCGAGCACTCGTTTCTGCTCACCTTTCAGGGCAGATTCAACCTTGTCGCTCTTTCGCTGCAACTGCTCATAACGCGACAGCGCACATCCGCCAAGCAAGGGGAGCGCGGCAAGACAGGCGACGGAGATCAATCGAATGCTCATGGGGGAAGAGTACCCGAGTGCTCCGAAGCAGGCCCTCAACTTGGAGTCAGATCAGCGCGAACGGGGCGGGCCAAAGCGACCTTTGGACTTCCCCCGGTTGGGCGTGCCGTTTTTGGCTCCCTGATGAGAATTGGGCCGGAATCCGGATTTGGGCTTCGGTGTGGAAGGACGGTCGCCGGCATCGCCGGAAGCGGGCTGAGCCCCGCCGCGACGGATGAAGCCGTCTCTTGAGGGGGCCTTTGCCGAGGCATGTGCCGCGGGTGCCGGAGGACGACGATCCTCGTGACGAGGACGCTCATCGCGGCGAGGTGCGGGCGCATTGCGCTGCGGATGCTCACGATGCTGTTCGTGATTCTGCTCACGGTTTGGGGCGTGGCCCTGTTCGCGGTTCAGTTCGCGGTTCAGTTCGCGGGCTTTGTCGCTGTTTGGTGCATGATGAGCCGGAGAACCCTGGCGCGGCCCGAAGCGATGCTGCGGCTTCTGTGCTGGGCGTTGGGGTTGTGTCTCCCATTCGGGACGTGGCGCGCCATTTGCGCGCGGGTGGCGTGGAGCATCATTTCGATTCGATCGCCCGGATTGTGCCGACTCGCTCCAACCGGGCTTGATATCGATGAAATTGTCGATGTCGTTGGCGAACTGCTTTTCGAGCTGGCGAGCGTCTTTGGCTTCGGCTTCGGTCAGGCCGAGCTGCACCAGCGGGATCTTCTTTCCGAGCATTCTCTCAATATCGCGGAGCAGTGGACGCTCAGATTCATCACAGAAACTGATGGCGATGCCGGAGGCGCCAGCGCGGCCGGTGCGGCCGATG
>CAYTYD010000108.1:0-5853 GCA_964441555.1 uncultured Phycisphaeraceae bacterium | reverse complement strand
GTAGGCCTCTGGCTCCATGGGAAGGTCGAGATTGATGACATGGGTGATCTCATCGACATCCAGACCGCGGGCAGCGACATCTGTCGCGACGAGGACACGAACCCGGCCAGTCTTGAAGGCGTTCAGCGCTCGCTGACGTTGATTCTGATTGCGATTGCCGTGGATGGCTTCGGAATCAAATCCAGCGTTGTGGAGCTTGGTGGCGACCTTGTCGGCACCGTGCTTGGTCTTGGTGAACACGATCACTCGCGACATGGATTCGTCACCGAGCAATTTGATGAGCGTGCCAACCTTGAGGGAGCGTGGCACGAAGGCGAGTGACTGCGACACCGTCGACGCCGTCGAACGTGGAGGAGCAACCTCGACGCGGACAGGATTTCGCAGCACGCTGTCGGCGAGACCCTGAATCTCTCCAGGCATGGTGGCGGAGAAGAGAAGCGACTGACGCTCCTTGGGAATCTCAGAAATAATCTGGCGGATGGGCTTGATGAAGCCCATGTCGAGCATGCGATCTGCCTCGTCAAGGACGAAAATTTCAATGGATCGCAGATCGATGTACCCCTGACCCATCAGATCAAGCAGGCGGCCGGGTGTGGCGACAAGAATATCGATGCCGCGCTGCAGGGCCTTGATCTGCCCTCCCTGACCAACGCCGCCGAAGATGGTGGTGCCGCTGAGTCCCGAGCCATCGCCATAGGTGCGGAAACTCTGGGCGATCTGCGTGGCCAGTTCGCGCGTGGGCGAAAGGACCACGGCGCGAGGACGCTTGGGCTGCACATCATGCTTTGGCGGCGATTCCATCAATCGCTGAATGATCGGGATGGCAAATGCGGCGGTCTTGCCCGTACCGGTCTGGGCGATACCGAGCACATCCTTGCCCGCCAAGACCTGTGGAATGGAACGCGCCTGAATCGGAGTGGGAGTGGCGTACCCCTGACCGGCGACTGCTGACAGAATGACGTCACAAAGACCGAGCGATTGAAAATCCATGATGCCCTTTTCGGTGTGCAGAACCGACGGGCGGGTCTGAAATACCGGCTAGAAAGTGGTCCGGGCCGGACCAACTCAAGACTCGTGTCTGATGTCAGCGGCCTGATAAACTTGCCAGATAGTAGGTCGTGCCATGGCGTGAAGGGGTGAAGCAGGTATTTTCCTCATCGGGGCACGCTCAGGGAGTGTTTCATGGCCGGTCGAATGACAAAAATCACCTTGCTCTTATCGAGCACGCTCATCATGCCCGGGTGCGTGGTGTTTGAGATTCGCGATGAACTGCGGAAGGCCAATCAGAACCTGGCGACCGCCAACACGCAACTCATGGCGGCGAATACGGAACTCGATATCGCGAATGCCAAGCTGATCGAAGCCAACTCGCGCCTCGTGCAGGCCAACAGCGATCTGACCTTGGTGAATACGAACCTGGCGCAGACCATTCAGCGCCTCGACGGTACGAATGGGCAGATCGCCACACTGCAGAACAAGCACCTTTCCACGCTGGATACGCGGCTGGACCCCTTGGGCAAATCGCTGAGCGAAGTGGATACGCACCTGGCGTCGCTACGCAAGACGCTGGACAACATCGACAGCATGATTCCGTTTATTGGGATCACGGATTCTGGAGATGGTGCGGCGGCTGGTGTGGCGACGGGGACAGATGCGCCAGTTTCTGCGCCCACAGCAGTCGATGGCAACTCCCCCAACTCCTCCAACTCCACCAACTCCACCACGGCGGCCGCTGCGACAGCCACGCCAAAGGACACCGCATCACGCATGATCCCGGAAACCCTGCAGATCGACAGCCGCGAATTCCGACTGAACGTGTATATGTGGCGGAATTTCCAGCCAACGGTCGAGCCCGCGGCGGGTGCGGCCCCCACTCCCAAGGGATTGCTCGCCAAACTCAATCTTGTGCCGACTGACAAGGGCAAGGCACCGCAGGGCATCGAGGCCGTGGCGATCCGGTTGCAACGAGGAAGGAGCATCTGGACTGGAACGGCCGCCAAGGAAAGCGGAGACACCGCAAACACCTGGGAACGCATGGTGCGCAGTGGCCCGGCGTGGGACCAAGGTGACGGGGTCAACGTCTTTGTGCAATTGCAATGGCCCGATGGCGGCAAGAAGTGGATTGCTGCTTACAACCAGACGATCGAACGTGTTGATTAACGCAGTCGAATCAACCCAATCCGTATTTCTTCAATTTGCGATACAGCGTGCGTTCGCCCATGCCGAGCAACTTGGCGGCCTGCTCACGATTGCCTCCGGTGAGGAGCAGGGTTTCACGAATGGCTCGCTTTTCCAATTGATCCATGGTGGTGCCCGCCAATGAGCCCGGCGCATTGACGCCGCTGGGTGCGTCATCTGGCACTTCGTCATCGCCCATTCGCACTTCATCTGGCACATGGCGCAGATCGAGTTTGACAGGTCCGTTTGTGTTGGGCTCTGCCGCGGCGGTGACGACCATGTTCTGCACGACGTTCAGCAACTGACGCACATTGCCTGGCCATGAATAGCTCGTCAAGCGCATGAGCGCGGCATCGGTGATATCAGGAATGGGCTCAGCACCCGCAGGGCGACCTGAAGCGCGGGCGAGAGTCTCGACCGCCTTGACGATGGCGTGGCGGACGATGCGGGGAATGTCCTCGCGGCGATCACGCAACGGTGGCAAATGAATGTGCGCACCCTTGATGCGGAAGAAGAGATCGCCCCGGAACTCCTTGGCATCAATCATCGCCTTCAGATCTTTGTTGGTGGCGCTGACGAGGCGGATGTCGACCTTGCGGGGATCGTTTGAGCCCAGCCGCACGACGTCACCGGTTTCCAGCACGCGCAGCAGTTTGGCCTGCATTTTCAGCGGCATGTCACCGATTTCGTCGAGGAAGATGGTGCCACCGGTGCAGTATTCAAAGACTCCCTCGCGATCCTTGTCGGCACCCGTGAAGGCACCGCGGACGTGACCGAAGAGCTGGTCTTCGAGAAGATTCTCGGCCTCGGCGGCACAGTTCAGTGCCACAAATCGCTTCTGGCCGCGCGGGCTGTTCTTGTGAATGGCCTGAGCGATGAGCTCCTTGCCAGTTCCGGATTCACCGGTGATGAGCACCGGCAGCATGCTTGCCGAAACACTCTTGACCGTTCGCAGAATCTGCCGCATCGGCTCACTACCGGCGATGATGCCAGCGAAGCCCTCGTGCTGGACCAGATCGTTGAGTGAGCCGGATTCGTGCCGCAGCACGACAGTGGAAGCCGCACGATTTACCAAGGCGCGAAATGTGGCCAGATCGAGGGGCTTTTCAATGAAGTCGTAAGCCCCCTCTTTGAATGCCGCGCGGGCCGTAGGCACATCGCCGTGAGCCGTGACCATGATGGTCTCGGCCTGGGGCTGCAGAGTCCGTGCAGACTTGAGAACGCGGATGCCAGCATCAGCGCCATCGGGGGAGATTCCCTCGAACGAGGCCGAGTTGGGCATGCGCAAGTCGGTGACGATGATGTCAAAGGTGCCATGGCGAAGTTCTTCGATGGCGGCCATCGCCGAATTCACGATGGTGCAGATGTGCCCGGGCTTGCGCAACGCATCGGCCATCACTTCCGCGTGTTCGATTTCGTCTTCAACGATCAGAACCTGCGCGCGGGGCTGATCATGAGGATCAGAGGTCGATGCGGAAATGGAGCGGCCGGAGCCGCCATCGGAACGCTCGTTGGACATGGCACAAGCGTATGGCTCACGCAGTCAAATCAGTGACTTTCAAGGCGTTGCAGGACCCACTTTTTCAAGTTCCGCTCGAGTCGCCGCGGCTTCCTTTTCCAGCTTCATGTCATCGTAGATTCTGACGGCCTCGGTGAGTGCCTGGCGTGCTTCCATCGCGTTACCCAACGCCATCTTTTCTCGCCCCATGCGGCGCAATAGATCGGCCCGCAGGCCTGATTGATCGGTGATCGTGGCAATCAATTGCAGCCCCTTGTTCAGCACTTCAACGGCTTCCTGATGCCGCCCCTGCTGACTGATGGCATCGGCCAGATACCCGCGATAGCTCGCGGCACTCGCGACCCGGCGCCCCGGCTGATCAAGCGTGGCGATCGCCTCGCGAAAAAGCCGCTCCGCATCAGCGAACCGCTTGGTTTCCAGGTAATTCTGCCCCAAAAGCTGCGTGGCCACCAACGCCACGACATTGTCACCATTCTGCGTGGTGATGCGAAGGTAATCTTCGAGCAGGGGTGTCGCTGCGGCGTGCTCATTCAGCCGCGTGTGCAGGTCCGCCGTCATTGCCAGAGTGTTGGAAAGTTCGCCGGAATCCTTTCCGACGCTCTTGCGCGAGTCGTCGACCAGCTGCACGGCCAAGTTTCGAGCTTCCTCCAGCCGATTCTGATCTCGCACTGCCGTGACGATTCGAAGTCGCACGCCCAGGAGCGCCGGATGTCCGGCCGGAAAGATCTTCTCGCGAATCTGCAAGGCCTGAGTAAACGCCGCCTCGGCCTGTTCGGGCAGATGCTGCCGCATGAGCGTTCCGCCGAGCGACATCAGCAAAGTCGCCCGATCCGGTTCGGCGCCGGGGCCACGCCCTTCAAGGGAGGCGAGCGCTGCAGACAGCATCTTCTGAGCATCCGGCAGGCGATTCTCGCGTGGCGGGCGCCGCAAGATCGTGTCGGCATGAATGGTGACGCAATTGACAAACTCGGGATCGCCGCTGCGCTCCATGATTGGCCGCGCTAACTCAAACTCGCGCTCGGCATCGTCCACTTTCATGCCATTCGCCAGCGACTTGCCCAAGAGCACACGCGCTCGCGCGATCTGGGGGTGATCCTGCGGCAACCGTTCCAGGCGAATCGCCAGCACCTCGCGGCACATCTCCTGCGCCGCCTGGTGCTTGCCATCTGAGATCAATATTGCGGCTTTGGCCGCAAGGGCCTCGGAGTACTCCACACTTCTTTTGCCGAATGCCTGTTCGGCCAGCGACAACGCGCGCTCTGCCTCAGTCATGGCCTTGGCCATGGCAAAGAGAGACAGGTATGTGCGGGCCAGGGCGATGCGGGTGCGGCCCTCGACCTGTGGCAATTCGGCAAGATCAAAGCCAGCGCGAGCGGCGGTCTGATCGACCAGTTCCAACACGGTGATCTGCCTGCCGCGTGATGCCGTGGGATTGGCCGAGGCGAGCATTGAGGTGAGAAAGGTGGTCGTGCGTTCGGCCTGCACCAAGGCCTCTTTGGCTTCGCGTTCGCGTTTTTCGGCGAGCTTCAGGGCCTCGCGGGCCTGCACCAGGCCGATGCTGGTGCCAACGATTCCGGCGATGAGCAGCGTGACGGCGAGAGCGGCACCGGCGACAAGGGCGGTGTTGCGTTGGGCGAATTTTCGTATCTGGTATGACGTGCTGGGGGCCCTGGCGACGATGGGGACGTGAGCCAGCACGCGGCGCAGGTCTTCGGCGAGTGCCGCGGCGGTCTGATAGCGACGATCACGGTCCTTTTCGAGAGCTTTGGCGGCGATAATCTCGATATCACCACGACATGCCGCGATGAGCGAGCCCAGTTGCCTGGGATCTTCGTGCACGATGCGCGGTGCCGCCTGAGCAAGCGTGACTCCGGAAAGATTGATGGGGAGCTGGCCCGACATGACTTGATACAGGATGACGCCCAGTGCATAGACATCGGCGCGAGTATCGACCATGGCCTGCGTGCCCGGTGTGCCCGCAGTTGGGAGGTTGACTAGCTCGGGGCTCATGTACGCGAGCGTGCCGACGATCTCACCAGCCGAAGTTCCCATGGTCTGGGCGATGGTGAGCGCGGCGTGCTGATCGGTGAGGCGAGCCACACCGAAATCCAGCACTTTGGGTTGCCATCCGAGAGGATCGCCCGGATTCAGCGCGG
>CAYTYD010000107.1:0-10339 GCA_964441555.1 uncultured Phycisphaeraceae bacterium | reverse complement strand
ACGTATATCACAAATTCAATAAAGGGCAATACCTAGGCAACACAAACGAAATGAAATGTCATGACGTCCGAGAAAGCAGTTGATGCGACACGAAAAAACCCGTGCATGGGCCACGGGCTGTGCGTGCATGAAATGTGGATCGTGCCCGGTTTCAGCAGCCGCTGCTGAATGCCGCGACAAAGTCCAGGTAATCAAAGAAGTCGATGGTGGTGTCGGCGTTGAAGTCAGCCGCAGACGTATTGCTGCTGAAAGCCGCGACAAAGTCGAGGTAGTCAAAAAAATCCACCACGCCGTCGCTGTTGAAATCCGCTGTGCACAGTGGGGGGCACGAGTGCGTGGGGCTGAAGCTTCCACGCGGCGCGGGCGCTGCCAACGCAAAGTCGTGGAAGTTCTGCCGCGTGTCCTGACATCCCTGATCCTTGCGCATCGTCGCCGTCAGCACCGTCGTATCCAGCGGCGTCGCCGCGCCCAGGAAGCACTCGGTGTCGTGCCCATAGCCGACCAGGTCGGCGATGTTGGGGTCGGTGCCCTGGCCACTGTCACATGAGGTGATCACTGCGTTGTTGCGAGCAAGGACAACCTTGCCATCGGGCTGGCCGATGCCGTATCCGGGGGAACCGATCAGATCCGCGATCAGGGGCAGACCGTACTGACCCGTCACAGGGTTCAACTGAATCAGGTAGTAGCCGCCTGCGGGCAGAATCGTCCCCGATGGAATTTCAATCAACTTGTCCGCCGCGAAGGGTTCATCGTCGCTGGCGCCCTGCACCGACCAGCCGCTGATATCTTGCGGCACGCTCGAACGGTTGAAGAGCTCGGCGTAGTCGGCGTTGTACGCCGCGCCGAAGGCCCCGCCGCTGGAGAAGAGCTGGCTGATGACGACCGGCGAATTGGAATTGACGGGCGTGACAATCTCCAGGCGGATGGATGCCGTGTCGGTGCGATTCTGAGCATCGCTCACCGCGACCGGCAGGAAATACACACCGGGCGCGACCGTCGCTGGCACCGTGAATCGGAAGGAGAACCGCCCGTCACCGGCGCCCGCATCGCCGTTCTGTCCAAGGTCATTCAGGGACTGAGTCGCGCTGCCGCCGATCTGAGTCAGATCAACCGTGGCGACGATGCCAGTCGAAGAGGGTGCCGCGCCCGGAGTAATGTTGGCGACCAGCAGTGTCGAACCGGTGCCACCCGTGATCGCGGCCTTGGGCTGGGCCCGAGCCGAAGCGCTCAAGCTGGTTGACGAAGACAGCGAAGAGACCGTGATCATGTCAAAGCGGTAGCGTCCGTTGGGGTCCCATGCCGCGCCGGATGTGGTCACATAGGTGCTGGTGCTGGGGGCAAAGGCCGCCACGATCCGCACCTTGAAGTTGGGGTTGTTGTTCGCGCCCGCGATGGAAGAAAGATCCAGCGTGCGATTGGTCCAGGCGTCACCCACCGTGGAGTTGAACAGGCCGTTGGCTCCTGGTGAGGGCTGATCCGTCAATCCCGCGCTGGTGAAGTTCACACCATCCAACGAATACTGGAACTGCGCCCACCGCGAAGCACGGTTGGAGTGGCGCTGATCCCAGCTCACCAGGATGTTCGACTTCCCCGCTGTCGAAACTGCGATCTCCAAGCCGCTCGTGAGGTTCCCCGTCCCCTGCGCCGGAAACGGTGACAGGTCAAACGCAGAGTCATCCAACTGCGCAGCCGGATCGGTCGAGCCATCCCCTGAGCGGAACATCGGCAGAATCGGATCCCCATTCGGTGCCGTCGCAAATGAACCGATGTAACGCACCGAGCCGTTTCCAACACTCGGCACCACCGTGCCACCGAATGGATTGGCGTTCGCCGCATCCGCGACGTTGAAATTCCACTGCGCGATGATCGTGGATTGGGCCACTGCGCTGTGTGCCGCGGCACACAAGGCGACGATTGCAAGCTTCCGCACCATAGAAACTCTCCCTTGTTTCTGCTCCGATTCCTCCGCGACAGACACTCCGTCGCGGTTCTCACTTCGTGTCGAGATTCATCAACTTCAGAAGTTCAGCCCCGGCCTGCTCAGCCAGCCGCCGTAAACCTTCCCTTCCAATTCGTCGTATTTCACCGTGGTGATGCCGCTGATCAGCGCCCCGCGGTGGTTGAACATGCCATCACGCACCGTGTCGGTGAATGGCTCCACGTGTCCGTCGGCAAACGCAATCTGCCCGACCGTCGTCAGCGTGCGCGAACGATTTCCCGGCAGCACCGCCTTAGATTTCTTCCCGTGCACCGGGCCAAAGTCGGTGTAGTCCTGCCTTCCCCACACCGTGCCGAATCCCGGCACCGCATTCTGCGTCGGCCCGTCCGTGGTCGTCTTGCTGCCGGCAAACTGCTGACCCTTGTAGATGACAATGTCTTCCGGATCGTCATCCAGCACTGGGCCATCACCAAACAAGGGAACCCGCGAAACCGCCGCGGCATTCCCTAATGACTTGTCATTCAGCGGCCCGACCGCAAATCGAAACTCCTCGCGATCCGCGGAAAGATCCGCCGGATCGGCCATATCCGTCTGCGCCATGAACCACGACTGGCAGTAGTTCGTGTTGAAACCCTCGTCGATCAGGTTGTCGAGTGTTGATCCCGAAAGCTGCGACCACGATGCACCCGTCACCCGCGCTGGCGCCAGTCGATTAGAGAATTTCGAGGCATTGGTGGGGCACAGAAACTTGCCGGGAATGGCATAACCACCGAGAACGAAATCCGCCACCCATCCGGTCTTATCCAAGCCACCCAGTCCCTCTTCCTTGTTGGGGCGGCTGCGGGTGATGCGGTTGTCCCATCCGCCAGAGCAGTAATACCCGCGGTTGGATGAGGCGTAGTTCAATCCCGCCATCGCCAGCTGCCGCAGATTCGATGCGCAGTTCACCTGCCGCCCCGCCTCCCGCGCCGAACCCAAAGAAGGCAGCAAAATGCTGATCAGGAGCGCGATGATGGCAATGACCACCAGGAGCTCGATGAGTGTGAAGCCGCGTCCGGTGCGATGGGTGGGGGTAAGAACCATGAGGGCATAACCGTCGCACCTTCGTGTCAACGGGGCGTTCATCCCGTGTAAGGACTCGATGAAGGTTCCGTTCAGATGCCCCCCTGTCGCTTTATCCCTCCTTTACCCCTTCTGAACCCTTCACGGTTAGATCCCCCAGTCCATTCCTACCCTTTTGTGCAATGTCCGCACCCACCCCAATCTCGGCCAAGCCCCACACCGACGACACCCCGCCGCACCGCTACACCGCGCTTCTGGCCGACCAGATCGAGTCTTCCTGGCAAACCCGTTGGGAAGCCGCGCGCACTTTCGCCGTTCCCAATCCCGGAGAGGTCGGTTTCGACGCCTCGCGCCCCAAGTTCTATTGCCTGGACATGTTCCCTTATCCCAGCGGAGCCGGGCTGCACATCGGCCACCCCGAGGGGTACACCGCCACCGACATCGTCAGCCGCTATATGAGGATGAACGGCCGCAACGTCCTGCATCCCATGGGTTGGGATGCCTTCGGCCTCCCAGCCGAGCAGTACGCCATCCAGACCGGCATTCACCCCGCCAAGACCACCAAGACCGCGATTGACAACTTCCGCCGCCAGCTCTCTCGTTTTGGTTTCTCCTACGACTGGTCGCGCGAGTTCGGCACCATCGATGCCGGCTACTACAAGTGGACGCAGTGGATCTACCTCAAGCTCTACGACGCCTGGTTTGACGAGTCCGCCGCACAGGCCCGCCCCATCAGCGACCTTGTCGCCCTCCTTGAGCAAGGGGAACTCGTCGTCACGCTCAGCGGCGAATTGATCGCCGCACCCGCCGAAAACACCATCCTCGCAGGCGTCCCGGTCGGTACCCGCTATTGGCACCAACTCACGCAAGACCAGCGCCGCGATGTGGTTGATTCCCAGCGCCTCGCCTACCTCTCGGAAACCACCGTGAATTGGTGCCCCAAGCTCGGCACCGTCCTGGCCAACGACGAGGTGATCGACGGCAAAAGCGAACGTGGCGGCTACCCCGTTTACCGCAAACCACTCAAGCAGTGGATGTTCCGCATCACCGCCTACGCCGAACGCCTCCTCTCTCAACTCGAAGGGCTCGATTGGCCCAGCGCCACCAAGACCATGCAGCGAGAGTGGATCGGCAAGAGCGAGGGTGCCGAGATCCGATTTGAGATTGTCGGTGGCAAATTCGGCGATCTCACCGTCTTCACCACCCGCCCCGACACCCTTTTCGGCTCCACCTACATGGTTGTCGCTCCCGAGCACGACCTGGTCCGCGCCGCCCTCTCTGGTGATTTCGAAATCCCCGAATCGACCCTCAGCGACCTGAAGCAGTATGTGCAGTGGGCCTCATCGCGTTCCGATATCGAGCGCCAGGAAAGTAAAGACAAGACCGGCGTCTTCACCGGCGTCTACGCCATCAACCCCGCCACTGATGAGAAGATCCCGGTGTGGACAGCCGATTACGTCCTCACGGGGTACGGCACCGGCGCCATCATGGCCGTCCCGGCGCACGATGAGCGCGACTACGAATTCGCCGTCAAATTCGAGCTTCCCATCCGCGTCGTCGTCGATCATTTCTTTGAGGATCCTCCCGCCCTCACCCACATCCTCCATCAGCATTACGCCAAGGGGAAGTTCTACGCCGCCATCTGGATCATGCCCACCAATCCTGATGTGCGGACTCCGATCGACGAGATTCGCAATCGCCTGCCTGCGGGGCGCGAATTGCTGAGTGAGGCCGGTCATGGCGACTGGGGCCGCGTGCTGCTTGTGCAGTCTCCGATGGAAGATGCCGCGCTTGCCGTACTCGCGTCACCCTGCCGCCAATATGACCTCAACGAAGCCCGCGTGGACGAAGGTCACGCCATCAACTCATCCAACAGCGAAGTCTCACTCGATGGCCTCACGACCGATCAGGCCAAGCAGCGCATCATCGGCTGGCTCCAGCGTCGCGGCATCGGTCGTCGCCGCGTGAATTACAAACTCCGCGATTGGACCTTCTCTCGCCAGCGCTACTGGGGTGAACCCTTCCCCATCGTCTACACCGATGACGGCCGCGCCTTCCCCGTCACCGCCGCCGCACTTCCGATTTCACTCCCCGAACTCGCCGACTACGCCCCCGTCGAAAGCATGGACCCCATGCCACTCCTGGCCAAGGCCAAAGACTGGGCTCGCACCACCGCAGGCGCGGCAGGTGTCGATCCGGCGCTCCTTGATCCCGCCACACCCGTCACCCGCGAGTGCAACACCATGCCCGGCTCCGCCGGCTCGTCGTGGTACATGCTCCGGTATTGCGATGCCGCCAATGACACTCAACTGGCTTCCGATGCAGCCCTCGAGTATTGGATGGGCAAAGACGGCCACTCCGATGCCGGTGTGGATCTCTATCTGGGCGGCAGCGAGCACGCCGTCGGTCACCTCCTCTATTCACGCTTCTGGGTCAATGTGCTCTTTGATCTGGGCCACTCGCCCGTGCGCGAGCCCTTCCGCAAGCTGTTCCACCAAGGTCTCATCACCAGCTACGCCTATCAGCACGCCGATAAATCCATCGTGCCAGTGGACGAAGTGCGCGAAGAGTCCGAAGGCAAGTACATCGAAATCGCCACCGGCAAACCCGTCACGCCCATCGTCACCAAGATGAGCAAACGCTACAAAAACGTCGTCAATCCCGATGATGTGATCGCCGAATACGGCGCCGATACCTGCCGCCTCTACGAAATGTACATGGGCCCCCTCGAAGCCAGCAAACCCTGGAACCCGCGCGACATCGTCGGCTGCTTCCGCTTCCTGCAGCGTGTGTGGCGCAACATGATCGACGAAAAGACCGGCGCTTCGCGCATCGTCGACGCGCCGGCCGACACGGAAACCCTCAAGCTCCTGCACAAGACCATCAAGAGTGTCCGCCAGCAACTCGATTCCATGGGTTTCAACACCGCCATCAGCAAACTCATCGAGTTCAACAACCATCTGGCCACTCTCCCCGCAGTGCCCATGGAGATCGCGCGTCCCTTCATCCTCATGCTCTCCCCCTTCGTCCCCCACATCGCCGATGAGCTCTGGCACCGTGTCACCGGCGAGGCCCGCATCCTGCTCAATGACGCCTACCCAATCGCCAACGAATCACTCACCATCGACAGCGAGGTCGAAATCCCCGTCATGGCCGGCGGCAAGGTCCGTGCCCGCGTTCTGGTCCCCGCCGGTGCCGATGCCAAGGCCATCGAATCCGCCGCCCTCGCCCACGCCGAAACCATCAAGTTCCTCGCTGGCAAGCCACCCAAAAAGGTCATCGTCGTCCCCGGAAAGATGGTCAATCTGGTGGTGTGATGTGCCGCGCGGTTTTTATCCACCGCAGCGGCATCAGCCGATATCATGCATCCATGCCCTCCCCGGGAACCAGCGCCAATCACGTCGGCTTCGGAGCCAGGATCCTCGATCCCGGATGGCTCTTTGTCGTCTCCGGCCTGGCCATCCTCGCTTGCTTGGTGCTGATCCCCGCCAAAGACGACCTCGACGAGGCCCGCTGGAAGCGCGACCAGGCCCTCGCCGTCGAAACCCACCGTTCTCAGCGGCTCGCAAACTACCACTCCTACCTCAAGGCCGTCGAGGAAGGCCAGAAACCTCTGGTCATGGCCCTTGCCGCCAGCCAGCTCAACCAGATCCCCGCCGATCGCTCCCCCATCCCCGGCCTCACCGAAACCAAGCACGCCGACGCCTCCGTCTTCGGAGCCTTAGAACCCGAACCGCTGGTCTTGAAAGACCGCCCTCAGGCCGCCTCACTCCTGCACACCCTGTGCACAGATCCCAAGCTCCGCCTTTGGACCCTCGCCGTCGGCGCCATCACCCTGATGCTCGGCCTTCTCCCCGCCAGCCGCGCCCGGCCGACAGTCTGAGCAGTGCTGAGTACCGATGCGATACAAGTCAGAGAAATTGGCAAATCTGCAAATAGGCAAGTAACGGCTCGTAGTTCAAATGTCGGAGTATCTTATTTGGCCATTTGCATATTTGGAAATTTGCCCATTTGCCGCAGCAGCGCCGCGGCAGTATTCTCTCTCCGTGCAGCGTCGTCACCACTTCGAAACCGCTTTCGAGTCCCTCCTTCGCGCCCGCCGCGTCCCCTACATCGCCATCAACGAAGTCAAAAAGTCACTCCTTCCTTCCATGCTTTCCGCGCAGGCCCACAATGCCTCCGCCCTTAAATCCTTCGACTTCATCGCCTACGGCCACGGCGGCAATCTTCTCATCGAGATCAAGGGCCGAACTCTCCGCCAGCCAAAGCCCAAAGTGCACACCGCCCTCCCGCCTCGGCACCGACCTGTAAACGGCCCCCGTCGCGTCAACCCCCGCCTGGAATGTTGGGCTACTCGCGACGACATCGCCTCACTCCTGCGCTGGCAGGAGCTCTTCGGCCCCGAATTCGAAGCCGTCCTGGTCTTCCTCTACTGCTGGGAAATCCAACCCCCCGACGCCCTCTATCACGACGTCTTCGAGCATCGCGGCATCTGGTATTCCCCCCGAGTCGTCACCGCCCGCGACTACGCCGCCCACATGCGCACCCGCAGTGCCAAATGGGGCACCGTCGATCTCAACCCCGACACCTACCGCGCCCTCTCCCGCCCCTTCCTGGGCGACCAGAACAGTCTCACCCTGGGCCCCGATATTCCAGCGCTGGAGCTCTACTCAAGTTGAAGAGAATTCATACTCACTACTTCGCCTCTGGCCGATCCACCTGCCCCCTCAGTTCTCTTGCCCGCTGAATCAAATCCGTCTCAAACGCATCCTTATCTTGCGTTGATTCGAGCGTCTTATTTAGCACAAAGTGCCACTTGATCTCCGTCTCGATCTTCGCCGGCACCGCCGTCGCCACCAAGTCCAAGGGTGGGTACTCATACAGCGGCTGCCGCGCCGTCTTCCGTTCCACCAGCGGCTCATACCCCTCCAGCCGCACCCGCACGTCGTAATCACCGAAATACGTAAACGCCGTCTCGCACGGCGTCCGCCCCACCTCAACATCATTCAGCCACACCATCGCACCCGTCGGCTCACTGGTGATCGCGATCCGCCGCTCCAGACACCCACCCAGCCCCAGCGCCATCGCGCCAACGCCGCTCAACATCAACACCTGCCGCAACTTCTTCATACCCGCGCCCTCCCGGCCGGTGCCGCATCAAACTCATCGCCCCTGAACAGCGATCCCAAGTACACCCGCTTCACCCGCTCGTCATTAATCAAATCTCGCGGCATCCCCTCCGCAAATTTCTTCCCCGCATCAATGATCACCGCCCGATCACACACCCGCAACGTCTGTTGCACGTTGTGATCCGTGATCAGAATCGCAATCCCCGCCTTTGCCAGCCGCCGCACTTCTTCCTGCAATTCTTCCACCGCGATCGGGTCCACGCCGCTGAATGGCTCATCCAGCAGAATCAACCGTGGCTTGGTGATCAACGCCCGCGCGATCTCCAGCTTCCGCCGCTCACCACCCGAGCACGTCCGCGCCTGCTGATCCTTCTTGTGCGACAAGCCAAACTGCGCCAGCAGTTCATTGGCACGCCTCACCCTCTCCGTCCGCGGCAGATCCAGCGTCTCCAGAATCGCCAGCAGATTGTCCTGACACGACAACCGCTGAAAAATCGACGGCTCCTGCGACAGATACCCCATCCCCACCCGGGCCCGCTGATACATCGGCAACGCCGACACATCATGCCCGTCAAAGAGCACCTTGCCCCCATCCGCATCGATCATCCCGATCGTCATGCGAAAGCTGGTGGTCTTGCCCGCGCCATTTCGTCCAAGCAACCCCACGATCTCGCCCCGATCAACGTGAAACGTCACATCGTCGACGACCGTGCGCCCCGCAAACGCCTTCTTCAGATTGTGTGCTTCCAGGAGTGCCACAGTCCGTCAGTGTAACCCCGCTATGACCGCTCCGAAATTCACCCCGAAGCCGCCGCAGCCGATGCCGCCGCCTGCTGTGCCGCCACCGCCGCCATTCCCGCCTGCATTCCTCCCAGCCCCGATGCCCCCTCCGAAGTGATCAGAATGTTGTAGTACCCCATCCCCTGCAGTTCATTGGTCCACACGATCTCACCCTTCCACCGCTCAATTCCATAAATCCGCCCGTACGAACCCGCGACAATCAGATCACCACACACGTGCAGCGAAATCAGCCCATACGTGGATTTGGGAAGTTTGCACCGCCAGTACTCGTTGCCAGTCGCCGGATCAATCGCCGCGACATGCGCTCCACACGAGACATACACCGGGTCCATCAATGCTCCACCACCCCGCGCTCCCGGCTGAGTTCCCTTCTGCGGCTCTTTCTGCATCATGGCTCACCTCCGCGAATTTTTCCAATCACTCTTCTTTCCCCATCTTATTCGGATTTTCCCAGCACCTGTTTCTGCACATCGTTCCCCCACCAATTTCCGCCTAACCTCGACCCTCTCGTCAGGACTATTGCCGGAGTTTGTCCATGCCGCCGATTGCCGCCCTCCTGGCGCCGATCCTGGGTTGTTTCGTCCTCGCTTCCGCGCAGAACATCACCCCGGATTCCGCACCAACCACCACCGCCACTCCCCAATCCCCCCGCGTCGCCATCATCTCTCTTCGTGGCGGCGATCTTCTCACCGGCACACTCATCAGCGATGCCGATCCCATGATCCTCGAGCACCCCGTCCTCGGCCAACTCTCCATCCCGCGCAACAACATCGCCGATGTTCGCCTCGTCGCTCCTCCCATCGCCCAAGCCGCCACCAAAGCCGCCCAGAAAGCCGCCGCCGAAACCACTTCCATTCCACCTCCTCCCCAAGATCCCTCCTCCCCCTTCTACGGCTGGAAAGGTGCCGCCTCAGTCGGCCTCAACGGCGCCAGGGGCAACAGCGAGACCTTCTACATCCGCGCTGGCCTCGATCTCAATCGCCTCACCAGTGCATCCAAATCCACCGCCAATTTCAAATACTCCTACGCCACCAGCTCCGGCGAAAAATCCGAAGACAACGCCCGCCTCGATCTTCGCCACGATTGGCTGCCAAAGGGCAACAGCCGCTGGCGTCCCTTCGTGCAGGGCTCCCTCGAATACGACCAGTTCCAGGATTGGGATCTCCGCCTCTCCGCCAATGCCGGTCTTGGCTACGAACTCATCAAGACCGACACGCTCCTCATCCTCCCCCGCGCTGGTCTTGGTTTCTCTCGCGAATTCGGCGGCAGCGACAACAAGCTCCACCCCGAAGCCCTCTTGGGCCTCGATGTCGAATACACCATCGACGACCGCTCCAAACTCTTCGCCAGCACCGACACCTTCATCCGCCTCGACCAGGCCTCCGACTACCGCATCCTCTCCAAAGCT
>CAYTYD010000106.1:0-10386 GCA_964441555.1 uncultured Phycisphaeraceae bacterium | reverse complement strand
ACCAGTGGTGGAAGGGCAACGCGATGATGGTGAATGGCAGTGGCGTGTCGGGCGCGACGACGCAATCGCTCAGCATGTCAGGCTCTCTCAGCCGAGTAGGTGACTATCACTGCGTGGTGACGGGTGTGTGTGGTGGCGCGACGAGCAACACCGTAAGCGTGACCGTGTGCGCGACCGATTTCAATTGCGACGGCGCGGTCGACTTCTTTGACTATCTCGACTTTGTCGCTGCATTCGCCGGAAACGTTCCGGCGGCGGACTACAACGAAGACAGCACGATCGACTTCTTTGATTACCTGGATTTTGTCAGCGGATTCAGCGTGGGTTGTTGATCGCTGAAACGAATGTGTGTGGTTGGGTGCCATGCGGGGGTAAGACAAGAGGGAGGACGCTGGTCCTCCCTCTTGCGTTCATTCAGATGTACATCAGCGGTTTAGCAGCCGTTGGCGAAGGCCTGGACGAAGTCGAGGTAGTCGAAGAAATCGATCTGGGCATCGCCGTTGAAGTCCGAAGTGGGATCGTTGGTGCTGAAGGCAGCAACGAAATCGAGGTAGTCAAAGAAATCACACTCGCCGTTGAGGTTGAAGTCGGCGGGAGCGGCAGGGGTCGGGACGGCGAACGTCACCGAGCCGGGGGTAAAGGGCTTGAAGAGGCCGAGCGTCGCACTGCGGGTGATCGGACGGGTGGTGGCCTTGAAGTAGAAGTTGTACATGGTGCCCCAGCGCAGAGCGTTGGAGTTGGCATTCTGGGCGAAGGTTTCGGGGCTGGTGAAATCAACGCTGGTGGCGTTGCGTGCAGTGTTCCACACGGTGTTGCTGTAGGGTTCGCCGGAGTGGTAGAGGGGAGCGGCAAAGCCGCGATCAGTGATCACCGCGGTGGCAGGAGCGGGGATGGAGAGTGAGCCACCGGCGCGATCGCTGGTCTGGTTGAAGATGGCGTATTCGTAGCGGTACTCAAGGTTGGGGCGGACGGTGATGACCTTGCTGGCGACGTAGAAGCGGCCTTCGCCGGGGACATCGACGATCTGCACATTCACGCTGGTGTCGGGGGTGTTGGTGCCCAGGCCGTGATCGCGCCACGCGTAAATGGCCGGGCGGCCTTCGTTCATGGTGCCGGTGTAGGAGATGTTGAAGTTGGTCTGATTGATGGTGGCCAGCTTGTAGGAGCAGTTGTTGGCCCAGTTGCCGGCGGTGTGGTCGTCGGTGGCGGCGTACACACCTTCGATGACGTAGCGAGCGCCGGTGAAGCGGCTGGTGTTCATGTCATCCGAGGTGACCTGCAGGCGACGCTGAATGACGTTGCTGGTGCTGGTGCTGAAGCTGGTAAACGCGCCGGTGAAGCCGTTGATGGCCGAGCGCGGGCCGAGGCGGGTTTGACCACCGTTCCATGAGGCCGAGTACACGTCCTTGCAACCTGCGCCCAGGACGCTGCCACCAGAGCCATTGCAGGTGCCGCAACCAGAGCCCGCGGCGGCGCAGCAGGCCGTCTTGACCCATGACATACCAACCTGGGTGAGGCGGCCGTCATAGATGCGGTAGGCGTTCATGGCCAGACCGGGCGTGCCGTTGTTGGTCCAGAGGAGGTTGGAGGAGCCGATGTTGCAGGTGTCTGAGCCGATGGCGTAGGCATAAATGCCTCCGACCTGGCCGTAGTTCTGCACGCTGGATGACTCACGCAGGGTGACATCGGGGCCCGCGGCAAGGGCAGCGGATGAAACGGCAAGACCGGCAAGGCCGGCTGTCAGCAGGGTTCGCATATCACACTCTCCGAATGTAAGACCGGCACGAGTGACCGGTGCGAAGAGTCTAGCGGAAGGTGGCGAGCGCGCCAAGGGGGTGTTACACACGCCAGAAAGGGTCAAAAACGGCGATTCCGGCGAAGTGTGGTACTCTGGGAGGTGATGCCTGAAGGCAAGCACATTCTCGCTCTCATCCAGCCGGGAACCAATTCCCGGGACATCTTTCTGGATGCGCTGGCGGGGTTTGAGACGGCCGGGCATCGGGTGTTGCGGCTGGATCTGGGTCCGATCTGGCAGGCGACAGCGCGCGGAGATGGGCAAAGCGAAGTGCAAGGAGCACTCAAAGGGGACTTCACTCAGATGCTGATGGATCTGGTGCGTTCCAATCGCATCGACATGGCGATCGGCATGTGGGCCAATGTGCCGATGACCTTCATCAATCCGATGTTGGAGGGGCGAGCGTCCACTGTGTTCGATGCGCTGGGCGTGCCGCTGGTGTGGTGGTGGTTGGATGCGCCTCACTGGGCCCACAATGGCGTGTTTGTGCAACACTTGCGCTCAGACATCGTGCGTGGACCGACTTCACACCACATCATCAACAACACGGGTGCAGCACGCGAGATGCGCGAGTGCTTTGGCATGGGACGAGTCCATTCGATTCCGTATGGCGTGGATGCACAGAGCTTTGCCGGCGCGAGCGCACAGGATGAGTTTGAAGTGGTGATGTGTCTCGGGCCCGGGGACCCGGCACCGTCCTCGGGAATGAAAAAGCTGGTTGCAGGTGCAGAGCTTGATTGGCACTCTGCGCGGCGTCAGATCGCGACGGAACTGGAAGGTCAGATTGTGGCTGGGTTTGCGGGTGATGCTCCGGTTCGCGACCTGATTGTGGAGTTGCTGCGCACGCAGGTCGAGCGTCGGCACGAGCCGATGCTGAGTCGAGCGGAAGAACTGGCAGCGGCGTCGAGCCAGTTGCGTCAGGGTCTCGAAACCCTGATGCGAACTCCTGCTCTGTACATCAAGGTCACGGATCTGGTGAGATCTGTCGAGCGATTTGAACGAGGCGTGGTGGCCGCGCGGCTGGCGCAGCGGTTCCGCATGGCTGCGTTCGGGCCGGGAGTGGCCGAGTGGGCGGGCCGCTGGGGAATAGCAAGCAAAGTGAAGGACTTGGGCACCGTTGACAAGAACGACCAGGGAAATGCGTATCGGGCCGGATGTGTGGCGGTGAATGCGATGCGCTGGCAGGATGATGTCGGGGTCAATATCAAGCCACTGGAGATCACGGCTTCGGGCGTGGCGTGTGTGTGTGCGAGGCGGGAAGGTCTTGGTCAGCTTTTCGATATTGGCACCGAAGCGCTGCAGGCGGATTCGCCGGACGGCGTGTGTGAGGAGGTTGCATCACTGCTTGCGGATGAAGCCGGGAGAAAGGCGCTGGCTGCGGCCGGGCATCGCCGCACGTTGCGTGATCACACGTGGTCGACTCGAAGTGGCGAGTGGATTCGGGCGGTTTTTCAGGAGTGACATGCGATGGGGAGCGCTGTGCGGAGGAATCGTGCGTTCACCTTTGTGCCGCTGGTCGTGCTGCTGGCGGTGTCGATGGTGGGGCTGGGCATCGTGATCGCGCTCAAGGCCCCGCCGCGGACAACGCCAAGCGCGGCGTACAACTCCGGCTATCAGGTTGGCGCGTTTGTCGGGCCGATACTCATTGCCTCATTCTTTGTCTGGATTGCTTCGCGCATCGCAGAAAAGCGGAGCGAGGCGATGGCGACGGCGATCGTCGGCACCATTTTGCTGCTTTGCAATATCGCGTACGGCGTCAATGCGCTGCGTGCATTTGGAGTCATCAAGCCACTGGCTGCCAAGCAGGGGTTGAATCCGAATTCCGCCGGTTCTTCGAATGCGAACGCGAGCCCGGCAGTTCCGCCGCAAACTGGCGTGGCGCCTGCACCAGCGACCGAACCGCAGACAGGGACACCAACGCCGGCAGTAGTCGCTCCCGACCCGGGAGCGCCGTCTTCATCTCCAGCCACAACCGCCAATCCATCGGGTGGGCAACCACTGCCAAGAGGTGTGCCGCGGCAAGGTGTCCCCGCGAAGGCGGCACCGGATGCGAACAAGCAAGCCGCGGAGCAGGAGGCCGCGGCGAAGGCGTTGGATGGTTTGCGCGAGGAAGTGGTGGGGGAGTGCCTGTTGATCGCGACGCGAGCGGAGACGGCGTACGGGAAGATGCGGAAGCCGGTGACCACCAAGTCGGCGCTGGATAAGTCGATGCAGGAGTTTGCGACGCTGAAGGTGGATGCGGAGAAACTGGAGAAGCGGCTGCGCAATCTGATGCAGGAAGCCAAGGAACGACTGTCAGGCGGCGTGGTTGATCAGTTTGATGCGCAGCGCATGGCGATGGATTGGGAGAGGGGGCTCGCGACATTTGAACGCTCGAATGCCTGTGCACATCTGGGACGCACCTGCGAAACTGCGCAGGAGTTGTTCGTTATTCTCAAAGACACGCTGGGAAAGTGGAAAGTGGATGCTTCTGGCAAGGTGACCAGCCCGGATCGCAATGTCGAACAACGGCTTTTCAGCCCACGCGCACAGCTTGGCTTTGCTCTGGATCGGCAGGTGGAGACGCTGAATGATCTGCGGCAAGGTGACGCGGCCAAGAGCAAGTAGACGTGCGAATCACTTCATTGGTTCTGATTTCATTGGCTCAGGATCATTCTGCATGGAACGCTTGGTCGCTTTGGCATCCAACTCCTTCTGGCGTTCCTGGTCGCGGATCAGCACGAGTGCCTGCTTGCGCTGCTCGGGGGTGAGGACCTGCAAGACACGGACAAAGAGCACGGCCTGCACCTGCTTGGGTGGCTCCTTGAGGCCATATTTGCCTGCAAGGTCGGCGTAGATCGCCTGAATGCTGGATTCCTGTTCAGGAGTCAGTTGGAGTTTGGAGAGAAAGTCATTCCCCTGGTTTTGTTTCTCTGCGATGATGCGTTCGGCGGAGCGTTGGATTTCTTTGCCGAAGGATTCGAGTTCCAGCTTGATGCGGGCGCGGATGCGATGACCGATGAGGTTTTTGGGTTCCTTGGCAACCTCTGCCGCGAATTCGGGATCGTCACTCTTTCCCTGTTGAGCCAGCGAGATCTCCTGATCGCCGATGGCTTTCTTGTATTCGTCCACGAGCGCGACGTAGCGGGCGCGCTTGGCTTCGGGCAATGATGCGCTGATGCGATCGATCAAGCGTCCTTTGGCCAGAATCGGTCCGGACAATTGGTATGCCTCGCGCAAGGCAAGGGCCTTTTCGCCGGGACGTGGTGATTGCAGTTGGCCTCCCAGTCGAATGATGTCGAGGAGGTGATTGGTCACCAGCGTGTCGAGATCTGCAGCGCGGCTGGCGATCGCGGCATCCGCCAGTGCGCGCTCCGCAGGTGTCAATTCCAGCAGGGGAACGGCCGCCTCTTCCGGTGAGATCTCCAGGCGCTTGACCTTGCCATCAAAGTCGCGCTCCACAAGCGATTGCGGGCGAACCTCCGAAGTCGTGAGCTTTGGCCCAGCGAGGGGTGGCGGCGGTGAATCGGAGGCGTCGGCGATTTCGACGATGCAGCAGATGATCAGTGGCGCTGCGACGCAAAGGAACCCGGCTCCCAGTCGACGCGTTGTCCGCGAATGAACGCGATCAGCTGGTGGGAAGTGTGCTGCCATAACTTGCTCCTGTCGCACAAGATGCCGCGTAAGGGAGATACAGGCGTATTGGGAAAGCGACCAAGTGGCTTACATCGTTCCTCGGATATCTGCTTCTGATCGGTGATACGCTGCCGCCATGAACAGCACGCTCACTTCCGCATTTCAACAGGCCGAGCTGGCCAAGTCAATCGCAGACATCGCCTTGCTGCGCGGCACGTTCACATTACGTTCGGGGCGCACGAGCAAGTACTACCTCGATAAGTACCTGTTTTCCACGCGGCCCGAATTGCTCGACAAGATCGGAGATCTGCTTGCTTCGCGAATTCGCCAGGTGGAACGTGACCTGGGGGTGAAGGTGACACGCCTTGCCGGTGCTGAATTGGGTGGCATTCCGCTGGTGACGGTGGCAGCCTTGAAGACCGGCCTTCCGGCGATCTTCGTGCGCAACAAGAAGAAGGAATACGGCACGAGCAAGCAGATCGAGGGGACGCTGAATCAGGGTGATGTCGTGCTGTTGGTGGAGGATGTCGCGACAACGGCCGGTCAGGCGTTGGAGGCGGTCGCATCATTGCGAGAGCTGGGCGCGGATGTGCGTGGTGTGATCGCCACGATCGATCGGCAGGAGGGCGCGCGGGAGAATGTGACGGCCGCGGGGCTGCGATTCGAGGCGCTTTTCACCAAGCAGGACCTTGGTGTGCAAGAGTAATCCACAGCCAGCATAACTACTGGTCAAGAGATTCTGACTTATTCGCCTGCTCGTAATAGAATGACCAAGTTACGTCCGTTCTCATCGGGCGTTTGCAGTCATTTCTCGGGTGGATTACGAAGAGGTTTTACATGGCAAAGCGTCGCAAAGCATCAACATCATCATCTACTCGCACTTCTCTCAAGGGTGTTTCCACAAAAGACCTTGCTCGTGAAATGCGTTCGCGTCAGCGCAAGCTGGGCACGCTGCACAAGCGTCGTGACAGTCTGCTTCGCCGCGCGCACGCCATTGAAAGCGAGATCAGCGAACTGGGTGGCGAATTGAGCGCCACTTCGCTCTCTGGGGGCAAGGGTGCGCGTCGAGGCGGCGGTAAGCGATTCAAGAACTCGATGAGTCTGGTCGATGCCCTGCACAAGGCCCTGAAGGGGAAGGAACTGGGCGTGACGGAAGTGATGAAGGCCGTTCTTGACAATGGCTACAAGACCTCTGCGGAGAATTTCCGCGTGATGGTCAATCAGGCCCTGCTCAAGCACACGGATCGTTTCAAGAAGGTCGCTCGCGGCCTGTACACCGCGCTTTGATTGGTTTGAGCTGAAATGCAAAGGCGTGGCCGAAGCATGTTCGACCACGCCTTTTGTTTTTTTCACCGAGTTGTTTCAGCAGCCCGCGGCGAATGCCGCGACAAAGTCGAGGTAGTCAAAGAGGTCGACGACGGTGTCGGCGTTGTAATCTGCCGAGGTGGCGTTGGAGGCAAACGCCGCGACAAAGTCGAGGTAGTCAAAGAAATCTGCAGCGCCGTCGTGGTTGAAGTCGACCGTGCACAGTGAGTCGCGCGCATTCATCGCCGCCAGGTAGGCGCTGATGCGGCCATGGCCGAACTGGTTATCCACTCCTGGCGTGCCCAGATCAATCACGCTTTCTTCGAGAATCGCGCGGATCTGCGCGGCAGTCAGGTTGGGGTTGATGCTGGAGACCAGCCCGGCGACGCCGGAGACGTGTGGTGTGGCCATGCTGGTGCCGGACATATAGATATAGCTGTTCGGCGCAGACACATTGTCATAGCTGGAGTAGACATTGGTGCCAGGTGCTGCAATATCAACGGCGGGACCGACGGAGGAGAAGACAGAGAGTTGATCGCGATTGTCGGTGCTCGACACGGCCAAGCTGGTGGGAAGCGCACCCGGATAGATCACGCTGCCGCCGTAGTTATTGCCTGCGGCTGCGATCACGAGCACGTTGCGACCCAAGGCATAGCTGACGGCGGCTTCGACTGCCGGGTCGTTTGCGCCGCCGCCCAGACTCATGGAGATGATCTTCATGCCGCGGACGTCTGCTGACCACTGAATACCCGCGGCAACCCACGACCACTGGCCGCTACCGCCATCGTCGAGCACTTTGGCGCCGACGAGCGAGCATCCCCAGCAGACGCCCGCGATGCCGACGTTGTTGTTGGTGCGCGCTGCCGAGATGCCGGCGCAGTGCGTGCCGTGGCCGTGGCGATCGTCTGAATCATCGGGATTGGCGGAGGTGAAATTTCGCCGTTCCGTGACCTTCAACGCGACATCGGGGTGCGTGGTGGAGATGCCGGTATCCACGATGGCGATGAATGTCTGTGCTGAGCCAGTGGAGATATCCCAGGCGCGAACGGCATCGATGTCGACGCCAGCGATGCCCGCCTGACCTTCGACGGTCTGGCCTGTGTTCAGCAATCCATATTGAAGGTTGAGAGAGGGGTCATTGGGGACAGCAGCCACCGAAGCCAATTGATCTGTGCGGATATCTTCAATCGCTGCGGCGAGCGCGGGTCCGAATCGCGTGATGAGCGTCATGACATCGCTGCCTGCCGGAACCTTGATGGCGAACATGCGATCCATACCCAGTGATGCGGCGAGGACGGGATCACCAAAGGGCGCGGCAAAGATGGGCGCGATGTTGATCGCGCTCATGGATTGCAGAATCTCCGCCGATTCAACCCAGACACCCGACTTGGTATGAGCGAAGGCCAGCTTGCCATCAGGCGTGCGCGAGATATTCCAATCTGGCCGCAGCGTGATGCGAATGGTGTCGGAGGCGAAGCCCTCGATTGGGCGCGGGGCGTCGATGGCGGTGCCGTTCGCACTGACATGCGCTGTCGCTGTCCCTGCGATCAAAGCAAGTGCGCACAGTGTGGTTGCAATCCGGCACATGGTCACGGGATTCTTCATTTCGTGCTCCGGGGTCTCTCTGCCGCCAGGCCACAAGACCGGCAGGATACCAGATTTATCAGGAAAGCAAACAGAAAAAAGGCCTCGCTCGAAGGCGAGGCCTGGAGATCAAGTCAGTGTCACTCCCCCGATCGGGGCAATTCCCTCAGCACGCTCCCGAGAACGCTGCGACAAAGTCGAGGTAATCAAAGAAATCGATGATGGCATCCAGATTGAAATCCGCGGCAGGGTCATTGGCCGCGAAAGCCGCGACAAAGTCAAGGTAGTCAAAGAGGTCAACCACACCGTCGTTATTGAAGTCGGCGGGGCAGCGAACGCCAACAAAGTGGGTCGAGTCATCGAGGTTGACCCAACCGATGTTCTCTCCCCAGGCGTAGCCGCGCAGTCGGTTTGAAGAAGGATCAAACCGGGCCTGCTGGAGGGCGGGGAGAGTGGCGTGGGGTCCGAAATTGATCCAGCCGACATTCTCTCCCCAGGCAAGGCCCGCGAGCCGATTGTCATTCAAGATGTTGACGCCAAAGTCTGTGCCAGTGAGATTTGCATAAGCAGTGCCATTGGCGGGCGTGCCGTCGCCGAGATTGATGAAGCCGGTGTTCTCTTGCCAGACGAAGCCGGAGAGGATGTTGGGGTTGATGAGCGCGCCTTGCGAGGCGATGGGGCTGCCGGCATCGCGCCAGTTCATAAATCCGATGTTCTCACCCCAGGACCATTTGTTGCTGGACTGGATGTTGGAGGGCTGGGCGAGGGCGATGTGGGCGAGCATGAGGGTTGGGAGAAGAGTGACGAGGGTTTTCATGGATGGAGTTCTTTCAGGTTTGCGATTGGCTTTCGCGAATCACGCGTGCGCGAGGGTGTTGGGGCCAGGAGTTCAGTACGAGAAGTTGGCGTTGGGGTCGGTGGAGCTCAGGGTGCTCGGGGCTGAGAAGCCGTTGATGGCGGCACCGCCGGGGGCACGGCGGTCAAGGATCGGCCCAACGCTACTGCCCGCTGCGATCACCCAGTCAACGCCGTTCGTATTGCACGTGTTCTTGATGATGATACAGCGGCCAGGCTCGACCTCGATGCCTCGGGAAGATGCAAAGCAGTTATTGCCCTCAATACGGGACTGGCCGAGTCTTGTATGAATGCCCGCTGCCGCGTTTCCCCCGCTGGTGTTGCCAAGGATCTGGCAGCCACCACTCGTATTGATGCCGTCGAGCGTGTTGGACACAGAAGTGCAGCCGGTGACGGTGCTATACGCCCCCACGCGGATGCCATGACTGGTGTTACTGCGCACCGAGCAGTTCGTGATTGTGCAGGCGTCAGCAGCGAAGATGCCGGACTGGCCGTTGACGGCCGTTGAGCAGTTCAGGATGGTGGAGCCTGTTCCCACCGCGATTCCATCGAGGTCGTTGCGGCTCGCCGTCGTGTTCGAGACAATGCAGTTCTCGCCAGCATTGACGCCCTTGCCGTTGTTGCCGAAGACGGAACAGGCTGAGACGGAACACCCCTCACCGGTCTGTAGGCCGTTGCCGGTGTTCTGGTACGCCGAGCATTCGAGAACCGTGCAGCCCACACTGGTGAGGATGCCAAGACTGGAGTTGAAGTACGCCGCGCAGCCTGAGATCGTGCAGCCGTTGTTGACCTCGATGCCGGTGCCGGTGTTGGACTCGGCCGAGCAGTGGGAGATGGTGGAGGTGTTGCTGGCCCGGATGCCGCGCTGCCCGTTGAAGTTTGAGGTGCAGTTGGTGACGGTGCTGGAGATGCTGGCGGTGATGCCGGTGCCGGCGTTGCCGGAGGCGAGCACGCCCTCCACGCGGCAGCCGCGGGAGAGAAATCCCAGATCCACGCCCCCGTCGCCCCAGTTGCGGACCGAGCCATTGCGCACGGTGATGCCCCGCAGGCTGTCCACGGTGACGCTCACGCCGTCGAAGGCTCCCATGCCCGGCACACCGACGAGATCGAACCCGTTGAGGTCGAGCGTGACGCCGCTGGCGACAATCTCGATGCCGTGCTTGCCGACGACGCCGGGGATGTTGCCGGTGAGGTAGTACGAGCCGGGCTGGGTGATCTTGAAGAGACTGTCG
>CAYTYD010000105.1:9853-10468 GCA_964441555.1 uncultured Phycisphaeraceae bacterium | reverse complement strand
GCCCTGATCCACCGGCAGAATGCTCACAAAGCCCGTCCCCGCCAGGCGACCCGTATTCAGAATCTGCTGATAACTCCGCAGCACCTGCGGCGAGCGATCACTCTGCGCCACCACGCGATCCACAAAATCCGGACCCGGCAAATGCAACTGCCCCTTCGACACCGTCTTGCTCTCGTAAGAAAGCAGTGCCGCGCCCTCAGCTCCCAGGATCTCACGAATGTTCGTCGATGGTGTCGCGGCGGTCACTGTCACGGCAATTCTCCGTTGGTTATCGGGCCTCAAAGTACCATGCCAAGCGTCAGGATTTACCCCTCCGCGGCGGCCGATCATACGCCATCCTTCGTTGTCACTTGCCCTTTGGAATCGGCGGCAATCCCCCGATTCTGAGCGTTCCTGCCAACTTTTTGCGGCCCTGTCAAGACTTTTTTCCAGAATTGGTGGCCAACTACGCGATTGTGTGTCATGTTTATTGCGTCAGGTGCCACTTTCGGTGCCCGACCCAGAAAGTGCCTGTTCTACACCACCGGCGGGTTTGGGAGTCTCTTCCAGACCCGTCGTTTTTTTTCAAAATTCACTAAGAACACACACACAAACCAAAACTCAAATAAATAATGG
>CAYTYD010000105.1:4797-9843 GCA_964441555.1 uncultured Phycisphaeraceae bacterium | reverse complement strand
ATCCGAACCCACACAGAACCCAAGCGTCAGATACATCTTGGCGAACCTGCCAGGTTCCCTCATCCGTATCAGTAACGTCATCGCCGCACGCTCCCTTCGCGGCAGTCCCCTGCGAATGATCCTTTGTCTTCGCTCAACGAAAGGACTTGTGTGAACCACAAACTCGCCATCGCCTGCATCCTCGCCGCCACCGGCTGCCTCGCCGTTTCCACATCAATCGGAATGCAGCCCGCTTCAGGCCCCGCAAGCAAGGACAAAATCAAAGCTCCCGCGGCACTCCCTCCCCAGGGTGATGCCAAGGCGCTCGCGCTCCTCGACGCCGCACGCAAAGCGATCGCTGATACCAAGGCGCTTTCATTCAAAGCATCTCTTGCTGGTTCCGGCTCTGCCACCAGCACTGCAACCATCTCCCTCGCTCGCGCCCAGGTTGGCGGCTGGAAGGTGACTGCCAAGGGCGAGAACCTCATGCCCCCCTCTCACGCCAAGCCCGCTCCGGGCAAGAAAGAGGTGAAGGACGGTGTCGGCATCGAAAAGCCCGCCAACGACGCGTTGAAGGCCACTCCTTTCGATATCGCTTTCGATGGGGTCACCGCGCGATCCACTCGCGAAGCCGAGAAGGAAGTGATCGAAGGCGCCATCAAGGATGAAGCTGGCCTGCAGAATTTCTTTGCCAGCCAGCGCGCTGGCGGCATCCTCCCTTGGGAAATGCTCGCCAAGGACTCTTTCCAACTCGCATCCACAACCACGGTCTCACTCGATGGCACGGTCGAGGTTGGGGGCGTCAAGTGCAACGTCCTCAAGGTTGAAACCAAGACTCCTCCTGCCAAGGGTGGCGTTCGCTCTCACGGCGGCGCAGTCGTCAAGTACGCCTTCGGTGAGATCGACAATCTCCTCCGCAGTGTTGAACGCACTGTCGCTCCAGCTCCCGGCGCAGCCGGTGATGCCAAGGCCCCCGGCATGACCCTCACCCTTACCGAGTTGCGCGCCAACGGTGCCGCGGCACTGGGTGTCTTTTCACCCTCCGTCCCCGATGGTTTCGTCGTCAAGCCCATCGGCGCGAAATCCACCGATACTCCCGAAGGCATGCCCGCCAAGCCCGATCAGGCCACCAAGCCAGCCAAGCCCAGCGACGCCTCCAAGCCCTCAGTCGATAAGAGTGGTCTCCTCGCCGTCGGATCCGAAGCGCCCGATTGGACGCTCAAGGATAAAGACGGCACCGAAGTCAAACTCTCTTCTCTCCGTGGCAACGTCGTCATGATGGATTTCTGGGCCACTTGGTGCGGACCTTGCAAGGCCGCCATGCCCGGCGTGCAGAAGATGCACGAGAAGTTCGCCGAAAAGGGCGTCAAGATCTACGGCGTCAACATGGCCGAGCGCGATGACGGCACCAAGGCCAAAAAGTACTTCGCCGATAACAAGTTCACCTACGGCCTCCTCATGGGTGGCGATCAGGTCGCCAATCAATACAAAGTCCGCGGCATCCCCACCTTCTACCTCATCGGTAAGGATGGCAAGATCCTCTTCTCTGGCTCCGGCTTCAGCAGCAAGACCGAAAAGGAAATCGAGACCCTCATCGAAAAGCAAGCCAGCTAAGCACTTCCAGGGCACACCACATCTCGGAACTTCACACCTCCCACGCACCGCGATGTACACATCGCGGCATGGCGTCATCGGCATCCCCTGCTCGTAGTCAAATTGGGCAAGATAGAAATGAAGGCCACATTGTCGATTTACGTGCGAAACCCCTTGTTTCATTGGGGGCAAAATGGTTAGTATCGCGTACGCGTCAGCCGTCGGTTGATGAAACTCTGGAGGAAGTCTCATGTTCGCAAACCACTCTCGTTCGATCCGCCCTTGTGTGGCCTTCCTCCTCCTCTCAGTCGGCACGGCTGCCGCCGCCCACGCGCAATGCGTTCCAACGCCGGCAACCCTGCAGCAGGCCACCGCGACCTACTCACAAACCTGCGGCACGGGTCACGTGATCAGTCGCGTCATCGACAACAACTTTGGCACAGGGTGGGCCATCTATCAGAATGCCACGTGCTCCAGCGCTGAATTCACCTTCGATCAAACCGCGGCGTTCGAAGTCGCTGGCTATCTTGGTGAATCGACTCCGGGTGAGCCGTATCGCGTCGCCTTTGACCTGCACAGTGGCGGGTTCTGGGGAAGTTCCTTCGTCCACACGCTCGGGCTCTTCCGGCTTTCTGTCACAGGTGATGATCGTGCGACGTTTGCGGACGGCCTCTCCGCCAATGGTGATGTCACCGCAAATTGGATCGTCCTGACTCCGGATTCGCTTCGCGCCGTCGTCACCAATGGGCTCGGTGTTGATCAACCCGGCGATGCGGCCACGCTCACGGTTCGCCCTGATGGCTCCATTCTTTCCAGTGGCCTCAATCCTCTCGACATGCGCTACGAGATCATCGCCACCAGCCCGATTCCAGTCATTACCGGCGTCCGCCTCGAAGTCTTTGACACCAACGGAACATCGAGCGTAACTGATCTGGGCCTCCCCACCGGCGGTCCTGGACGAGCCAATAACGGCAACTTCGTGTTGCGTGAGTTCCGTGTTGGTCGCGCACCCTGCCTGGAAATCTGCTCACAACCACTTCCCGCGTACACCGGCCGTAGCGGCACCGCAAGCACCTCCGTCGGAGGCAGTGGCGTGGGCACTCTCTCGCACCAGTGGCAAGTTGCCGATCAGAATGCTCCTGGCGGTTGGAGATCACTCACCGATGGTGGGCTCACGCTCGGCGCTCAAAGCGTCGGCACGATCACCGGTAGCGATCAGCCTCAGGTGCAAGCTCAGTTTGATCCAGACTTCGTTCAATCCATCGCGCTTCGCTGCATCGTCTCCAACGTCTGCGGCAGCGTGACCTCCAACCAAGCCACCTTGCGCGTCTGCCTCGCCGACTTCAATCTCGATGGCACTCTCGATCTGTTCGACTACCTGGATTTCGTCGCCAGCTTCTCTTCAAACGACCCCATCTCTGATTTCAATCTCGATCAGGTCGTCGATTTCTTTGATTACCTGGACTTTGTTGCCGAGTTCAGTGCCGGCTGTTGAACGCGACTGGCTTTCATACTGTCAGAAAATCCACAAGTCCGCCTCACGATGGGCTTGATCGCTGCGTGCTGGTGCGGTGTCGTCGCCATCGGTTACTTCAAAACCGGAAACGCCGATATCCGCAATCTCGCCCCACCCATCGGCACCAGCGTCAGATCGGTCAGTGGCTCATCTGATTCCACCGGACTCTGCGGCAATGCGCCCGCCAATCCGTGCTTGTCCACAACCCACCCCGGCAAAGCCCGCCCCTTGGCCTTGATCACGATCGGCGCATTGTCATTGGTGAATGGCAATCCATTCTTTGGCCACTCGCGTTTCACCACCGCAAACGATGCCGCCGGATTCCCTCGATTCATCTCCAACGCATAGTTCCACGCCGAAGTCGGCAGAATTTCATGCGAGGGCCACTTGGCCGGGTCGGCGCTGGGCTGCCATCCCGAATCACCCATCGCCGTCTTCTCGCTCGCGACCGGCTGCGTGCGCTCCTCGATCAACAGTGAAAAGGTCAGCGGCCCATAGTCCACGCTCACGCTGTTCTTATTCCTTTCCCACTCACGCACCCGCACGCTCATCGGCAGCGTCGCCGTGATCACATCACCCTTCTTCCACGCACGATTCTTAAGCCAGTGATACGTGCTGGCTCGCGCCGCTTGCTTTGCCTCACTGTTGATGTGCACCGTCGCCCCTTGGGCCCAATCAGGAATCCGCACCACCACATCACACTCTCCCGCCGTGTTCTCATCAATCGTGAACGTCACCGTCTCATCAAAGGGATAGTGCGTTGTGGTGGTGATCGCCAGAATCCCCTCTCTCTCCGCTCCCTTCACCTTGGCCTGCACGCTTCCTTCCGCAAACAGCACCGCGCACAACGCCCTTCCATCCATCAGCAGCCACGCATGCTCCGCAAAGTTCACCCACGCGCTGGAGTGATTGTGCTGGCAGCACCTGCTGCTGAATGGATTCATCAGGAAAAACGGCCCCTCGTTCGCCACTCCCGGCGCATGGTTCGCCGCATCACTCGAAATCTGATTCGGCGCGGTCAGATACCGCAGCGCGCGATAATCCGGGCTGAACGCCGCAGGAAGTGAGTTGTACGCCACATCCTCCGTGTTGCTCGCCCAGTCGGTGTCACCCGTCATCTCCATCATCATCCGGTTCGACAAAATCTGCTCCACAAAGCTGCACGTCTCCGCCGCCTGATGCGGATCGGTATGCCCCGGCCGCGCATTCTCATCCGCCCCGAACATTCCTCCCGGCACTTGTCCGTACTTCTCCCGCGCCAGTCGAAACGCCCGATACGACGCCTCCGTGTCATACGCCCTCTTGCTTTGCAGCGCAAACGTCGCCGGCGCACGAAAGCACTCCGCGATATTCACCACGTGCCAGTTCGGCAGATTCCCCTCCTGCCGCCAATCCGCCGTATTCCGATCGATCTTGCTCGCCAGGTCCAGCAGCCATGGCTCGCCCGTCAGGTTGTACAGCCAGTACACGCTCGCCAAGTTATCCCCGCCGCGGCTGTTCTCCCAATAGTCCTGCAAAAACCGCTCATCTGGAATCGTCATCTGCCACTTGAAATACCTGCTCATGAATGGCAGCACCCGCTCATCACTCGTGAATTCGTAATGCGCCTGCAACACCTGCAGCATCAGCATCTGTGCCCACAGGTCCCGGTTGTTGCCGCGCATCTGAATCGGCCCGAAATCTCCATTGGCCCTCTGGCTCTTCAGCGTCGCCTCAATCCAGGTGTTGGCCTCCGCGATCATCTTCGCATCATCCAGCAGATACCCCACCCGCGCATACCCGCGCAGCCAATACGGCACCTCTTCCCATCCATACATTCCTTTCCCATCCGCGCTCAGCCACGCGTTCCCCTCCTTGGTCAGCCACAACGAAATCTCACCCAGGTTCCCCATCAACCCATCCCGCAGCAGTTCCATCGCGTGCCGCAACCACCCTGCAGGCTGAAACGATCCCACCGG
>CAYTYD010000105.1:0-4787 GCA_964441555.1 uncultured Phycisphaeraceae bacterium | reverse complement strand
TTCACAAACTCGCTTCGCTTCAAGGGCTCGCGATTTGCAGGCAGCGCGATCAGAGGTGTTGGTACTTCGCGCTCACGGAGAGCGTTCGAATCATGTGAGGCGCTCGCACATTGGCACAGCCCAGACGCGATAACAAGTACAACAACCAATCCGAATCGCATGTGAAGCTCCCGAGTTGGAAAACCAATCCAATCGGGAAGAATACCGCATGTGCACAATCACCGCGTACGGCACACCATCTCGGCGCCACGCACCGAAGTTCACTTTCCATCGGGGAAGAATGGAAGCGGAATGACGCGAAACGTCTCTTGCTCGGAGTGTTTGCGTCGTTCTCTGTACTCGTCGAGTATCTTCCGCCTCCACTCTTCGCGCTGCGGAACACTTCTCAACTGGTCAAGTTGCCTCTGCAAGTCCGCAATCCGCGGCTCTAACGATTCCAACTCCGGCTTCGGAACTGCTGCCCCGTTCGAATTCAGTGGCCAATTCCGAAACGGCTCTGGCTCGTACCTCTTCTCCTGAGTGTTCGGTATGTGCGGCGGTGGACTCTGGCTGAACTGCCTCAACGCAGACTTCATTGCCGCCAGCAACTCCGCATCCGATTTGGCGAGCTGTTCTTCCGACTCAGCCGAGACGTGCTGGCTATTCACGATCTCCTGCGCAGCCCACATCGTCGGATTCGCGTACACGTGCTGCGTGTTCAGAATCTCCGTCACTCCACCAACCAGCCGATCACACCGCGCCTCCAGTGCCGCGATCTCAGCAGACTTTTCCTCAACCTGCACCCGCATCGCGGCAAGCTCTTGCCGAATCACCACGCTCTGCACACCCACGACCAATAACCCGGCGCCGCACACAAGCACGAGCCCCATCGAGACAAATCTGGAACGCGATCCGCTACTCATGAGCCACCTCCAACTTCAGTCTTCAGCCTGGAGTGTGCTTCGTCAGCATTCAAGTGCAATCGCACTTCGGTCATCGCTCGACCCACGAATCAGTCTTCCAAAGCCACCTGTGGGATTTGAACCCACGACCTATGCTTTACGAAAGCATCGCTCTACCGCTGAGCTAAGGTGGCCAAAAGCGTCCGATTACCCTTTTCAAGGTCCGCGAACTTGGGGGGAATGATACGCCTGCGAGTGATTGTGGTCACTTTCTATTGACATGTTCGCGCCCAAATCTAGACTGATTCGCAGGGGTTCACTGGGGACTCCGAAGTGGGACAAATCGTGCGGTTTTTCAGGCCGTTCCGTGCGGTGTCGCCGGATCGCCGAGGTGTTATTTCCATGAATGGCCTGAATCGACTGCTCCTCCTTTCCGCTGCTCTTCTCGGGCTCCTGTGCCGCACGCCCATCGCCGCCGCCGACATCACGCCTGATGCCGACACCCGTGCCCAACTCCGCCAGTGGTCTGATCTCTATTGGCAGCGCGTCCAGTCCGGACAGCCCGCTCCCGCCGCCTCCACGTTCACCTTCACCGACACACGTTTCAATTCACCCCTGGTCTCTCCCGTTCGCGGAGCCATCCGTTCCCTCCAGCGCCTCTCCCCCGCCGTGCGCTACACCCCCGACAACCCCACCCTCGGCACCACCGGCGGCATCGCCTGGAGCGAAATTCGCGATCTCATGCGTTGCGGCTGGCTCGCCAGCGACATGGTTGCCGATCCCGATCGCGCCTGGAACCACATCCTCATCGCCTATCAGGAAGGTTCGCCCGAATCCCTCGAGTTCGCCGGCACCCTCGTTCAATCCACCACCCTCATTCCGATTCCCGCTGATCCCGATCCCGGCAATCCCGGCCAGGTTCCTCCTGTCGATGCCGCCGAAGCCGCGCTCCTCACCTCACTTGTCCCCCACGCCGCGGCGATCGCTGCCAACATCGATACGTCCTCCTCGCGCGTGCGCGATGCCTTGGTTGGGGGCACTCCATACTGGGACGAATTCGCCCTCGCTCTCCATGCCCATATCCGCAACATTCCAACCTCACTTCCCACACGAGTCTCGTATGTCGAATCCGCCTTTGGTGATGGCGTTCTCTCGCTCGTCACCGTGTGTGTGCAAGTCGGTCATGCCTACGCCCTCTTTGATCCCCTCACTGGCCAGATGACCAGCCCCGCTCACGAGGCCGCACCCGTCAACGCTCGCTCTCTCCTGGCTGCTCACGCCACTCATTACTCATCCACCGATCGCGTCGAGTACATCGGCGAGAATGGCGCAGTGATGGTTTACGTCACGCCCATCGGTACATCGGATCCCAATACCGTCGCAACCGGCGGCTCTGTCATCTCCTGCTACGCCTGCATCGCCTGTATCACCGCCGCCACTTCCAGTTGCGCCATCCTGTGTGCCGAGCAGCCCTGGTGGGATACGCCCGGCGAAGGATTCGGAAACTGCATGGGCAAATGTGCCCTCTCTGTCCTGGGCCTTCCCCTCGAACTCTGGCCAGCTATCCGCGATGGCGAAGAAATCGACCCGGGCCAGATCACCGTGGCATCCTGCCAACTCATCTGCACCGGCTGCCACGGACCAATCATCCGCCACCTCCGCCGCTGGTCGTTCCTCCCCACCAAGGGCATTGTGCAGCCCGCTCCCGGCTGGGTGGGCGGCATCTCCAACTGTCAGTGACCTCAAGGGTCATCGGGCCATCGCCTTTCACTCTGATCCTCCTCCTCGGCACCCTCTCCGTCGCGGCGATATCATGCATGCGCTGTTGCGGACCGAGTGTGAGGGTCACCTGTCATGCTGATTCCAACCAACCAGGTCAAGTCCAACACGATCTATCCCTCCGCCACCGCGCATCCGCACCATTGGTCTGCCGAACCAAGCGCGATTGAATCCCTTGATCATCCCGAACGCGATATGGCCGCCCGTCGCCCATTCGAGCAGATGATGGTCGCCGAGCTCACCCGTCGATTCGGTGATCGGCGTTCGTACTTTGACGATGCCACTCGCGATTGGTCCCTCCATGTCGTCCGCAACAGGTATTGGTGGATCTGGTCATACCTGATCGTCTCCACCGGCATCTGGCTCGTCGTCATGGCTGCCGGCATCATCGGTGCCTTTGCCATTCTCGATCCCAGGCGCACCAGCGTCACCTTTCTTTTCATCAGCTTTCTGGTCAGTCTCGCGATCGCCCCGGTGGTCGAGGCCGTCGAACGCCGGCTCTGTGCCAATTGGGTCCTTGGGCTGAAAGCACGCAGGCCGCAATCCAAACCAGCTTCGGGCACGGTCGCGGCGTCTGAACGCCGCAATCGCGCTGCCTGAAAGCAACTGTCCAAGGAGTGCGCATGAGTGCAGCCCTGATGACCCCCGTCCGCGCCAGCGAGCGGGTAGGTTCCGTTGATGTCGTCAGAGGGTTCGCCCTTCTGGGCATCCTCGCCATGAACATCACAGCCTTTGCTCTCCCTTCCTCTGCTTACATGGCCGCCACGTCTCCCGCACTCGAGCCCTACGTCGGCTCCTTCACCGGACTCAACAAAACCGTCTGGCAGGTGGGGCATCTTCTCTTTGCCGAGAAAATGATGGGCATTTTCTCCATGCTCTTTGGCGCAGGGCTCATCCTCATGGATGCCCGCCGCACGCAGGGCGTCGATGAATCTCAATCCCAGCATGCCGGCTTCGCCGGAATCTACTACCGCCGCCTCGGCGTCCTCTTGTGCTTCGGCATCGTTCACGCCTTCTGCATCTGGTATGGCGACATCCTGCTTTCCTACGCACTCTGCGGCACACTTCTCTACCCCATGCGCAAGCTCGCGCCCAAGTGGCTGATCATCATCGCCATCGTTTTCCTCGCCATCGGCACGCTGATCAACATGGGCATGGGCGGCATGATGACTTGGATGGAGAATCAGTCCAACGCCGCGCAGGCCAAGCTCGATGCCGGGCAGACCCTTACCCCCGAAGAACAGCAGATGTTTGACGTGTGGACCGGGCCCCAAGGGCCAAACGCTGGCAGTCGCCCCGAAACCATCGAGGCCGAAGTCGCCGCCCATCGGGGTGGCTGGGCCACTTCCTTCATGCAGAATCTCAAGAACGGTTTTGTCCTGGTCTTCTTCCTCTTCCCCATGTGGACCCTGTGGAAGGGCACGGGCCTCATGCTCATCGGCATGGCACTGGTCAAACTCGGCTATTTCAAGAATGCGATGCCCGTCCGCACCATCGGCATCGTCATGTGCCTGGGCTACCTCATCGGACTCCCTCTCTGTCTTCTCTCCAGCACCGATCTGGTCCAGAGCAAATTCAGCATGGGCCGCATGTTCCTCGTTGGCGGCCCGCTCAATTGGTGGGGCTCGATCGGCGTTGCGCTCGGACATCTTTCACTTCTCCTGCTGGTGATCCGCATGGACATGCTCACCTGGCTCACCCGTGCGCTCGGTGCCGTTGGTCGCATGGCTCTCACCAACTACCTCATGCACTCCATCGTCATGACCTTCATCTTCTATGGCTGGGGCTTGGGCATGTTCGCCAAGTTCGATCGCGTCGAGCTCCTCGCCTTTGTTGGCGGTATGTGGATTCTCCAACTCATCATCAGCCCCCTCTGGTTCACGCGATTCCAGTTTGGCCCGGCTGAATGGCTGTGGCGCACGCTGACGTATGGCAAGATCCAACCGTTTGTAAAGACAGCCGCGCCAGCGATGTGATTGCACCACGGCGCAGTACACTCTCACACCCTCTGTCTCTCACGCCGAAGGCGTGCACGTTCCACTCTTCACCGCGAAGCGGTGGAGGCTAATAGACGGGGGTCGTGGCGTAGCCACACCCCCGGAAAGATCACCCCAAACATTTCTACAC
>CAYTYD010000104.1:0-10507 GCA_964441555.1 uncultured Phycisphaeraceae bacterium | reverse complement strand
CCGCGCACTGAACCTCAACGTCGTGAGCAAGCACGCTTCATGCCCCAGCGAAGCACCCAGCCAGATCGTGTCGTGATTCCCCCACAGCACATTGCACCGGGGTTGCCTCATCAACGTGTCAATCACCCGGTCAATCCGCGGGCCGCGATCTCCCAGATCGCCAATCACCAGCAATTCATCACAAGAGAGGTTCCGAATCAACCTCGCCCCCGCCCGCACTGCCGCCCAATCCCGGTCGTGCCGCGCGAGGCCCGCGATCATCTCTTTCACATACTCAGGCCGCAATCCACTCGCCAGATCCAGAAACAGCTCGCGGAACATCAGCGGAATCAGTTTCACCAACCGATCACGCCGATACGTCACCCGCAACGCCCGCACGATCTCAAACTGCATGCTGAGCGTGCGATACACCCACTCCACCCGTTGCCCACTGTTCACAATCTCCTGACTGAACGCATTGATCGCCTCGCGCGGGTAATACAGCACAGCCAGAAACCGCGCTTTTTCCTGCGCTGTCAATCGCTCCCCCAGCACCTGATCCACCAACTGCCGCAGAGCCCCGGAAGCATTGTTAATCACGTGCCGCAGCTTGGCATCCTCACCATGCACATCGCTGATCACATGCACCACGCCCCGCGGCAATCCCAGCATCGCCCGCAAAACCGCCGCCTCCGCGATCGCGGCATCCGCGGTCTGAAATTGACCCGCCAAAGTCCGAAGATGTGCCAGCCGATCCGGTGTGATCTGATGCATGGAACCAGAGTATCGCGCAGAGACGCACGGGAAAATCGGCTGGTTATCGGCGATCGGAAGTGGAGTCAAGAATCCGTGACATGACCCATGACGCGATTCGATTCGCGGCTTCAGGTCGGCCAAGGGCCTTTGACGCCTCAGAAAGTCTGGAGCGAAGAGAGGGATTCGCCGCGAGGCGGGAAATCCGTTCCGCCAGCCCCGCCAGCGAGTTGGCCTTCAACGCGGCACCGGCTTCCAGCAGCATGTCGGCATTGCGACTCTCCTGCCCGGGAATAGGGTTCACGATGATGAGTGGGCACCCCGTCGCAAGTGATTCGGAAGTGGTCAGACCACCCGGCTTGGAGACGGCGAAATCCGCCGCAGTCCAGAGATACCGCATGTGAGTCGTGAATCCCAGAACATGGGACCGATGCGCGGGCGGAACAGCAATCTTGTCGAGACGTTTGCGCACCGACTCGTTGCGGCCGCACACAACGATCATTTCCAGCGAGTGCTTTGAGGCCAGCGCGGCTTCGTACATCTGCTCGATCGGGCCGATCCCAAAACCGCCACTCAATAAGAGCATGAGCGGGCGGTCACCTTTGATGGGTATGCCCTCTTCGCGAAGGAATGCACGCGCTGCTGACTGCGAAAGCGAAGATTGAAACGCGGGATCGACCGGAATGCCGCTGAGCGTGATGTGTGCTGGCGGCACACCCCAGCGAGTCAGCGAGTGCTGGGCATCGACGGTGTGAACAAAGTACTGGTTGCAGGGCTCATTGGCCCACAACGCGTG
Organism: uncultured Phycisphaeraceae bacterium; assembly: GCA_964441555.1. Classification (GTDB taxonomy): domain Bacteria; phylum Planctomycetota; class Phycisphaerae; order Phycisphaerales; family UBA1924; genus F1-120-MAGs238. Next base: position 8,979 of record CAYTYD010000104.1, on the reverse strand, counting down.
CGCATCCAAATCTGTGACAACCGTTGCAAAGGGCACAGAGCACTTCTTGCGACGCTTCAGAGTGCTGATGATGTCGGCAGGAAGAAAGTGAGTGCACACGATGTAATCCCACGCCTCCTCAGTGATCACATCGCGAAACTCGCCAAGAGCAAGCCGCTGAGCCAGAGATCGCAGCCGGTCACGCTTTGGTGCTGGCGGCTTGGAATCTGTCAGGTCGTAGAAATACCCGATCAAGTGCGGAGCTTTATGAGCCAGATCCAGATACGCCTTGCCGTACACGCGGCGGAAGACTGGGCCGGCCAGAGACATGATGTCCACATGCTTGGCCTGCGCACCCGCGGCAACCAGTGCACTCGTGACCGCATCCGCAGCGCGGGTATGACCAGCCCCGACTGACGCGGAAACGATCAGAATTCGCGGGCCGGAAGTTCCAAGTGATCCGACTTTTCCAGAAGGTGTGATCATGGCAGCGAGGGTCACTTGCCTGTGGGCTTTGATTCAGAAGCATGCTTGGCCATACTCCAGCCAGAAGTGTCCATCTGCACGGAGTACAGCGAGGTGCTGGCCGTGATGTACAGAGTCTTGAAATCCGCACCACCCAGGCAGCAATTGATCGGCCTCTCGGGCATATCAATCCGCTCCACGATCTTCCCGCTCGCATTCACCACCACGATCATCTTCCCACCGGGAATGCACACGATCGCATTCCCAGACTGATCTAGGCAGAATCCATCCGAACCACCCGGCAACGTGCACACCTCCACACCCGCATCAATCACACCCGGCGCACTCACCGCATACTTCCGCAGCACCGGCGCACCCGCAGACACCACATACAACCACTTCCCATCCTTACTCAGCCGTACACCGTTGGGTTTTTTGAGATCACTGATCAGCCGCGACATCTTCCCCGGCGTTCCATCCGCATTGATCGCCAGGAAATACACGCCCTCGGTGCCTTGGGTCGGCGTTCCTGCGCGATACCACGTATCCGTGAAATAGATGTTGTTCTGCCCATCGACACACACATCGTTGGGCTGCCCAAGCTTCTTCCCCTCAAACTCCTCGGCCAAAATCGTCAGCTTCTTATCCGCCAGTGCATACGCCGCGAGCTTGCCACCACCAAATTGGCACGAGATCAATCGTCCCAATCCATCCGTGGCCAAGCCATCCGCCCCGCCGGTGTTGTCCACCCACTCCGACACCGTTCCATCCGTCGCCAGCCGGTGAATCTTCGCCGTTCCCAGATCGCTGAAGAAAACACTCCCATCCGCCGCCACCGTCGGCCCTTCCGTGAATTTGAACCCCGTGTGCAGCTTCTTCACCTCGCGCTTGGAGGCTTCCGGCAAGTCCACCTTTGACGCGGCGGGCTTGGCCGTTTGAGTTGGAGTCGCCGGCGCGACAGGGGCGGCTGGCTTCACCGGCTCCGCGGCGGGTTTAGGATCATCGAGCCGTGCGAGGGCGCTACCGGCGATACATGCAAGAGACACGAGGACAGCGGTGGTTGGCTTGAGCATGAATGAAGAGTACCTGCCGTACCGCATCCGAGATTGCCCAACCTCATCACTTTGGTTATGAGTCCTCATGTCTGGGAAGCCGGTACCGGCACCCCCCGCAATGGTGAATCGCGCAGCGTCAACCACCCCTCCCCACCCCGCAACCCATCACCCCATCCTTCCGATCTCTTTCTTGCGTCGGATCTTCTCGCGGGGCTCCACTTTTGAACATCCTGATCGCTTCGGCTGATGCGCACGCCGCCTCAGATCTCACGCGTTTCCTGCACGATGAAGGCCATGACACCACTCTCTGCAGTGACATTGATCGCGGCATCCGCCTCCTCGATTCCCCCGATCTCAACTGCCTCCTCACCACCTTCGACGACTCCACCCTCGCCCCCGATCTCTGCGAACACGTGCACCGCACTCAGCGCACCGCCCAACACTCGCTCTTCATCGTGGGGTGTTCCGATCCCACCTCCGCCGCACGCCACCTTGCCACCTCCTGCGGTGTGGATGATCACCTCGATACGCCTTGGAATCGCGTCGATGCCGCCCTCGCCCTCGCCGCACTGCCCATCCCCCGCTGCCACCACCCCAGCAACACCAACCCGCACTCCGCCAACCGTCGTGTAACCGCCCTCGGCTCCATCCTCTCCACTCGCCACGACGCTGCGACCACTTGGTGCACTCCTCACGCGCAGCGCATGTCCCTCTATGTCTGCGCCATCGCCGAAGCCCTCCCCCATCGTGGCTACTGCCTGCTGCCCAACTTCATCGATGACCTCGCCGCGGCGTGCTGCTTTCACGATGTCGGTAACAGCGCCGTACCCAGTGAGATTCTGGCCGCAACCGGAATCCTGCCCCCCCACCAATTCGATGCCATCAAACGCCACACCCTGCACGGCGGAGCCATCCTCGCCGCCGAATGCTCCTCCAGCCCCATCGCTCTCCTGGCCAGCGACATCGCCCTTGCGCACCACGAACGCTGGGATGGCAGTGGCTATCCCAGCGGCGTTGCTGGTGCCGGCATTCCCCTGTCCGCTCGCATCGTCGCGATCTGTGATGCCTACGACGCCATGCGCAGTGCGCGCACGTATCGCGGCAGCATGTCTCACGACGCCGCGTGCCGCGGCATCATTCGCTGCGCTGGCACCCACTTTGACCCCGAACTGGTCGAGGTTTTCAAAAGCACCGAACGCCGCTTCGAACGCGTCTTTGAGGTGATCTGAGAAATGTGAAGTTCGATCGAATGGCAACACATCGCCCGTGTGTTTGGCTTTTGAAAGCTATTTGAGCGATATCGCGACCAGATATCGCTCACGAATGGGTGATTATTGAGCGATAACTTCTTCTCATTTCGCTCATGGTCTGGAGCTGGCAACACACTGATAGCCGTCTATGCAACGATGACCGTCACAGAATCGCGGCCCCCAACGCAGCATTCCATCGCACTGACGAAGATGTTCGCGTGGCATACACGTGAGAACTCGACGCCGGTGTCATCTGATATCATGCGACTCCTCCCACGCTTGCATCGCAGGATGAGCATGATCACCAAGCCCGCTGAATACAACGATCTTTCAAACGATCCCCGCCGCCGCGCAGGTATCGACGCCGAGCGGCAGATGGCGCACTACCTGCATCGCGCGTTCGCGACTTCGTCAGAGTATTTTGTTCTCAATGACTTGCGTATCGAAGACCCGACCCAACCCGAAGCAAACGGCAAGCACGGCGTGTGCCAGATTGATCATCTTGTCGTTCATCGCTTCGGAATGTTCATCGTTGAAAGCAAATCATCAAAACAGGGTTTCTCCATCCGTGATGACGGGTTTGGTGGTGACGAATGGACGCGTAAAGATAAGAACGGTGATCAGGCAATCGCATCTCCGCTTCAACAGGCAAAACGCCAAGGCGAGTTCCTTCGCAAAGTTCTCAATCGCCACGCCGAGACGCTCTTGGGCAAAATGGAGTTTGGCCTTCGCACGCTTTCCAAAGTCCTTCACGGCAGCGACCAGCGCGGCTTTCGACACGTGCCGATGCAAGTGATCGTGGCGATCTCCGATCACAGTCACATCGACCGCGCGAATATGCGAAAACTCTCGGGCACCCCTTGTTCTGACCACATTTGCAAAGCTGACCTGGTGACGGCGCGAATTGCAGAGGAGTATCAGCGGCACGTTCAGGGTCATTCTCTTCTCAAAGCCGAACACAGCAACTACGGCACCTGGTCGATGAAGCCAGAGGAAGCGATACGTGTCGCACACTTCCTCGCGGAACAACACGCCATTTTGCACAAGCAAATCGTGCCATCTCCTCAACCGACTGTCACATCTACAACTACTGCGCCACACCCTGTATGCAAATCCTGCTCATCAGAGAAACTAGTTGCCACATCCGGCAAATACGGCTACTACTGGAAATGCGCCGAGTGCCAAGCTAACACCGCAATGCCAACGGTGTGCGGTGCTTGCGGCGCATTGGGTCGCGACCAGAGCAAAGTACGCATTCGCAAGGATGGCCAAGACTACTGGCGTGAATGCGCACAGTGCGGCATGAGCGAGAAGCTATGGATGCAGAAATAGTGCCAATTTACTTTGTCTTGGAATGTCCAATCACGATGTCTTGGAAATTTCCAAGCTCAAAGGAATCCGTCTTGAGTCGCAACGACACTGAAGAAAAGTACATCTCAATCTCAAAGTACTTCTGAACCAACACCAGAAACTCCGAGTCCTCCGGCGACATCTTTGCCAATCGTTCAAGTCGCTTTGTGATCGCCTGCCTCAAGAGCTCATCAATCCGCTTTCGCTCCTTGATCGTACCCAACAGCTCGTATTGGTCGGCATTTGGCGTAAGCGTCTTACCACGCTCACTTCTCGCATTCTTGTCGAGTCTCTGTCTCAGCAACTCTTGATAGCTGCAGCATTCCAATTCCTGCAAAACTTGATCCGCGTGCGCGAGTTGTTCGGCGGTTAACTCACAACACGCGATCGACGCGGCTTTAAGAACGAGTTTTTCACGTTCAGAAAGTTTGGCCGCCATCTCCCGAACTTCATGAGAAAGCGCAGTCGTGAGTCTGCGAGTCGGGCCATCTGGGTCATACGGCATGGGTTCGCACTCCGAACTGGACAACTCCGCGTCAAATGATTACCAACATGACCACAATCTGACTGCAAGAGAAAGTGAAGACTTCGCCAGCGAACAGAGGATTTGCGTGTTCGGAACTCCACAAGGGAGGGGCGAGACTCTCTCGCCCACGAAGCAAAAGAAGACGGTCTGGCCCATAGGGATTTGCGCCCCAGAAAGGAATCCGGACCGTTCTTCAAATTTGTGCTCAACGCATCGGTGAGCAATCGCAAGAAAGTGACTCAACCAAAAATGGCCCGACATGAGCGAGGCCGTCCTCGGCCGAGTCCAATGGAGCCGGGGGGATTTGAACCCCCGTGCCAAAAAGCTTGACAGGTACTTCTACGCGTGTAGTCGATTGTTTAATCTCAACCGCGGGACGGTGGTCGACAACCTTCCCTTTGGTCCAGCCCCCGGAGTTGTCTCATCGTTGCGCCCGAAGACAGCACGCAACGACCAGCCCGAAATCGTCGATCCCGCCCCGATCGGGCGTCGGTGCGGGATCGTCACTACCTAGTTAGGCAGCGAGAGCGAACTGACGTTCGTTGGCAATCAAAGTTTTGCATACTTTTTACCAGGCAAGCATGCTCCTGGACGCGCCATATTCCACCAAGTAACTCTCTGGTCGAATCCAATCGGCCCCGGTTGTCAAAGAATGTGCCCGAAAGCACGCATGATCATACGCATGACAGACTCAACGGTTCGGCTGAGGCACTCCGGGCGACGGTGATTGCGGCGTGTTCTGCCTCAAATCCCCCTCGTACCCGGCAATATCCGGAATCGGCACTCGCACCACATACAACGCCTTGGGATGCTTCTCTGGCATATCACGCGGATCAGTGGTGATCACTGTCTCTCCCGGCGCATGCAACACCGCCAGCACCCACGCACGCTTTGCCCCAACCGGAACCGGAGCGAGCTTGTGCGTGCTGAACGCGGGAGTTCCCAAGAGAGGCACGATCACCGGCGCACGAACCTGATCCGGCGAATCCGACTCCACCACCAGCGACACATGCGTTCCTTCCATCGGCGCGAGGAGTGCGGTATCAAACTTGACCACCACATCCCGGCCCTGAGGCATCACGGTCGAGACAACGGTGACCAATCGGGAGAGCCACGGCTCAACCAGTTCGGCGGGCACCGAGCCCGCCGCGATCGAGGCGCTGAGCCAGCGGCGTTCGTCGGAGTTGAAGTACTGCCGCGGCGGAGGAGAAAGCAGCGCGACGGAAATCTCGCGGCACTCATCCGCACTGATCTCGCGCTTGCCAATCTCATCCCACACAGCCATGGTGAAGGAGCGGCTGTTGGTCGCCTCCTTGATCAGCGACGATGTCGGCACGAGGCGAAGCAGAGCACTCTTCCACCACAGCACACCGGCAAAGGGAATGCTGGCGAACTGAATCAGCATGGGAAGGAGAAACACACACGGCCACACCAAGCGCGACATCCGCCATTCATGATGCTCGCTGATGGTGCCGCCGGGCCAGCCGAACTGGCTGCCGCATTCCGGGCAGACGACATCGTGCACCGGTGGCTTGGTTTGCCCCCCTGGAATCGGCGGCGAAAGTGATTCCACGTTGTACTTGCACTTTGCACAAAGCAGGCCACCGGTTGCCACCTTGGCGCGGCTGATCAAGGGGATTGCCACGAAGACTCCGGCCATGGGCAGGTTGTCGAACACACGCAGGAGCAGACTGCCACCACTGATCAATGATCCGACCAACGCCGTACCCGCAAGAAACAGCACCGGAACGACCACGACGGGAAAGATCGTGGCAAATCGAGATTCACGCACCCTGCGAAACCACGTGGGCGTGCGTGACTGCGGCGCGGCATGGTGGATGCGCCGGGCCACCCAGTAGACCGCGAGCACGACACCAAGCGAGAGCACGATCGATCCAATGGCAATGTACATCACCGTGCGCGGGTTCACGGTGGAAGTATTGGCCGGAAGCCAAAAGGAGTTTCACCAAGCTAGAGAACGATGATGTCGGCGGGGTTTGCCGCGCGAGGGGCGGAAAGGCCCATCATCTCCAGCACCTTGATCAATCCTTCGATATCGGCGGGCTCAAACCCTCCGATGTGATGGCTGTCTGCATCCAGCACTCCCCAGACCGTTCCATCAGGATTGAAGAGAGGTACGACGGCCTCGCTCATGTCGGCAGGATCGCACGCGATGTAGTTGGACCCGAGTGTGCGCACGTCCTTGACGATGAGCGGGCGACTCTCGGTGAATGAGCGTCCACAGCACCCGTGCAGGCCAATGGGTGAACACGCGGGCTTGTTGCGGCACTCTTCGAGAACCAGTTCCTGCCCCGGCGCACCATCAGAATCAAAGACATAGAAGCCGATCCAGGAGAGGCCGTGGTGGTTGAACGCTTCCCACAACATGTCGACGGTGCGCTTCATGCGCACTTCGCGATCGACCTGGGCGCACGCCAGCACCGAGATGTAATCACGCCGGAAACCACCAACCGGCGCGTGCGGCGGATTGAACGGAACGTTGACTGGCGGAGTCCCAGTCGGGGCATTCGTCGAAGAGGTCATGGCGATCCTTGGGAAAGGCGGAACTCAATCCCACACACCTCACCCTACGCGGCGAGTGCTGATCAAAGGGTAGCACGGGGTGCAAGGCCCCTCATGCTCCATGTGAATCTGTACGAATCATGGCGGCAGAAGTGCATGAAAAAGGCCCGACGAGCGGGCCTTTTGTGTGAAGATGTGCGGATTATTCCGCGCCTCAGACAGTGGCGCTGGTGTAGGGGAGGAGGGCCATGAAACGGGCCCGCTTGATGGCCTGGGAGAGCATGCGCTGCTCGGTGGCGGAAGCGCCGATGCGCTTGCGGCCAAGGATCTTGCCGTTGGGGCTCATGAGGCGGCGGAGGTTCTCGATGTCCTTGTAGTCGACGAAATGCTTGCCTTTGCCGCTCTTGTTGACGATCTTGGGCTTCTGGATGGGACCGGCGAATCGCTGAAACTTGCTCATGTGAACTCCGTCATGGGTTGGGCCCGGGTGAACCCGCCCGACTGGGGCAGGGTCCGGACGACGGGAAAGGTCAGGAGGGGATGATAGGCGGGAGGGGGCGGAAGGTCGATCATGCAGGTTTTGGAGTGACCGATGGGGTGCGGGCGTCGAAAGCCCACTTGCCAGCACCGAACACGACCAGAACCAGAATGGCGGCGAGGAAAATCGAGTTCTCGCCCACCTTGCACCAGCTGACGGGGCCGGAGCAGATGAATTTGAACTTGCCGAAGCAGCCGCAGGTGATGTCGATGCCACGGAGGATGACAGAGATCACGCCGAGGGTGAAGGCGATGACAGCCAGGCCCAATGTTGTCGCGGCCGCGCGAGTCCAGAGTCCGGTCAGAATCAGGATGGCGCAGATGGCCTCAACCCAGGCGATGGTGAAGGCAGCGGGTGAAACGAGGGCCTCAGGGAGAATCTGATAGCTCTTGACGCTGAGAGCGAAAGTCTGCGGGCCGGTGACGGGTGGAATGCCGGGCTTGAGCTTTTGCCAAGCGCTGAAACCGAAGGCGGCGAAAAGGACGACGCGAACGAGAAACAGCGCGAGCGATGCGGCGGTGCTGCGTTGTGGTGAAGCGGCACGGACCTCACTCATGGCTGGTCTCCGACAGTGATGTCGTAGCCCGCACTCTTCCACGCTGGATAGCCATCATGAAGAATGTGAAGTTGCTGATAACCGGCCTGCTGAAGGAAGATGGCGAGATTCTCGGAGGCGTGGCAGTCACCACCACCGCAGTAGATGACAAGTGGTAGAGATGGATGAAGCGTGGCGATGATGGCGCGGGATTCGTCGCTCGTGAATTCGTTGGGATCGAGAAGCTTGGCACCACGAATGTGGCCGGTGAGATACTCGGCCTTGGTGCGAGCGTCGAGGAACGTGACGCCCTGATTCCAGAAGTCGAAGGCCTGGGCGAGGGTCACATGCGGGCCTTGCGGCGGAGTCGGGGGTGTCGGAGTGGGGTTGGAAGGTGCCGCGGCCTGTGTTGAGGTCGGTGTGGCGGATTGATTTGATGTCGAGTTAGTTGTGGTGGAATTGGTTGGGGTTGGCGTGCTTGCGGAATTGGGCTGAACGGCGGTAGGAGTATTTGGATCAAGGGAGAGTTTGACGGGACGACGCCACTGATCAGCCAAGCCCAGACCAGAGGCAAAGGCGACGATGACAAGCACTCGCAATAGTGTATTTTTGAGCATGAGAACGTGTGTGAAGCGTGCGGCGAAAATCGCAACCCCACACGTTGGCGCGGGGTTGCGTGATAGATGAACGAGGAATTACTTCTTATCGGGGGCGGGGACAGCCGCGGGCGCGGCTGCGGGGGCCGGCGCTTCGGCGGG
>CAYTYD010000103.1:0-10540 GCA_964441555.1 uncultured Phycisphaeraceae bacterium | reverse complement strand
CGCGCCTTTGCAGAGTTTTTCCGAGTGCTCAAGCCCGGCGGCCGCCTGATCGTGCTGGAATTTGATCGCCCTCGCACCCCGCCGATGTCTTGGGGCTACGACCTGTATTGCGGCTGGATCATGCCCCGAACCGCCACCTTGATTAGTGGTGATCGCTCCGGTGCCTACAAGTACCTCCCGGCCAGCGTCGATTCTTTCTTTACACGTGACCAGATGCTGCAGGAATTGCGCATGGTCGGATTCTCGGACGTTTCTGCGACTCCATTGACCTTTGGCATCTGCGTTTGTTATCGGGCTTACAAACCCCGTTAACGACCTATAACTCAATCAATCGCAAACGACTGATCACTGTTATCGGCCTTGCGCGTCCATTTCACTCCACCGGCGATTTTGGCCCGGTCGGAAATGTGTGTGTGGCGGCAGGGTGGCTCGATAGGCAGAACGCGACGAGATTGCCGCGGCTTCGGGGATCACAGAGAACGTGCACTCCCCGGAACGTGCGGTCTTCGCGTCGCGTGGGCGGATCTGGAGCGATCTGCCAATCTGAAACACGAGGCCTTGGCCAGCGGAGATGGCGAGACCTGCACGCGGCGTATCCGGCCACTCGGCTCGGGCGCCCGCGAAGGGGACAGTGTCATGAGTCAGCAGATTGTGCTGGAACGGTTCTTTGAGTCACTGATCAACGGCGACCGTCCGGCAGCCCGCCAGATCGTCAACGAGTGCGAGGCGCAGGGGATCGACCCACGCCACGTGATGACCGATCTCTTCTGGCCCACGTATGAGACCATCGAAAAGCTCTGGAAGCAGGATCAGCTCACCAGCATGAGCTACCACTTTGCCACGCGGTTGCTTCGTGTGCTCATTGATCAATCGGCAATGAAGCTCAATCTGAGCAGCGCAGGCAGCGGCCGCACCATTCTCGCCGCGTGCGGCACGAGCCAGTCTGAGGAACTCGGTGCGCAGATGGCCATCGACCTTCTTGAAGACTCTGGTTACAGCGTCCGCTTCATGGGTGGCGGCGTGTCACCTGATGAGATCATGGCTCAGGTGCAGGAAGTGCGTCCCGATGTACTCCTGATGTTCTGCTCAGCGGCGAGTGATCTGCCCGGAATCCGCTTCATCATCGACAACATGCGTGAGATCGGCGGCAACGACAAGACCCAGATTGTTGTTGGCGGCGGTGTTTTCAATCGCGCTGAGGGCCTGGCCGAAGAAATCGGCGCTGACCTTTGGGCGGCTGATCCGCTTGAACTGGTGGACAGTTTGACCAACGAGGCGGCACGCCGCGCCACGGCAAATCAGCGCACCGTGGGCAAGACCCGCGTGAATGCTCCTGCGGCCAAGTCAACGACTCAGACGCAGCAGGTCAAGACCAAGACCCGCGCTGCGGCCTGAGCCCGCGAAACCGCACATCACAAAAACAACGCCGCCCTTCCGAGTCACACACCACTGTGGCTCGAAAGGGCGGCTGAGTTTTTCAATCTGACACTTCAGATCAGATTGCTTCGAGGTGATTTAGAAGCGGCTGAAGATGACCAGGAAGTCGAGGTAGTCAAAGAAGTCGATGGCAAAGTCGTTGTTGAAGTCGGCAGTGGGGTCGTTGGCAGCAAACGCGGCGACAAAGTCGAGGTAGTCGAACAGGTCGACCACGGCATCGCTGTTGAAGTCAGCCAGCGATGAATAAACGAACGAGTAGACGGTGGGAGAGACCAGGAAGAAGTTCTTACCATCGGGGCCCGGCGGGGGCTGGTTGATGGTGGTGAAGTTGCCGTTGATGGCGCGATTGCCGGGAACAGTGATGATGTCAAAGCGAGAGACGATCGGGATCGTCACGTTGACGGGAATCGTCAGGTTGAGCGTGCCTGCGAGCTGGACATTGCTCGCGGTGGTCTGAATGCGTCCATACTGGCTGGTTGCCGGTCCACCGAGGGTGATGTTGATGGTGCCGGTGGTGTCGTTGAAGAAGCCATTGGCACCATTCACGCGAAGGAGGCCGCCAGGTCCGAGATCGATGGTGGCGGTGTTGATGAACTGAGAGGTGATGAACATGTCAACGGTGCCACCATTGGCACGAAGTGTGGCGTTGTTGGTGAAGGTCGGCAGCGAAATCGTCATCGTGCGGCCTGCAGCTTCGTTGGAAATAAGGCCGTTGTTGTTGAAAGCGGACACTACGGAAGACTGGCTGATCGTCAACGAACCGCCGAGGCCAGCGAGCATGCGGATGCTGGCGCCGGGTGCGACGGTAAACGTGCCGACACCCCCGTAGGCCACCACAAAGTTCCGTGCAGCGTTCGAAGGGCCCTCTACGGTGACGGCAGAGGTGAGCACGAAGTTGGGAGCAAAGTAGCCGCCACCACTGCCTGTCAGGCGAAGCGTGCTGAATGTGGTTGTGCCGACGAACTGGACGCTGCCCCCGCCGCTGGTGACCACATCGCCGGCGATGGCGACGTTGGTCAGCGTGCTGAAGTTGATGGGAGCATTCAGGGTGGTGCCATTCAGCAATGTCATGGCACCGCCCGAAATGGTGCCGGTCGTGAGGTTGAACGAACCCGTGGCGCTGTTGGTGACGATGGTGTTGCCGGTGTTGTTGATGGTGCCGACGATGTTGACGACGCCTGCGGCGGTATTGAATGTGCCAAGACCACCAGTTGCATTAATGTTGCTCTCCAGGGAAACGATCGCCCCGCCCGTGGCCGTGACCGTGCCCAAGTTGATGAAGCCGCCACTGAGGGCGATGCGGAGTGTTCCAGCCAGCGAGTTAAGAGCTCCGTCGGCACTGTTGGTGAAGTTGGTACCGCCCAGCAGCAGTGTGCGGCCCGCGGCCTCAGAAGAGATGACACCGGAGTTGAAAACGTTGGAGGACGAGCTTTGGGAAATCTGCAGGTCTGCACCCGAGCCAGCGAGTACGCGGATTGATCCGGCAGGAGCGATGGTGATGGCGCCACTGCCGCCATAGTTCATGATGATCTGGCGAGCCCCGGTTGTCGCACCTTCAGCAGTGATCGGTGATGCCATCGTGGTGCCTGGTTCGATGTAGAGGTTGACGGAGGAGCCGGTGAGACGGAAGGCAGTGAAGGTGGTCGTGCCGCCGATGCCAAGTGAAGTGTTCGCGGCAGAGAGGTTCAATTCGCCATTAATGGCGACGCTCCGGAGGAATCCCAGTGTGGAACTACCCAGGACTGCAGAGCCATTGGCAAAGGTCATGGCTCCATTCAAGACGGCACCACTACGCATGACCAGAGATCCCGTGCCGGAGTTCAGTTCGATGGTATTGCCGGTGTTGTTGATCGTTCCGTCGATGTAGAAAGTGCCGCCGGCGTTCGCAAGGGTGCCCTCGCCTGCGGTGGTATTCCATGTGCCGTTGAGTTGCATGGTGGCACCACTGGAGACTTGGAGCGAACCGGCATTGGTCCAGTTCGTCGCGGCGATATTCACATTGCCGACGCCAGCACGAACGATGCCGCTCGCGTTGTTGGTGAAGGTGCCGGGTTGAATGGTGATTGAGCGTCCCGTGGCCTGCACGGTGATCAGGCCGTTGTTGACCAACGTGCCGTTTGATGATTGCAACACACGCATGTCGGCGCCGATGCCACTGGCGGCGGTCATACTGCCTGTCGTGGTGATGGTGGTGGTGCCAACTCCGCCGTAGCCGACGTAGATATCGCGGGTGCCGGTGGCAGCGCCCTCGCCGATGATGGGGCTGGAGAGGGTGTAGCCCGGTGTGGTGTAGAGGGTGCTGTTGGCCCCGCTCATGCGCAGCGCGGTGAACGATGTCGTGCCGGAAAGAATCAGCTGAGCGCTGGAAACACCGAGAATGACTTCACCGGTGACGGCAACGTTGGCCAGCGTGCCGTTTGATGTGGTGGTATTCAGCGTGACGCCATTATTGAGGATGAGCGATCCGCCACTGATCGTGCCGGCCAGCATCGTCCAATCGCCAGTGGTGGTGTTGAGGGTGATGGTGCTGCCGGTGTTGTTGATGGTGCCAGCGACAAAGACGTCGCCGGGGGCAGTGTTCATGGTGCCGATGCCGCCGGTGACATTAAATCCGCCGTTGAGCGTAATGGAGGATCCAGCGACATTTTCAATTGTGCCAGCGTTGGTCCACGATACAGCCGCGATATTGACTCCGCCGGCCGTGGCCCGCACGGTGCCGGTCGCGGCATTGGTAAAGGTGTTCACATTAAAGATCTGAAACGTGCGGCCTGCGGCTTGATTGGCGATCAGGCCGTTGTTGATGAGCGTTCCCGTCGAGGATTGAATGAAACGCACGTCCGCGCCGATGCCACTGGCTGCGGTCACGCTGCCCGTGCTGCTGATGGTGGTTGTTCCAACGCCACCATACGCCACGTAGATGTCGCGGGTACCGGTGGCAGCGCCTTCGCCAATGATGGGATTGTTGATCACATATCCGGGCGTGGTGTACAGCGTGCTGTTGCCTCCGGACATGCGCAATGTGGTGAACGTGGTCGTGCCCGAGAGAGCGAGCTGGGCACTCGATACGCTCAAAATCACTTCGCCGGTGATCGCCAGATTGGTCAGTGTGCTGAAGGTCGTAGTGGTGTTGAGGGGGACACCGTTCAAGACCAATGAGCCGCCACTGAAGTTGCCGCCCTGCATGGTCCAATCGCCGGTGGTGGCGTTAAGGGTGATGGTGTTACCTGTGTTGTTGATGGTTCCGGTCACCAGCACATTGCCGGGTTCGGTGTTGAACGTACCGATGCCGCCGGTGGTGTTGAATGTGCCAGCAAGGGTGATGGTCGATCCTGCAGCATTTTCAATCGTGCCTGCGTTGGTCCAGTTCACGGCCCCGATACTGACTCCGCCAGCCGTGGCCCGGACGATGCCCGTCGCGGCATTGGTGAAGGTGTTGAGGGAAACAAACTGGAAGGTGCGTCCCGCAGCTTGATTGACAATGAGGCCGTTATTGATCAGCGTGCCTGCGGAGGACTGCACGATTCGCATGTCAGCGCCGATGCCGCTGACTGCGGTGACGCTGCCGGTGCTGCTGATGGTGGTTGTTCCGGCGCCTCCAACAGCCACGTAGATATCGCGTGTGCCGGAGGCGGCACCTTCGCCGACGATGGGGCTGTTAATCACGTACCCAGGCGTGGTGTACACCGTGGTGTTTCCCGCAGCCATTCGCAGCGTGGTAAACGAGGTCGTTCCAGACAAAGTCACCTGCGCACTTGTGACGCTCAGGAGCACGTCGCCGGTGATCGCCAGGTTGGCCAATGTGCCTCCGGATGTGGAGGTGTTCAGCGCGACACCATTCAAGACCAGTGAGCCGCCACTGATAGTGCCGCCCAGCATGGTCCAGTCGCCTGTGGTTGTGTTGAGGGTAATCGTGCCGCCAACATTGTTCACCGTTCCGTTCACCAGCACGTTGCCGGGCTCGGTGTTGAATGTACCGATGCCGCTGGCCGTGTTGAATGTGCCAGCGAGAATGATCGTCGAACCGGCGGCATTCTCGATGGTGCCAGCGTTTGTCCAGTTGGTGGCGCCGATGCTGACGGTGCCGGCTGTGGCGCGAACCACGCCTGACGCACCATTCGTGAAGACATTGAGGCTGGTGATCTGCAGGGTGCGTCCTGCGGCTTGATTGACAATCAGTCCGCTGTTGACGAGCGTCGCGGCGGAAGATTGGAAAATCCGCACATCGGCACCGACGCCGCTGGCGGCAGTGATGCTGCCTGTGGAGCTGATCGTGACGGTTCCCGCACCACCTGTGGCCGCGTAGAGGTCGCGCGAGCCGGTGGCGGCGCCTTCAGCGATAATGGCGCTATTGAGGGTGTATCCCGGCGCCATATTCACCGTGGAGTTGCTGCCACTCATCCGCAGTGTCGTAAACGTTGTGCCGCCGGAGAGCGTGACCTGCGAGCTGGTGAGTGCCGCAGAAACTTCACCGGTGATGGCGACATTGGCGAGTGTGCCACCGTTGCCGGTGGCCGCCACCACGCTTCCACCCGTCGCGTTGACGAAACCGTTGCTGAGAGTGCCACCGGCGATGCGCAGATTGCCGGTGGTGGTGGGGGAGAGATCAAACGTGTTGCCGGTGTTGGTGAGTGTTCCCGTGAGATTCAACACGCCAGCAGAGGTGCCGAAGGTGCCTTCGCCAGCACTCGCGTTGAACGTGCCGCCGAGGTTGACGATGCCTGCCGCAGCGGCCTCGATCGTGCCGTTGTTGATCCAACCGCCGGTCGAGCTGACGGTCAGATTGCCAGCGGTTGCGCGAAGTGTTCCGGCGTTGGTAAACGCGGGAACGCTGACGGTGAGTGTCTGTGACGAATTCTCATTGACGATCAAGCCGTTGTTGATCAGCGTGGCAACGCTAGATTGCTGAAGAATCAGTCCGGAGCCGGAGCTGACGCCCAGAGTGATGGTGGAGGAGGGGCTGATGGTGACGGTGCCGGTGCCGCCGGAGGCGAAGGTGATCGAGCGCGTGCTGGTTCCGGTGCCCTCGGCGATGACGTTGGCGTTGAGTGTGTAGCCGGGCGCGAGATTCAGATTGGAGTTATTGCCAGAGAGTCGGATGATGCCGGTGGAGGTGGTGCCGCTGAGTGTGATCGAGCCGCTGGCGACGCCGATGTTGAGTTCGCTGGTGGTGGTGAGGTTGGCGAGCGTGCCGCCGGATGTGGTGAAGTTGAAAGCACCAAAGCCGGTGAGGTTCCAAGTACCACCATTCAGGGTGCCACCCTGCATGCGGAGAACGGCGGTGATCGCGTTTGTGCCGCTGGTAACCAGTGAACCGCCGTTGAACTGAATGTCGCGGCTGGTTTCCAGATTGGTGATGGTGCGTGTGCCGGATGAGAAGGTGATGGTGCTGCCGGCGGTATTGATCACGGCGGTGTCGGCCGGACCGGGAAGCACATCACCCGCCCAGTTGGCGGCGGTGTTGAAGTCGGTTGCGGTTCCGGTTGGACCGCCGTCCCAGACCACGACCGCGAGCATCTGCCGCGATTCCAGTGCCTCAAGACTCGGGGAGGTCGCACCACGGGCTTCGCCAGAGCGGCGGATGGTGGATGAGGTGGAATTGACAGCAGAACCGAACAGGCGGTTGATAAGTGCGCGCATGGGAAACCTCTCCAAAGTCCGGGCGCGACGAAGGCGCGACCGGGAACAGGAAGATAACGATGAACGAGACCGGGAATCAACGCCCGAAGTCTCATATTCACCAAAGTTTTCCCGGCCACCAAGAAATCAAGCCACAATCGCGAAAGATCAGTCAGGCCCTATAACGCAAACACCCGAACGGCGCCGTTCGGGTGTGCGTGTCTCTCATCGATGTGTCCCGACCGGGCCCATGGTCCGATAGGGCGGAACGAAAGCGGGATTCAGCACCCTGAGCTGAAGTCGGCGACAAAGTCCAGATAATCAAAGAAGTCGACCACGGTGTCGACGTTGTAGTCGGCATTCGGGCTGTTATCGCTGAAGGCGGCGACAAAGTCCAGATAATCAAAGAAGTCGAGCGTGCCATCGCTGTTGAAATCGGCGCGGCACGGTGGCGAGCACAGGTCGGCGCGGCCGTCGCCGTTGGCGTCGACACAGTTCGTGCCGGGTCCGCCCCAGGTGCCGCCGGCACCAATGCACTGATCCTGGCGGAGGATCAGGCAGCCGCCGGTGGAGAAGCAGCAGCCACCCAAGGGTTGCGGGCAGTTGGCGGTGGAGCAGTTGGTGTTGTTGCCGCGGTAGGTGCCTTCCTGCGTGGCACACTGTGCGGGTGTGGCGGTGATGCAGGAGCCATCGGGGAGGCAGCACGCGCCGGTGGGGCAGGTGCTGTTGGAATTGCACTGAGAATTGACACCCTGGAAGGTGCCGCCGGCTCCAGCGCACTGGGCCTCGGTGAGGTTACTGATGCAGAAGCCGGTGCTGAAGCAGCAGGCACCCACTGGTTGGGGGCAAGAGACAGTGGTGCAGTCGGTGAAATCGCCCTGATAGACGCCGCCCTGCGTGGAGCAATCACCGGAGGTCGTGACAACGCAGTTGCCGTTGGGAAGACAGCACGCGCCGATGCCGGGCTGACAATTCACGCTCGACCATGTGGTGCGGCTGACCCAATCGCCAGTGGGGCGGCAGAGCTGGTTGAGGTTGCTGAACTTGGCCCAGCCACCGTTGGGTGGGCAACCGAATGAGCCGCAGTTCACGCCGTAGAGCCAGTTGGCTCCGCCTTGAGAGAGCCCGGAAGTGTCAGTGCAGGGGAAGGCATTGCTATTCGTGGGGGGCGCGGTGAAACAGGGATTTTGCGTCTGATTGTGGTGGCGATCAATGCGGAAGGCGACGGTGAACTTGTGCGAGCCGTTGTCGTTGATGATGATCTGATCAGGATCGCCGGCGTCGATGGAGAACTGCAGATTGACGCCGTTGGTGCCGCCAGGAATCACGATGTGGGGGAGCAGGTCACCATCGGAACTCTCCTGGAAAATCAGATTGCCGGTGTTGGGTTCGCCTTCCCAGATGAGGATTGACCACTGCGTCGTGGTGGTCTGATTGGTGGCGCTGGTCGCGACGATGATTTCAGTGAGAGAGTGCTTGATGGGAAAGTCACTGGGATTCAGTGTGTAGGTGGCCGCGAACATTTCCTGCTGGGCAAAGCCGGCCTGAATAACGAAGTTGCCGCCGCCAAAGTTGGCATCGGTGTGACTGCTGACGACATTGCACGCAGAGATGCCGAAATCGGAATCCACTGGCGGGCGCACACCTTTGGGCGTGACGTGCAATCGATCAAGACGATTGAGCGTGATGGGAATGTTGATGGTCTGACGACCTTCAATCTGTCCCGGTGGGGAAAGAGGTGTGGGACCCGCGACCTGGGCAAGTGCCGAGGGCGTTCCAGCCACGCATGCCAGAGTCAACGCGCAGACGAACGTCAGATGTGAACGCATGATCAACTTTCTTGAGCGAAGGGGTTCCCGAACCACCAGACACCATGCCAGAATACCACACGCTGCAAGAGGTTGAAGTGGCCTCAATTCCGTTCTAGGACGCAGCGTGCGGCAGCTCCTGATCATGGCAACGATGTGGGCGAATGCCCACGACTTCAGACCATTCGGCATCCGGTGCCGCCGGGTTCCCGCAATCGGACCGCTTATCCGGACTTCGGCAGGTATTGGCATTGCAAGGCCTTGTCATTGCCCTGAGCGCGAGTGCGGCTCTTGTCTGGGCTTCGGTGATGCCGACAGCCCTTCCCGGCTGCGGCAGCTCATTGCAGGGAACATCGCTGGCTCCGCCCGGTTGGAAGGGGTGCGCGGAAGCGGGCGCGTCCAGTTGGGGGCGGCTGATGCTGGGTGCGTGGTCAGTGTCGACCGCTCTGGTCGGATGTGGTACGTACGCGGGTGCGTTGGTCCTGGTGCTGGGCGCGACCAGCTTGAGGGTCTTGCGGTGGATGGCGCGCACCCTCATCGCCACAAGCATCTTTTTCGTCGTGATCGCCGCAACGCAGCGATTCTGGTGTCCGTATTGCGCAACGGCGCACGCGGGCGTGCTCGTGATGTGGCTGGCGATTGAGTCCGCCCCTCGCGGCGCGCGGAACGCACCTGTTGGAAGGGGATGGATCGCCGCGATTTCCACGGCGCTGCTGATCATCTTGGGCGGTGGAGTTGCCGAGCGCCATTTTGTGCAGAAGAAACAGCAGGTGGCGGCTTCGGACGCCGCGAAAGAGGTTGCGCAGCAAGTCGCCACACCGCAGGCGTCTTCAGTGAAGCGATTGCCTGAGCCAGCTGCACATGAAGTGGCACGCTTCACGGGTCGTTACCACCTTGGATCCGAGAAGCCGCGTGTGCGCATCGTGGTGATCAGCGATTTTCAATGTGCGGATTGTCAGAAGCTTGATCGTGAGCTTGTGGACCTTGCCGACAAGCCAAACGTGTCGGTGTCGATGAAGCACTTTCCTTTCTGCCGCGATTGCAATCAGAATGTGCCGCAGACCCTGCATGCAAATGCCTGTTGGGCGGCGCGCGCTGCGGAGGCCGCGGGAATGGTGGGTGGCACACTTGGTTTCTGGGAAATGCACCATTGGCTCTTTTCCCGAGGCGGAGGGTTCACAGAGGCGGAACTGCGTTCCCGCGTTGCCGATCAGGGTTTGGCGGTAGATCAATTCATGGCGGCATTCACTGGCCGCGAATCGCTGGATCGCGTGAAGACCGATGTCGCCGAGGCGATGAAGCTGGGCATCAGCCGCACACCCATGGTCTTTGTCAATGGAGTGGAATGCGCGGGCTGGGAGAACCCGGGCACAGTGACGCGGATTGTCAATGCCGTTCTTGAAGCGACTGCCAGCGCCGAATGGGATCCGCAGTGGGTAGACCAGCCACCACTTGCGAAAGAAAAGTATTTGGCCATGTGGCGTGCCGCTTCGATCGAGATGCGTGAGCAAGCGGCGCGACAACGCGGTGTTGGATTGGCGAAGATCACTCTGGTAGGTGATTACCAGGAATCCGGCACGCGTGAGGTGCAGGCGATCATCTCAGAAGTTCTTTCAGAGGATTGGTCGGCATCGTTTGCGTTTCATCACTACCCGGCAGACCCCGCCTGTAACCCGGCG
>CAYTYD010000102.1:0-10619 GCA_964441555.1 uncultured Phycisphaeraceae bacterium | reverse complement strand
GAACAGGTGGGGATCGCCCTTGCGACGTTGCAGTCTCAGCCGTGGGTCCACCGTCTGGAAGGGGTTCAGATCCGTCCCAATGGAACAGATCGGCGTCGTTTCAATGTGCGATTCGAGCTGGCAACTTTGTATCTGCCAGATCTGGTGACAACCGACAAGGAACCCACGATCGCCGCTCCATCGGATGAGCAGCTCAAGATCTGGAAGGTATTTGCATCGCGCAATATTTTCCGTGAACCCAAGGTCAAGGACCATTCGCCTGGTGATACGCCGCCGCCGATCGCGGTCGTTGATGGAACGACTCCGGCCCCCGAGGTGTCGGTTATTGCTCCAGATTACAGCAGTTGGCGTTTGACGGGGGTCATGACCAGTTCGCGAGGATCCGAAGCATTCTTTCACAACGTCAAAACCAATGAAAAGCTGACCGTCAGAATCGGTGGGGCGGTACTCGACGCCGTCTTGATCGCCGCAGATGGAGAATCTGCCGAACTTGAGATTGCCGGAAAGCGTTTTCGACTCCACAATGGAGAGTCGTTGGCGGCACGGCAACCGACCAGCCAGTAAACTCCGAGACCAAGCCCTCGGCAATGCTGCCGGGGTTTAAGTTCTTGAGACAACTGGCGTTCGCTTCGCCCGATGAGTCAGCGGCGTGAGGCGTTCGGAACGTTCTTCGGAGTCGGATGGGATCAGTGTCGGGTTGCGGGTCGGGGGATTCGGTGGTTGGGTCATTGTCGGGCGGAGCCCCGGCTTGCTGTCGGCGTCTCGCATGGAGGGATCTCCACACGGTGATGCAGGGCCGACAGTTGGGCAGGGCCTTTCGCTTGGCGGAGGGCAGCAGTATGTCGATGCGAGTTCATCGTGGTTTTGGTCGTGGTCTTGGACGGACCGGTACGTCAGCAGTAGTGGCGGCTGCCCTTGTCGCATCGGCAGGCGTGCCTCGCAGCGTGTGGGCAGATGATCCCGGCAATGCTCCGGTCGTGACTCCAGTGGCACCTGCACCGGTTGCTCCCGCTCCGGCTACTCCAGCTCCGGCGGCTTCGGTGCCAGCTGTGCCGCCCGGAATGATCCGGTTCAATTTCAAGGACATGCCGCTAGATCAGGCGATCGATCTTTTTGCGCGTGAGAGTGGTCTGCCGGTGATTTTTGAGGCCGCTGTTCCCGCCGGCCAGATGACCTTTCTGAGCACCTCGATGTACTCGTTTGACGAGGCATTATCGATTCTGAATCAGAATCTGATGCTGAAGGGTGTCCAGCTCCGCAAGGAGAAGGAGTTCCTGTACCTAGCTGAGCTCAAGGATGCCGCCAAGCGAGCGACTCCGGTGGTGAACGGCAAGGTGCCCGACGAATTCACCGCGGACAAGATGATGACGCTGACGTTGTCCTTGGAGAATTCTCAGGCCGACAAGGTTGCCGCCCAAATCAAGGAATTGCTCGGGCCCTACGGCGCAGTCACGGCAGTCCCGATTCAGAACATGGTGATCGTGATGGAGACGGCGGCCCAATGCCGTCGCATCGCTGACATTGTCAAGACGATCGACTCTGTGAAGCCGATTGATTCGACAATTCGCCTGTTCACCTTGCAATATGCTCAGGCCAAGGACGTGCTTGCCGCGCTCAAGTCGCTCACCGGAGAACGCCGCCGCACCGTGCTGGTGGAAAAAGACAACCAGCAACGCGTGGTGGAAGATCTGGCGGTCACCGGCGTCTCGATGACGGCGGACGATCGAACCAACTCCATCTTGGTCGTCGGTCCTGCAGCGCGCGTGCGCGTGGTGGAAGACCTCATCAAGCTTCTCGACACGCCCGGAGGAATGGTGGCGCCAACCGGCCCCGGTCAGGTCGTCAGTGATGAGAATCAGATGCAGATGGTCAGCGTTGTCCTTGCAGGCATGACCGCCGACGACGCCGCGGCAAAGGTCAACACCCTCTACGCCGCGATGAACCCCAAGACCAAGCCGGTGGTGATTCCCCTGCCAGAACAGAGCAAGATCACCCTCGTCGGGCCCAAGGCATTAATCACCCAGGGTGTGAGTCTCTTGACGGAGATTGATCCCAAGAGTGCGATCGGCAGCAATGCATTGCCGCCCGTTCGTGGCGCGACGGTTGAGAGTCGCACGGCAATCCTGCGTCCTCGCGGCGTCACTGCTGGCCAGATCGAAGGAATCGCAACCAAGCTGCTTGGTGGCAAGCAGGCCAGCAATCTGCGTTACGCGCCGACTCCGGATGGGCTCGGCATCATCGTGCGCGGGCCGGATGATGAAGTCGCTGAATTTGAGCAGTTTGTTGCGGGCATCGATAACGCTCCAAAACCCAGCACCAAGGTGATCGACCTGCAGCATGCGCAGGCCTCCGCAATTATCGAGCCGTTGAAGCAGTTGCTCGCTGCCGCGAATCCTCAGCAGCCCGGCAAGGCCACCGATGCCATCTTCACGCCGATTGATCGCACCAATTCGCTGGTGGTGGTCGCGGATGAAGCTACGCAGGTCAGCGTGGCTGATTTCGTCAAGCGGTTGGATCGAATCGAGAGCACGGACATGCCGCCTCTCCAGATCCTGCCCTTGAAAACCGCTAACGCAGCTGAAGTTGCAACGATGCTCAGCTCGCAGTACGCCCAGCGCTCGCAAGCGGATCGTTCGGCTAAGCCCGTCGAGATCAAGGCCGACCCATCCAGCAATTCGCTGATTGTGTCTGCGGCACCTGAACCTTTGGAGGCCATCAAGAACTTTGTCGAAGAGCTCAACAAAGAAAAGAAGCAGGGGCGTGCCAGCAAGATATTCCCCTTGAAGTCTGCTCGCGCGGCAGATGTCGCCGCGGCACTGGACAAGCTGTATCCCATTCCCCCTGTGCCGCTGGATCGACAGGGTCGCCCCATGCCTTGGGCTCAGCAGCCCAAGGAGATCACAGTCACCGCTGAGACACAAAGCAATTCGCTCATCGTGGATGCGCCCTCCGAGCGATTGGATTCCATCGCCGAGCTGGTGTCAAAGTTGGATCGTGTTGAACTTCCCGCCGCAGCGCAGATTCGCACGTATCGAGTCACCGGTGCAAATCTGCAGACCGTGACTCAGACACTGAATCAGTTGGCGCGTCTGGGATTGCTTTCAGAGCCCGCCAAGCAGGGCGCGCCCGCCGTGCAGGTCATGGTGGAAAGTGAGCCAAAGAGTGGCACGCTCATCGTCGCGGGCGATGAGATGACGTTCACTCGTGTTGAGACGATTCTCAAAGAACTTCAGGCAGTCCCCGTCGAGAAGTCCTTGCGCATCTTCACCGTCGTCAATAACAAGGCCTCCGAAGTGCGCGATCGCGCTTTGGCGATCTACCAAGGTCAGATTGCGCAGATTCCTGGCGCAAATCCCGTTGAAATCACGATCGATGAATCCAAGAACTCCCTTGCCGTTGTGGCAGATGCCACCGGCATGGAGCGCATCGCCAAGATTCTCGAAGAACTGCAGAAGCAGGCCGGTCCGGCCCGTGAAGTGCGGCTGATTGAGCTCAAGCTCGCCAAGGCCGCCGATGTAGCCAAGTTTCTCAAAGAACTTTCCCAGACCTCGGGCGCTCTGCGCGTGCGTGGCGGGCCCGAGCTCGTGGTTGAGGTGCTTGAGAGCACCAATTCCATCATGATCGCCGCGACCGCCGAGCAGTTGGCCGTGATCGATCCCATGGTGCGTTCGCTCGATGTCGCCAAAGAGGGCGCAGCTCAGCCACTCACCATCATCAAAGTCAAGAGCAGCGATGCCGCAAACCTCGCTCAGATGCTGAGCAAAACCTACGACCAGCGCCCGCAGGATGAGCGTGCCAAGAAGCCGGTCAAGATCGATGCTGATCCGGCGACCAACACACTTCTGGTTTCGGCTCCGCCCGAGGTGGCGACTGAGATTGAGAAGATCGTGGAGAGTCTGAACGACACGCAGAAGGTCGATGCCACTGGACGCGAGATCCGCATCTTCCCATTGAAGGTTGCCCGCGCCGAAGACCTGGCCCGCACCATCGATCAGATGTATCCGGATCCGCCAATTCCGCGCGATCCGCGCAACGGTCAACCAAGGCCTGATCTCAAGCAGCCCAAGGAGATCACGGTTCGCGCCGATGTTGCCACCAACGCGCTGATCGTCGATGCACCCTCAAAGCGCATGGCGGGCTTTGAAGAGTTGGTCAAGTCACTTGACACGACCAAGTCCGCCGATGCGCACGAACTCAAGACCTACTCCATACAGCGTGGCGAGCCCAACGCCGTCGCGACCGCGCTTCGAAACCTAGCCGCCAGTGGTGCACTCGGTGCCGCCTCCAGTGGCAAGGTCACGGTCGATGTCGAACCGGGCACCAAGTCGCTCATCGTCAGCGGCCCCAAGGAGATCTTTGCCCAAGTTGATTCGGTTGTGAAGCAGCTCGATGGTGGCGATGTCGCGGATCGTCCCCAAACCACGCTGCGGATGTTCCCGCTGAAGAACGCCCGCGCCGTCAAACTGCAACCAATCGTTGAGAAGATGCTCCTGAGTCGCCTGCGCGATCAATTCGCTGCCGAAGGCAAGAACATCGACCCCAAGTCGCTTATCGAGGTCGCAGCCGACACCGGCAGCAACACGCTCCTTATCACCGCTCCTTCCGCCATCGGCACTGTGGCTGATGCACTCATTCAATCTCTTGATCGTCAATCCGTTGATTCCGCGGCGGATGTCCGCGTCATCAAGCTCAAGCGTGCTGAGGCACAGCAGGTCTCTACCGCCATCAAGACTGTGTTGGCCCTCGATCCCGCCGCGGCGGAGAATCCTCCGACCATCACACCTGAACCCTCCAGCAACACCATCGTCCTGGCTGGCACCTCGGCAATCGTCGAACGCTGCGGCAAGCTCATCGAGCAGATGGATGTCGTCAGCGATTCTGCTGGCCAATCCGTTCGCACTCTCTATCTGAAAAACGCCAATGCCACAGTCCTCGCGCCCGTTCTGCAGGGCATGCTCGAGCGTGAGAATCCTCTCGACAAACTCCCTGAGTGGCAACGCGCTCAATATCTCTCTCGCGTCAACCCCAAGGACCAACCTCTTCCAGTCAAGGTCAATGCCGAGCCGCGGCTGAACGCACTCCTGGTCTCTGGTCCCTCTGCCGTCATCGAGCTAGCCCAGGAACTCGTCAAGGAACTCGATGTCGATCCCAAAACTCGCGGCATCGATGCTTCCCGCCCTTTGCGCATCATCACGCTGATCAATGCCGATGCTTCATCGCTCGCCCAGTCCATCGACGCTCTCTTCAAGGGGGCAGATGCTGGCGGCACACCGCCGATGGTCAAGGTGGATGCCGCGAGCAATTCGCTCATTGTCCGCGCAACCGCTGAGCAGATGACTCAGATTGAAGAGCTTTCCACAAAGCTTGATAAAGCCACGCTGTCGTCCAGTCGTCAGATGCGGATGGTGTCGGTGGATAAGAGTCGCGCCGATGCGGAGCTCATGGCCCGCACCGTGCGTCGTCTCATGGAGCAGCAATCCGGCGTCAAGGTCAATGTGGTCTCCAGCGAAGACCTTCTGAAGAAGCAGTCCGGCGATGATGATGCTGATAAGCCAAAGCCCGATGGTCCAACCAGTGGTCCTTCAGGTGGCGGGAAGAAGTCCGGCCGCGTTCAGCAAAACGATCAGAAGCAGCTCGCTGGCTCTACGGAGTCGCCACCTGCCGACAACGCCATGGCGAGAGCTCTTCTCTCGTCCATTCTCGGTGTTGCTGACCCCGCCCCAGCACCTGCTGAAACCGAAGACGTCACGATCGGTGTCGATCCTGCCACCAACTCTCTCATCATCCTCGGCTCTCCTCGCCAGGCAGAGCGTCTCGCCGCGCTCATCGCCGAGCTCGAGAAGCAGATGCCCGCCGAGGCCGCCTCGGTCCACATCATCAAAGTTGCCGCTGGCACCGACGTCGCAGCTGTCGTCAGCGCGGTCAATCAGACTATTCTGTCGCTGTCTCGTGGGCCAACAAAGTCCCTCACCGGCCCCGTCAGTGTCGTCGCTGATCCTTCCGGCTCTGGCGTCATCGTCGTTGCCAACGCAACTGATTTCGAAACCGTCGGCAAGCTCGTTGCCTCCCTTTCCGAAGGTGCCGCCGGTGGGCTTCCGATTCGCACCATCAAGCTTGACCGCGCCAACGCCGAAACAGTTGCCGCCAGCATCACAAAGTTCCTGAATGATCGCATGGCCGCGCAGCAACGCGCTGGTATGCGAGGTGTGGCCAAGGTGTCAATTCTGGGTGATCGCCGCAGTGGCCTTCTCACCGTCGCCGCAGGTGATGAAGATTTCACCACCGTCGAAAAATTGGCCAAGCAGTTCGACACACCGGCAGAATCCCAGAATCTGCAGTTCAAGATCGTCGCCCTCAAGAACGCGAGAGTGAACGAAATTTCCAACACGATCCAGAACGTCATTAGCGAGTTGCAATGGGATCGTCAGTGGAATCGTCGCGGACAGGAGAATCCCGGTGACCGGCTTTTCCTCGAAGCCAATGAGGCCATGAACGCCTTCGTTGTGGTGGGTGAGGGTGAGTCTCTTGCCGCCGCCGAACGCATCATTTCGCAGTTGGATGTTCCCCAACAAGAACGCTCGACGCTCACGGTCAAGACTTTGACGATCGAGAAGGCCGATCTCTTGGCGATCAAGAACGTCATTGAGCGTGCCATGGCCACACCCGGCTGGCGTTCCTGGCGCGGCCCCGATCCCGATGGCGTCGCAGTCGAGATCGATCGTTCCCGCCGCGCCCTCATCTTCACTGGCAAGAAAGACCGTGTTGAGCAGGCCATGGGCTATGCTCGCGATCTCTCTACCACCGAAACCAAAGATGGCATCGCTGTCGAAGCGATTGCTCTCGAACACGCACGTGCCGATCGCGCTGCCCAGAATCTCAAGCAGTTCTTTGCCGAACGCGCTCAGGCCATGGGCCTGAATCAATCCGGTGTGTCCATCATCGGTTCCGGCGATGGCAACGTCCTCTTCATCTCCGCCGATGCCGCGAGCATGAAGGAACTCAAACTGCTCGTCAAGCAAATCGATCAGCCCGAACTCGGCCCCGATCGTCGCGTGTCGCTGCACATCTTGAAGAACGCCAATCCCTCGGAACTGGCCTCCACCATCAAGGCAATGTTCCCGGATTCATCCGCCAAGGGCGGTCGCGTCGTCGCCGTTCCTCAGCCGACGATCAACGCCGTACTCGTCTCCGCACCCGAGTCCATGCTCGAGCAGGTCAACGCTGTTGTGAAGTCACTCGATGAGCCGCCGACCAAAGACGCTGCCAAGATCACCACGGTCACGCTCAATTCATCACGTTCAACCGATGTTGCCACTGCCCTGCGCGCTGCCCTTCCACCATCCGTCAAAGTCACCATTACACCCTTGGCCCGCAGCAACGCGCTACTTCTCACCGGGTCCGAAGATGCCGTTGCTCTCGTGATGGAGCAGATCCGCAAGATTGACACCGAACCCCTCAAGGCTGTCGTGTCCTTCAAGCGATTCGTCCTCAAGCACGCCGCGGCAGACGAACTCTCCTACACCTTGCGTGAAATGCTCCGCTCCCGTCCGAGCGCCCCCGGCGAACCCAGCGCCACCATCGATTGGACCACGAGCGACAATTCCCTGGCCATTTCCGCTCCCGCCGATCAGCTCACTGATATTGAGCGCATGATCAAGGATCTGGATGTTCCCAGCACCACCGATCGCCGCACCGATTTCGTCAAACTGCAGTTCGCCAACGCCGAGCAGGTGAGCAAGGCCCTCGGCATGTTCTACGGTCGCTACGCCAGCGAGGCCAAGACGCCCGGTGCTCGCTCTGTCAGCATCGTTCCTGATCCGGCCAGCAATTCACTGGTCATCAGCGCCGATGCCAGCGAGTGGGACGGCCTGAAGGCCCTTCTCTCCAAGCTCGATACCGCCGAATACGACACCAGTCGCCAGTTCGAGGTGATCGTGCTCGCCAATGCCGACGCCGTCAGCGTGGCCCGAGCCATCAATGAGGGCCTTCGCGCGCCCCTGGAAAGTCAGATTCGCCGCGACCAGGCCCGTAATCAGAATCGTGGCAACAGCGGTCGCAATGAAGACATTTATCAACCCCCGACCGTCCTCGTGGATAAAGACGCGACGCCAGTCGTGAGCGCTGAAGTCCAATCTAATTCCCTCATCGTCTTCGGCGGTCGTCAGGATATCGATCGCATCAAGTCCATCGTCAAACAGCTCGATGTCGCGGAATACAAGGAACTTCCCCCGCCACGCGTGATTCCCCTCAAGACCGGCAAGCCATCTGTGGTTGCCGCATCCATCCGCGAGCTGTACTTGAATCGCCAGGGCGCTGAAGCCCGCGCCAAGGGACCTAGGGCCGTCCTCATCATCGGTGACGATTCATCAGATTGCCTCATCATTCGCGCTGATGATGAGCAGTTCGCTGCCATTTCCGCCATCGCGAAAACCCTCGAAGACCAGGCCGTCGCCTCCCGCCCTGAACCCCGCGTCATCAAGCTTGCCAACGTCCCCGCTGGCCGAGTTCGCGACACCATTCAAAAAACCTTCGCTCCCATGGCTCAGCAGATGGGCGAAACCCTCGCAGTCGAGCTTGATCGCACCAGCAACGCCCTCATCATTGCCGCCAGTCCGCGCCTGCTGACCGAAATCAACAAGGTCATCGCCGAACTCGATGTTCCCCCTCCCGCGGCAAGCGCCACCGATGCCAATCCCTCCGCACGCCTCGGTCAATCCTTCCTCGTCGTCGATGTTGTCAATAACGAGCCCGCAGAAATTGCCAAGCAACTCGAAGCCATGGGCCTCACCAAGCCCGCGCCCGCCGATCGTCCCGGCATGGTCTCAGAGCCCATCACCATCGTTCCCATGACCACCCGCCGCGCCTTGGCCATCATGACCAGCCCCGGCGATGGCAAAGTGATCGAGGAACTCGTCAAATCTCTCGACGCGCTCCCCGCCAATGCAGAGCAAACCGTCGAGATCGTGCCACTCAAGGTCGGTACCGCTCAGAGCATCAGTACCACACTGCGGGCTCTGATGAACCCCACCGATCAGCAGGCCCAGACCGGCCCCGCCAAGGCCCTCGTCGAGCAGATTCGTCGGCTCAACATCACCCGTACCGGTGTCGATCAATCCAAGCTCGAACTCGATCTCTCCAAGCCCATGAAGATTGTCGCCGATGTCGACAACAACGCCTTAGTCATCACCAGCACCCCCGGCAATGTCGCTGCCATCAAAGAACTCGCCAAGTCCCTTGACACCCTTCCGATGGCCGGCACGGTCGTCGTCCGCATTTTCCCCCTGCAAAACGCCGCCGCCACGCGCGTGCAGGCTGTTCTCAAGCAACTCTTCGAACAGGGTGAATCACTCCGTCGAATCCCCGGCACTCAGCGTCGTGGCATTCCCGCTTCCGCCGCTGGTCTCGCCCTCGCCGGAGATGTCGCCATCGCCATCGATGATCGCACCAACGCCCTCATCGTCGCGGCACGCGAAGAAAGCGTCAATCTGGTCGAATCCCTCATCAAGGATCTTGACAGCGAAGAAGTTTCCAATTGGATTGAACCTGTCATCGTCCCCATGCAATACGCCAGCGCTGCCGACATGGCCACCAAGTTGCGGCAGGTGCTGGTGCAGGGGTTCACGACCTCTCCAGACGCACTGGGCCTTCAGAAGATGTACGGACGTCTCCGCATGGCTCAGCAGGGGAAAAAGTTTGGCGAACCCGGCAGCGTGATCGAGGGCGAGATGTTCGCCCCGGTGACTGGCCTTGTCCTTGTTCCTGATGATCAGTTGAACGCCCTGATTGTCGTCGGCTCCCCGGGCAACACGGCCATCGTCAAGGAACTCGTCAAGGTTCTCGATGTCGAGAAGGCCGCGGCATCCAATCAAGTTCAGATGTTCCCGCTCGTGAATGCCGGTGCCGAACGCGTCGCCGCCATCGTGCGCGACATCTTTGCCCAGCGCGACCGCTCCGGTGCCATGCGCGAGGAAGACCGTGTCGTCATCACTGCCGATGTGCGCACCAATTCGCTCATCGTCGCAACCAGCGGCAAGAGCTTCGCCATCATCGAAGGCCTGCTCAAGAAACTCGACGGCGAAAAGGCCAATTACAGCGTCGGCTTCCACATCGTCTCGGTGCAGGATGTCGATGTCCGTCAATTGGCTCCTCGTATCGAACGTCTCATGCGCGAACGCCTCGCCGCCGCTTCCCGCGCTGGCGAAGTCAGCAATCCTCAGGATGCGTTCAGCATCGATGCCGAGCCGATCAATAACCTCCTCATCGTCGCCTGCAGTGATGAGAACCTTGGTGTCATTCAGGAGCTCATCAAGACTCTCGGCGATGAGAACGCCCGCGTCGCCAGCACTGCCCGTCAGGAGATCATCCAGCTCTCCCGTACACCCGCATCCGAAGCGGTCACCTCGTTGCGGCAGATGTATGTCGATCGTGAAGTTGCCCGCCGTGGCCAGGCCGCTGTCGCCGTCAATGCCAATGAGCGTCTCAACGCCGTCGTGGTCAGTGGCAGCGAAAACGACATCACCCAGATTCGTAAGCTCGTAGATCAGATCGATGGCGCCGATACCAAGATGATCCGCGTCTTGGAGCGCATCGAGCTCAAGAGCGCCAACGCCCTCGAAGTC
>CAYTYD010000101.1:0-10629 GCA_964441555.1 uncultured Phycisphaeraceae bacterium | reverse complement strand
GACCCTGATTCAGATCCGTGTGTCTCTGCCTCGCCTTCACCGCGAAGCGGTGCTCATGACGAGCCCGGGGTGGCAACCCCGGGAAAGGAATCGACCCCCAACACTCTTCCTTCTTCATTCCTGAGCACCGAAGGTGCGCCACTCTCCGCATCACCCGCACCACTTCGTGGTGCCGAGCCAACCCAAACGAACAACGGGGGGACCGCTACGCGGCTACCCCCGCCTATTCACCCCCAGCCCGACGGGCTGAAAAGCCCCGGCACTCGCCGCGCTCGCGATCGACCCTGCTGAATCCACGCGTTGCTTTTCAAAATCTCAGCTTCGAACCTTCACCCTCACCGGTGCAGGAGATGTCTCATTGAATATCAAGCACTCGATACCAACACCCATCGCTTCAGGGCTTCGCAACGTGTTTAGCACTGACGTGGCCGAACATGCGAAGCTGTTCAGAATCGACTTCAAAACCGATCTCTGGCCGCTCTGGATCAAGGCGATATTCACCACTGAAGCACGCGCTGCAATACTGATTGCCCGGGCGGCGCATCGCGGAGAGCAAGCCATCCAGCGAGAGGAAGTGAAGAGAGTCCACTCCCAGATACTGGCGAATCTCATCCACCGTTCGGCCGTGCGCGATGAGCTGATCTCTCGTTGCGAAATCGACGCCGAAATAGCATGGATGGCGAATAGGCGGACAGGAAATTCGCAAATGAATCTCTTTGGCGCCAGCGCGGCGGACCTGATCCATCTTGGCCTTGGTGGTCGTGCCACGGACAATCGAATCGTCGACGATGATGACGCGCTTGTCGCGCACCAGATCAGAGATGACGTTGAGTTTCAACCGAACCGCCGCGATGCGCTGATTTTGATCGGGTTTGATGAAGGTGCGGCCGACGTAGCGATTGGGGACGATTCCCTCGCGATAGGGAATGCCGCTGGCGCGAGCATACCCCGCGGCGGCGGATCGGCCCGAATCGGGCATGGGCATGACGTAGTCGGCGCGAATGGGGGCTTCGCGGGAGAGGATTTCGCCAAGCGTTTCGCGGGCCGCCTGCACATTCTGTCCAAAGACGTTGCTGGCGGGATTGGCGAAATAGACGTGCTCAAAGACGCACATGGCCAGGCGCTCGGCGGGATCTGCAAATCGCCGCGAAGAGACGCCTTCGTCAGAAAGAGTGACGATCTCTCCGGGCTCGACTTCGCGGACGAACTCAGCACCCGTGACATCAAGGGCAACGGTTTCGCTGGCGACGATGTGGCCGCCATCAGGGAACTTTCCGAGCACCAGCGGACGCCATCCCCAGGGGTCACGCGCGGCTTCGATGCGATCGGGAAACTGAAGCACGAGGGAGAATGCGCCCTGGAGTTTGCGCATGGTCATGGCGACGGGATCGTGCGACTTCTGCTGATCTGGCGAAGCCAGGAGGTGCACCACGACTTCCGTGTCGCTGGTGGTGTGGAAGAGGTGGCCGTTGTTTTCAAACTCGTGTCGCCACAAATCCGCATTGATCAGATTCCCGTTGTGGGCAATCGATACCTGGCCACCGATGTATTGCTCGAGAAACGGTTGAGCGTTGCAGGAGAGGGAGCCACCGGCGGTGGAATAGCGATTGTGGCCTATGGCACCTTTGCCGCCCAGGGCTTCGAGGCGATTCAACTCAAGCTCGGAAAACACCTCGGTCACCAGACCCATGCCGGTGGTGGCGGTGAGGCGGGTGCCGGAAGAGACGCAGATGCCGCTGGATTCCTGGCCCCGGTGCTGCTGGGCGTAGAGGGAGAGGTAAGCGAGCCGGGCGGTTTGTCTTGCCCCCCAGATTCCGACGACAGCGCACTTTTCCTTCTTCTCGTAAGACTCGTACGCAGGGCGCCCTGGCGTGGAGGGGCGAGAGATCACGGGCAAGTGCACATCGCGGCTTGGCATTCGCCAGAGTGTAGTGGACATCCCGGACGATGGGCTTGGGGTTTTGGGCGTCGGCGGGCGAATCCTCGGCCACCCGACAGCCAATACACTCTGTCTCACGCGCACAGCAGGAGTTCAGCATGCGGCATGGCGTATTTTCGGTCGTTGGGCTTGGCCTCGGGGTTTCGGCGCTCACACTCTGCCTCTTGGTGGGGACTGCCGCCGGGCAGGCAACGGTCTTTGAACCGGTGAAGGTTGTCGATCACGCACCGGTTGCTGCTGAAGCCAAGCACCAGCCGCAGAGTTCGGCCATGCTCAGCGACTGGTCGGCCCGATACAAGCAGCACCTTTTCACGCTTGCCGACCCCAGCATGGAGGGGCGCGCCCCCGGCTCGGCGGGAATCGAAAAGGCAGCGGTGTATATCGAGGGGCAGTTAAAGTCTTTTGGACTGGCTCCGGCATTCCCCACTGCCAAGCCCGGAGAAGCTGCGGCGGAGGGTTCGGCCCGTGACAGCTACCGCCAGTGGTTCAACCATGGCGGTCGATTGGTCGCCAGCACGCAAGTTGTTGCTTTGCCGGAGAAGCCGGATCAGGTGTTTGCTGCGGGCACGGATTTCAATGTCGTGGGATTGTCTTCGAGCGCCAAGGCGACGGGCAAGCTCGTGTTTGCCGGATACGCCATCAATGAACCCGACCGCCAATGGACCACGTTTGCTGATGATGCCAATCTGAATGGCGCGATCGTCATGGTGTTGCGTTTTGAACCGATGACGGACCAAGGCAAGAGCAAGTGGTCGGATGATTCGGGATGGTCGATCGCCGCGGGGCTCGAATCCAAGGTTCGCCGCGCGTTTGCTGCAGGAGCTGGCGGAGTGGTAATTGTGAATCCGCCCGGCGCGGCTGACGCACGCGTGAAGACGCTGGAAACGGTGGATTCGCTCACCAGCCGCCGCAGCGGCCAGGGGCCGGTTGTGATGATGACACCCGAGGCGGCGGACCGGCTGCTCGCATCGTGCGGATCGCCCCGCAACCTGCTTTCAATGCGTGAAGCGGCGGACGCAAAGGCGGAAGTGATTGAGATCGGTGGATCGGTGACGCTCGAAGCCAAGATTGATCGGCAAGCGATTGAAACGGCGAACGTCGGAGGCATGCTGCGTGGCAAGGGTGCACTGGCGGATGAAATTGTGGTCATCGGCGCTCACTATGACCATCTTGGGATGGGGCTGTTTGGCTCGATGAGCAGTGATGGACGCAACAAGCTGCACCCCGGTGCAGATGACAATGCATCAGGCAGCAGTGGCAATCTGCTGGTGGCGGAACAGATGGCCAAGGCGTATGCCGCGCTCCCCGCTGGTGCGAGCGCACGATCGGTGTTGTTTCTGTGGTTCAGCGCGGAAGAGAGCGGACTCAATGGCTCACGCTACTACACGCGCAACATGATCGCGCCGGCGGAAAAGCACACCATCATGCTGAACATGGACATGATCGGCAGTTTGCGACAGGGGCGACTTGAAGTGACCGGCTTGGCCACAGCTGATGGACTTAAGGACTTTGTCACACCGTACTTTGATCACTCAGGAATGAACATCGGACGCAAGCCGGGAGGGCTGGGCCCATCGGATCACGCGAGCTTTTTCCTGGCGAAGGTGCCGGTGCTGTTCTTCTTCACGGGACTCACCAAGCAATATCACAGCCCGGCAGACACCGCGGACACCATCAACACAGAGGGTGCGGCGCAGGTGTGCGACCTGGTGTATCGCCTGGGAATGGACTTTGCGACGACCACACGCAAGATGCCTTATGCGGAAACGGATGAATCGCGTCGCAGCGAATCACCCATGGCGGATGTCTCATCGCGCGGCGGTTCGCGGGTGAATCCGGATACGAATGCGGCGGCCCCGTCGGCTCAGCCTTCAGATCCGCATGCCGCGGGACAGCAGGACCCCAACGCTGCGGTGGGCTCTACTGGTGGTGGCAGCATGCGGGGCGTGAAGGTTCGTTTCGGCATCGCGCCGGGTGATTACTCCGGATCTGATCCTGGCGTGCTGGTGGGCGATGTGTATCCGGATACATCCGCCGCAGCGGCTGGGTTGAAGGCCGGCGACCTGATCACCAAGTGGAACACCACAGAGGTGAAATCGGTCGAGGATTGGATGCCGCTGCTGTCGGCGCATGAGCCGGGAGATGTGGTGAAGATCACGTATGTGCGTGATGGCAAGACCATGACGACTGAGGCCAAGCTGAAGGGACGCAGTTCGGCCAACTGACGGAAAGCTACTGCTTCTTTTCGACAAACCATTTCAGCCGCCACTGGCCGTTTTCCATGATCATGTCGAACCCCTGGAAGCGTGAATCGCGGACACGTCGGGGATCGACTTCGAGGCGAAAGAGGCCGCCACCGATGGGGTTCATGAGAACGCCGGGAGTTGCCTCGCCTTGGGGCATGGAATTAAAGAGCTCGACGACTTCGTCACCGATTTCGACGAGGCCATCGAAGAGTTTCTCGGGTTGAACACCCCGTTGGTAGCATTCGGTCCTGGTGCGTTCAGAGAGCACCTGATCGACGAAGAATCGGCGATCGTCTTTTTCGAGGGCGCGATAGATGTGAATCATCAACTCGCGACCCGTGCGAGCCAGCATGGTGCGCTGTTTGCCATTCTCGATCACAAGCGTATCTGCGCCGGACTTGGGCTTGCCATCGGCACCGATCTCCTGTGGGCCAAGGCCCGCACCGAACTGGGGGGCCGACCAGCCCTTGGGGGCGGTGACGACCTGGCCCGTCTGGGCGTTGGGAAGCGAACCGAGCATCGGGCGGTTGTAGATGACCTTTTCCTCAACGCACGCGACGAGTGAGCAGCACAGCATGACCGCGCTGGCCAAACCCAATCGCAACCGTGTTGAGTGATGAAGAGACTTCATACTGCGGCGGGCCTTGAGGGGCGTGGCGGAATGGGATCTGTGGCATTCACGGCGAGAAGAGTCGGGCCCTTGACGCGGCGACGCCAAAGATCATGCACACGGAATTCGGAGCGAGCGTGGGGATGATCCAGCCGATAGTGACAGCCGCGACTTTCCTCTCGCCACATGCTGGACCGGGCGACGACGCCGACGAGGAGGAGATTCTGAATCTCCCAACCGGAGGGTTCGTCGAAGATCTTGTCGAGGGTGTAGCGGGCCCAGAAATCGAGCATGTCGACCACATCGTGCAGTTTGTTTCCGGTTCGTTCGACGCCGACGTTTTTCCACATGGCCGAGCGCAAGCTGCTCTTAACGTCGGAAAGATCCAGTTCGCCGTGATCGCTGGGGCGAATGTCGCTGACCACCGCGATGGGCGATGGGCGGGCTTTGGGCTTCATCTCTGCGCACACGCGTCCGACCATGTCGCCCAGGACCAGCCCTTCGAGGAGACTGTTGCTGGCAAGGCGATTGGCGCCGTGCAGGCCGTTGTAAGCGGCCTCGCCGACTGCGTACAGACCCGGCACATCGGTACGCCCCTGCAAATCCGCATGGACACCGCCGACCATGTAATGCGCGGCGGGGTGAATGGGAATGAGGTCTTTGGCGGGGTCGAGTTCGAACTTCTTCAGCAACTGCGCGATGCCGGGAAAACGTGAGGCAAAGTTAGAAATGTGGCGGCAATCCAACCATACATTGCTGCCGCCCTGCTTGGCAATCTGGCGGACGATGGCCTGGGAGACGACATCGCGAGGGGCCAGTTCGGCGAGGGGGTGAACATCGCGCATGAACCGATGGCCGGTGGCATCGAGCAGATAAGCGCCGTCGCCGCGAACCGCCTCGGTGATCAACGAGCGTGATGCGCCGGGAAGATAGAGGGTTGTCGGATGAAACTGCATGAATGACATGCATGCGAGCGAGGCACCAGCTCTGTAGGCCATCGCCAGACCATCGGCGGTCGCCTGAATCGGATTGGTTGTTTCGCGAAAAAGCACGCCAGCGCCGCCGCTGGCCAGCACGGTGGCTTTTGCCCAGATCACCTGCAATCCGTACTTTTGGTGATACGTGATGGCACCCATCACAGGGGCGCCGACTTCGTCCGTGGGTGTGATCAGGTCGAGAGCGAAGCACTGATCAAAGATTCGCACGCCTGCGGTGGCTTTTGCTTTATCTACAAGAACTCGCTGCACTTCGCGGCCGGTGGAGTCACCATCGGCGTGCAGAATGCGATGAAAGGAGTGTCCGCCCTCACGGCCAAGAGAAATCTGACCATTGCCATCGCCATCAAATCGGGCCCCCCACTCCATCAATCGGCGCATCGCGTCGGGAGCGGCCTCGACCACTTCACGCACCACGGCTTCATCGCAAAGGCCAGCTCCCGCCTCGAGCGTGTCGGCCACATGCGAATCGGTGGTGTCTTCAGTGCTCATCGCGGCGGCGATGCCGCCCTGGGCCCAACTGGTGTTGGTCTGTTTGAAGCTGCCCTTACTGAGCACG
Source organism: uncultured Phycisphaeraceae bacterium (assembly GCA_964441555.1). Lineage (GTDB taxonomy): Bacteria > Planctomycetota > Phycisphaerae > Phycisphaerales > UBA1924 > F1-120-MAGs238. Next base: position 4,280 of record CAYTYD010000101.1, on the reverse strand, counting down.
ATGCACTCGCCGTGGGTTGCAGCGGAAATCGCGGCGGAGAGCCCAGCCGCGCCGCCACCAATGACGAGCGTGTCGGTGAATATCTGCGGCAGCAGACTCGAACGAAACGGAATCAGAAAGCGGCGTTGGTCCAGCAGGGGATCCATGCCTGATGGTAGGTTTCAACTGCACTTGAGTTGCAGTCGAAACATGCTTCAAAGCACGGTGGCGCTGATGATCTTGGGGTTGTTCTTGGGGCGGCCACTCTGAAAATCCCTGAGGGGCGTGGCGGCAATCTTGTCGACAGTCTCGATTCCCTCCACCACGCGGCCAAATGCGGTGTACTGCTTGTCGAGGTGCTGGCAATGCTCGCGCCCCAAGCAGACAAAGAATTGCGATCCGGCAGAATCGGGGTGGCCAGAGCGTGCCATACTCAACACGCCCTTCTCGTGCTTGCGGTCATTGAATTCAGCCTTGACATTCCAGCCCGGACCACCGGTGCCATCGCCTTTGGGGCAACCACCTTGAATCACAAACTGGGGGAGAATGCGATGGAATCCGGTTTTCGCGTAAAAGCCCTCGCGGGACAGGCGCAGGAAGTTTTCAGTGTGCAGAGGCGCTACATCCGGCCACAATTCGACGACAAAAGTTCCTTCGCTGGTTTCAACTTTGACGCGCGGAAGAGGGGTATCAGACATGGGATGCTCCGGGGAGTTCTTGGGTTTGGAGTTGGGTTGGGCGAAGGATGATTCGCCCGGAAGGGCAAGATTATCCAAGGAATGGTTGCCAGGTGCGTCCATGGAGGAGTTTTCCACGAAGTGCCATATATGGGGATCACGCTCTTTCGCGGTTTGACATCACCGGATCTGATCAGTTCGCCACACAGAATAGTGCGTGAGCAGGTTATTCCAATCGCTTTGGAGCGGGTGTTTGATTTCTTTGCGGATGCCGCGAATCTGGAGAGCATCACGCCGCCGTGGTTGAACTTTCGGATACTCACTCCGAGACCGATTGGCATGCAATCGGGCACGTTGATTGATTACCAGATCCGCTGGAGCGGGATTCCGCTTCGTTGGCAATCAGAGATTCGCGAGTGGAATCCTCCGCACGGATTTACAGACGTCCAGTTGATCGGGCCATACCGCTTGTGGCATCATCGGCACGAGTTTCAATCGCATCGAGTTGACGGTCAGAACGTCACACACATGCGCGACATCGTTCAGTATGCGCTTCCTGTCACTGGCGTTTCCAGGCTGGCGCATGCGATGATTGTTCGGAAGGACCTTGAAAGGATATTTGACTACCGGCGCACCATGATCAATCGCTACTTTGGAACGACGGACCAAAGCGTGTCAATACCACTGCAAAAATTTGCAGGAAATTCGTGAAACATGGGAACCCTGCTTGACTATGCCTCGTATCGATTGATGGCTGGTTGAAATGCGACCAGCCACCACCTGATTGATCCAAACATGGACGCGGCGCAGCGGTCTCTCTCCACGCTACGCCGCGTCCGTATTTTTATTTGCAATCGATCTCGATGTTGCGTGCGTTCTCGCACCTTGTCTTACACAAAGTTGCGAATTCTGCTGTATTTCCTGAGCTTTTCATGGCACTTTGTTGAAGTTGTGGCATAGTTAGAGATGGAGAGGCCTGTGGGGTTTTGGGGAGGCCTGCCATGCAAGTTCGTACGGCTCGTTCGGTTTTACCCTGGCCAACTTTGGTAGCGGGTGCGGCATCACTGCTTTGCTCAGTCGCGAGCGCAGGGATCATCAACGCTGGATTTGAAGACCCGATTCAAACGGTTGACTCCTGGGACTATTCAGCGAGCGGCTGGGTTGCTGTGGCCGACGCTGGCGTGTTTCGTCCGGGTGCCGCGGCGTACTTTGATGGCGCGTTCGCGGGTCAGCAGGTGGGATTCGTGCAGTCTGGCTGGGTGTACTCCACCGGTTGGCTGCGTCAAACCAGCACTGACATTCTGGCGGTCGGTCAGACATACGAATTTGCGACCATGATCGGGCGTCGCCTGGATAACCCCCTGCTTCCCTGGCAGGGATACACGATGTCGCTGTATGCCGGAACGGACCTGCTTGCCAGCGTGGACACCCCGGTGGACCCGGGATTGGGTGGTTGGGAGCGTGCGGCGATTCAATACACAGCCCTTCCCGACTCTGTCGGGCTGGGCCAAGCTGTGACGATCGAATTCCGCTCCTATTACGGACAGACCAATTTTGACGATGTGTCATTTGGCCTGGTGCCCAGCCCCGGCTCTGCGACTGCTCTGGCTGCGATCAGTCTTGGCACGCTCCGCCGCCGGAGAGGTCTAGAATAAGTCCGGCCCTGACTTTTGATACGTGCGATTGCCCGCCTGACTACCCTCCAAGCTCTCTGCGGATTCGCTGCATGAGAGACGTGTGTCTGGAGCTTTGGCGTGACTTCGCTTTTCGCTTCCTGCATGTTCAGAATCGTCGGCGTGTGTGCCGGTAGCGGCATGTTGCTGTGTCATGTGACTGGGTGCGGATCGTCGCGCCAAACGAAGGTGCATGATTCAGCTTCAATGACAAGCCCAACGGGGCAGGTGCCGACGAATATGGTGACTGAGTCCCCTTTGGTGATGCATACGCCGGTGCTCAGCACTGAGAGCAACACCGAATCGGGTGGGATGAAGGAAACTGCTGTGCCGGAGATTTCGGCTCCGGTCACCAGCGAAGCAGTGGTTTCCGTTCCGACTACGGTTCCGACGGCTGCAGACACTGAACTCAAGCCGTTGCAGCCGGTATCACCCTCATCAACGGTGGATGCCGCTTCGGCGGTCAATCCTGCTCAGCACACGAGCGAGATCACGCCTCAAGCGGTGGACGTGCCGCACCCACCGAAAATAGAAAATGCACCAGAAGTCGCTGCTGCCGCGAGTGCAAGTTCCGAATCACCGGGAGAACGGCTGGACAAGCTGGAGCAACTCGCACAATTGATGTGTGGCGAGTTCAACAGCGCAGAGCAAGCGGCACGGGACCCGGACTATCGCGATATTTCGTTGAAAACCGCGCGCATCTGGAGCGGATCGGACGATGGCGTGTGGCTGTATGTCGAGCAGGCAGTCGCCTCTTTGGCGGATCGCCCTTATCGGCAGCGAATCTATCACTTGACGCGGGTTCCCAAGGCGAGCGTGCCGACCTTTCGAAGTGATGTCTTTACGATTCCAGGCGACGCAAAGCAGTTTGTCGGTGCATGGAAAGCTCCGCAGCGTTTTGACACGCTGCCGATCGCCTCGCTGGTCAAACGCGACGGATGTGCGGTGATTCTTGTTGAAACCGCTCCGGGAGTCTTCCGAGGGTCCACGATTGACCGCGAATGCCAGTCTGAATTTCAGAAGGCCTCATACGCCACGAGCGAAGTCACCATAGACCAGAGCGGCGTGCTCTCATGGGATCGCGGCTTTGACCGCGAGGGAAAGCAGGTATGGGGAGCCGTGAACGGCGGGTATCGCTTTCTTCGCCTCGCGGGCGGCAAACCGGCTATGGCAGTGCCGGAGAAGTGAAATTCCGAAGAAGCCAGGTCTTTGACATTCGTGTTAGACTACGGGGATGAAACGCTTTCTCATTCCTGTTGCCGCTCTCCTCATTCTCGTTGGTTGCCAGAAGAAGATCAATGACGATAACTTCGGCAAGCTTCAAGTCGGAATGACCTACGAGCAGGTAGTTTCAATTCTGGGCAAGGGTGAGAAGCAAACGGACGCCGGGGTGAGTACATCCTCGTATGGTGTACCGGGAAGCCGTGCCAATAACAATACGGACACCACGGTGTATGTCTTCAAGGAAGACCGCCGCGAGATCAGCGCGACGTTTATGTCCGGAAAGCTGATTGATTTCAACAAGGCCGGATTCTAAATGCGGGGTTGAAGCAAGCTTGTGGACGATGGTGCGTTGAGCCCATGGAGGTGACTCGTGCGCTCCCAATGTATTCTGACGTACTTCGCGGCGGCATCGTTCGCTCTTGCGACACTCACTGCGGTCTCGTTCGCTGACGCGCCACCCACAACCACGTCGGCAACCGCTGCTGCGTGGTATGAGCCGGTTTCTCCCTACAAAGTCGAGACTCTTGATCTCGATCTTTCGGACGCGGTTCGGGGTAAGCAACTGCCACTGCGGATTCGGATTCCCTTGCAGGCCACAGGCCCGGCACCGATCGTGGTCTTTTCGCATGGAGCGGGTGGCTCTCGCGATGCCTTTCCAGATCTGAGTTCGTCATGGGCTGCTCGCGGCTACATCGTCATCCATTGCACGCACGATGATTCCATCCAG
>CAYTYD010000100.1:0-10682 GCA_964441555.1 uncultured Phycisphaeraceae bacterium | reverse complement strand
ATGGAAGGCGCGCTGCAGAGCGGCATTCGCGTGGCCAAGGCGATCGCAAAGCGCGATGGTGTGGCGATGGGCGGATAAAGACCGCCGCTGCGCGGGTGATCAATCAAGTGTGTGAGGAGAGCATGTCGTGACATTTTCTTCGCGCATGCTGAAGACGTTGAAACTGCTGGCGATCTCGCCCGTGGCGACTGTGCTGTGGTTTGGCGCGCTGGGCGGGATGGTGTGGAGGTTGGAGCCGGATGAGCTTGGTCGCAGCAACATGGGCTCAACAGTGGGGCATTGGCTACATGGAGACCCTCCGTGGACGAGCTACTTTCGCGGTCCCACATCGAAGGTGGCGTTTGGCATCGTTGGCCCTGATGGGCGTTGGCACTTCCGAACTTTTGCGAACGACATATTCGGAATCGAGGAGCGAACCTACTTTCCACCTCTGAACGACTTTGATCAAGCGAATCACAAACGCGCAGGGTGGATCTCGATGGATATTGACGGTTCAAGGGGCTTTTTTGCAACTACAAAGCGAGTGTGGCTGATCTCGGGTGGAGAGCGGCCAAATAACGCGCCAGAAATGTTGGAGTCACTCTCCATTGAGGCCTTGAACTCGATGTCAGAAAACGATCAGCTCAAGGAGCTGGTTGCACTTGTTCGCCCGAGTGTCGAGTCGCTGGATCGCGAACGCAAGGAATATCTGAGGGTTGAGTTCACAACTCCCATCTGGTCCGGCTACGCCTACAACGGCGTGATGGTGGTACTGCTCTTTGCGGGTTTGCATTCGATGCGCTGGGTATATCGCGGCGTGCCGCTGAGGCAGATTCGGCAGGTGTGGAGGCCGAACGGGGAGTGCGGCGCGTGTGGCTATTCGCTGGTGGGGTTGAACGCGGCGAAGTGTCCGGAGTGCGGCACAGAAATGCAGTGGAAAGAGGCAAGTTGAAAGGGGAAGGTAAGGCAGCAGTTTCAGACCTGAGAACTCATGTGAAATCGCGATGCAGGAGGCCACTCATGCCCTGAGTGGGTTCCATGATTACTCATATTTGAACGGTTCAAATCTATCAAACTCCGCCTTGCCATATTTTGTGCACAGATGAATGAACTCATTCTGTTTAGCTGCGTTACCAAGACTGGCGCTGATTCGGCGAACATGCGGATTCGTGAATACGGGCAAGAGTTGCTCTGCAGTCTGCTTTGCGCCGTCCACCAAGGCAAACTCTTCTAGGGCTGGAGCCGAGTGCAGCGCCGTGAAATCGCTCAACCCTTTGAGATTTTCAAAGACAATCCTGCGTAGGGCTTTCGAGTTGGAGAGTCGGGGAAGCGCACTGACCTGCGGCAGAGATTGCAGAAAGAGATTCTGAAGACCGGGCAGTGTGCCAATGAATTCGATGCTACGAAGTTCGCGCACTTGCCAGAGTTCCAGATACTTGATACTTGGCTTTCCCTCTATTGCGGCATAGTTGCGGATGCCACCGAGCTTGATATCCAGTGACCAGAGTTTCGGCAGGTCGCGCAGATACTGAACATCAGGCGTTGTGATTGAACGCAGCGTCAGTTCTTCGAGCGCGCGCAACTCGCTCAATACCTCAATACCTTTGGACTGCTCTTCCAGATAGAGCTTGCGCAATGAGCGAAAGCGTGAAAGGTGCGTCAGAGTAGGACGTTTTGATCGCGTGGCACCCAGCGAAAGCGCTGTAAGGCTTTGCGGCACTTGTGCAAGAATGTTGAAATCGGTGAGATCAAGGATTCCAATGTCCAAAGATTCCAAGTGCGGAAGTTCCGCGAGTGCATCGATACCGGCCGCACTCGAAAGACAATCTGCGGTAAAGTGCCGCACATTTGGAATCTGATGCGCGAACTTCAGATTGCATTTGCTTGAATAATGTCCGAATACCCGCAACGCCACATCCGGTCGCTCAGTCAGCAAGTGTTCGTTTATCATCTTCCAAACGTCGTCGCTGACTGGTTCGCAACATTGCAGTACTCGAAGCTCTGGCTGTTTGGCGAGCTGGCGCAGGCGCTTGATCGTGATTGATTCATCGAATTGGGCTCTCGACGGCGTGAACAAGATGCTCTTGTCGATATTTGCCATCGATGCGTGCTCCGATCAGCGAGGTGCCAAACTGTACACGACGACCAATCGGGACTCAGTGACCGGGGATTCAGTCAGATTGTCGTCGCGGCAATGAACGCAGCGAAATGTCCGGAGTGTGGCACAGAAATAGAGTTGAAAGTGGCAAGTTGACAGCGAACCAAGAACGAGAATCTCAAATCTGAGATTTCAGACTTCAGAAATGCCACCAGGTCGCAAATACAAAGTCACACCGCTCGGAAGGGCGGTGCCACCCAACGCAGATGCAAGCAAAGCTCAATACTCGCTGATGATCGCCGTGCGGGTCGGCTTGGGCGAATAGGTATCCAGTGGTGTGTACTCGGGCACTTCGATGGTGCCGGCTTCGCGGACCTGGATGTTGTCGACGGCCCAGGGCTCCAGCCAGCCGCGGAGGTTGACGGTGATGCACTGATAGACAGGAGTGCCATCGGGCTTGCGGGGCAGGTCGTACATGGGGCGGAAGATGTCGACCTTGGCCGTTTGCGTGCGGACCCAGACGCGGCCGACGATGTACACCGGCACAGTCGGATGCTGCAGCACTGCGCTGGTGAGCGGGATCGCTTCAACGCCGAGGGAGTCGCTGAGTTTCTTGCAGGCGCGGCGGTAGGTGTCTTGATCGCTGCCGGGGACGAGGTTCACGGCGATGGTGCCGCTGGAGAAGGGCTTACCACCACCATCAACATCGTTGCGGGTGATGGCGCGGGGCATTTCGATTGGGTACTTATTGATGACCCATTCCAAGGCGCGGACCTGGGCCTCGATATTGGTGGGGAGGTTGGGATTGATGGAAGCGCTTTCAGCGCTTTCGATGACGGGGTAGGTGTGATAGCCGGTGGTGCAGCCGCTGAGTGAGATGGTGGCCAGCGTTGCGGCAGAAAGCAGGGCGAGCAGGCGCGTGTGAGTCGTGTGTGTCTGATTTGTCATGGGTCCCTCCGTGGTGGCCAAGGACTTGGTGAGGCCAAGCCCGCCGCGCATCCCTTGCGCGTTGTTCCCAAGGGTATCGCGTTCCGGGGGTGGGTGCTCGGGGTCCGATACGGGTTTCTGAGGGTGGATTTCGGCAGCGATTTGGGGGTGTGTTGGCCGGGGTCGAATCTCTACCATTGGGGGAGTCGAATCTGACAGGACGTGATGAACACGCTTACTTCCAGACCCCGCCGCGTTGTCCTTGGCATTTCCGGTGCCTCGGGGGCGTGGTATGCCCAGAGGCTGCTGGAGCAACTGCTGCTGGCGGGGGTTGAGGTGCACCTGGTGGTGACGGATTACGGGAAGCGGCTGCTGTTTGATGAGTCGGGGATCAAGACGATTGATCTGGCATCGCTGGTGCCGAGTTTGGCCGGGCGCGAGGGGGAGTTTGCCAATCGCCTCTTCATCCATCCGAATAAGGATGTGGGCGCGGTGATCGCCAGCGGCAGCTTTTTGCATGATGGCATGGTGGTGATTCCCTGTTCATCGACCTCGCTGGCGGCGATTGCGACAGGGGCGGGGAACAATTTGCTCACCCGCGCAGCGATGGTGACGCTGAAAGAGCGGCGGCGGCTGATCGTGTGCCACCGCGAGATGCCTTTGAATCACATCGATATCAAGAACTACGAGATGCTTTCGTTGGCAGGGGCGATCGTGTGCCCGACCAATCCGGGGTTTTATCTCTTGCCCAAGACGATCGAAGAGATCATTGATTTCACCGTGGGGAAGGTGATGGATCTGCTTGGAATCGAGCATCAGCTGAAGACGCGGTGGGAAGACAAGAAGTGACTTGCCTTTTTGATGGGTGTTCGTTGGGCTTGCAGCGCGACGTGACCATCACTTGTTTTCGAGCAACTGCTTCATCAGATCGATATCCGCCTCGATGCGGGCGATGGAGGCCTTGGCGGAAGCGATCTGGGCTTCGAGGGCCATGCGGGTTGCGGCGTTGACACCGGCCTGATTGAGTTGCTGGCTCATGATCTCGATGAACTGCATCTGCTCATTGATCCTGGCGTTGGCCATATCGATGCGCTGCAGCATCGCCACGCGATCGATGCCGATGAAGCGTGCGGCGTTGGCGCCGCGATCAATTCCATCGAGGTTGTATGACTTGCCACGACGGGGCTGGCCACCAGCGGCGATGATCTGCGGCGGACCTTCCCACGGCTGGGCTTTGCGGGGTTCAAGAACCAGCCCGGTGGCACGGGCATCCTGCACCATCTTGCTGCGGGCGATGCTCAAGCCGCGCTCGAGATTGGCCCAGCGATCTTCATCGATCTGACTGAAGATGGTTTGCTCGCCGTTCGCTTTGGCGGCATCTGGTTGTCTGTGACGCTGTGCCGCGAGTTCGCGATTCAGGCGGAGTTTCCAGGCGTGATCGAGGGTGCGGTTTTCAGGGAGCTGGGGACGATCGAGTTGGGCGAAGTTTCCCAATTTCAGATCAACCTTGCGGATCGTGCCTCCGCGCAGAATGGTGAGAGACATGATCTCGCCTGGATCGTGGCTGAGGACGGCAGCACGCATCTCAGAACTGGAGCGCACAGGAAGGCCATCTGCGCTGCGAATGACATCGCCGGGCTTGAGCACTTCGTGGGCGTAGAAACCCTCCTGGCGGACGGTGCCTGCGATGCCGACGCCGCCAACATCATTTTCGATCGCGAAGCTCACACCCATGCCAGCGCGATCAGTCATGGCGAAGAGGTCGCGAGCAATAAGCGAGAGACGGGTTTCCTGTTCGAGCGTGAGGTCGCGGGTGCGGAACTGTTCGAGAAGGAGCTTGAGCTGCTCTTCGTGAGTCATGGCACCTTCGGCGGTTGGGCCGAAATTGTCGACATGCAGGCGCAGAGCACGAGTGGCGTCTTCGCGAACTTTGAGATCGGGGTCATCCAGTTTGGTGACCAAATCAGCGATGTCGGTGGAGGTTGGGGCGATGGTGGTGAGGTGGGCGAATGCCGCGGTGCTGATGGCGCAGCCAGCGGCGGTGACCAGCCATGTGCGCATCAGGATCGGGAGCCGATTGCTCACGGAAAATGCTAGGGGGCCAGTGTGGGTGGGGGTGTGGGTGGGGGTGCGGGTGGGGGTTGGGCGGTGAGGTGGTGGAGGGGTTGGCTCAACCCCCGGGCGTGACTATCCGATAACCACATACAGCCACGAGGGAGGCTGGATTTGGAAAGGTGAAGGAATGGCGCAGAGTCCTGCTCACAATATCTGGTGTCTGATTGCGTCTAGTGATCCGGAGGCGTGCCGCCGCGTGCTGCCTTTGTGGCGTCAGCAGGGGTACAAGACGGCGGTGCTGCAGATCGGCACGCCAGCGGAATTGACGGCCGATTTGACCGTGCGGACACCGGCGGATGCGGGGCAGGTGGCGAATCTGAACTATCTGGCGGAGCGCGTGATTCCCAAGTCGGCGAACTTGGCTGTGCTGGCCAACGACCACGCGGGACCCGACGGTGTATTCACGGCTCAGGAGCTGGCGGAACAGTTTTTCGAGCGGTTTCCCAATGGATTTGGCGTGATGCAGCCGAGTGCGGAGTTGTCTGATCGTTTCACGGCACCAACGCCGTTTGTAGGTCGGGCGTGGATCGATTCGGCATACGGCGGGTATGGGGCGTTGCATGGCGGGTATCGCCGCTGGTTTGGGGCGGAATTGTGCTGGGCGGCGCGGGCTCTGCACGCGTATTGGGATCGCCCTGATCTGGCGCACCACACGGTGACGGGTCCGGGCGCGATGAGCGCGGCGACGCGGCGCGATCATGTGGCCGAGGCCGAATTCCTGAATGATCGGATCATCTTTGAGCAGCGGGTTCGCGAGGGCTTCGCCGGATGCGAGCCGACGGGTTCGCGGCGCTTGCTGGATCAGCAGGTGCTGAACGAAGCGCAGCGGATGGTGAGAGAGCAGATTGCCCAGCATGCCCGCCGCGCGGCGTGATTTGTGAGAAGAACTGGTGATGGAGCGTCCCCAATTTGGGGGATGGTGGTCAATTTGTCCATGTTCAGGGGATTGTGCCGAAAGAGTTTCCATGTCGAATCAACGTCTGCGTCATGTGCTGGTGACCGGCTCGAGCGGTCTGATCGGTTCCGAGGCCGTCACGTTTTTTGACCGCCTGGGTTTGCAGGTGACGGGGATCGACAACAACATGCGGGCGGACTTTTTCGGGCCCAAGGGTGATACGACGTGGAATCGCCAGCGTCTGGAGCAGACGTGCAGGAACTTCACGCACATGGAGCTGGATATCCGCGACCGGACGGCGGTGCTGAACCTGTTTGCCAACAGCGGATATGACCTGATCGTGCATGCGGCAGCGCAACCGAGTCATGATCTGGCGGCATCGAGGCCGTTTGATGATTTTGATGTGAACGCTGTGGGAACGCTGAACCTGCTGGAGGCGTTTCGCAGGCATCGATCACAGGGCGTCTTTATTCACGTGTCGACAAACAAGGTGTATGGGGATGGGCCGAACCATGTGCCGCTGATGGAGATGCCGACACGATTTGAATATGCGGATGCGGCGCTGGCGAAGGGAATCGCCGAGACATTTTCGGTGGATCAGACGCTGCACTCGTTGTTTGGCGCGAGCAAGCTGGCGGGTGATGTCTTGGCGCAGGAATACGGCAAGTACTTTGGCTTGAACATCGGCGTCTTTCGTGGCGGGTGCCTGACGGGGCCGCAGCACAGCGGTGTGGAACTGCACGGATTTCTGAATTACCTGGTCAAGTGCGCGGTGGAAGAGAAGCCGTACACGGTTTTTGGATACAAAGGCAAGCAGGTGCGCGATCAGATTCACTGCTTTGATGTGGTAAACGCGTTCTGGCAGTTTGCTCAGAATCCGCGGCACGGCGAGGTGTACAACCTGGGCGGAGGAAAGGTGAACTCGGCGAGCTTGCTGGAGTGCGTGGAATTGATCCGGCAGAGGACGGGGAAGATGCCGCGATTGACGTATTCGCCGAAGAACCGGGTGGGTGACCACATCTGCTATTACTCGGATTTGACGAAATTGAAGAGCCATTACCCGGGATGGAACCTGACGTACTCCCTGCCGCGGATTGTGGATGAGATCGTGGGTGCGGTCGAGAGTCAGCGTCGCGCGGCGTAAGCCAACAAGATCGTGCCTGCTTTTGCCCGCCAACGATGCGGGTGATGTCGAACGCCCAAAGTCCATTTTCCTCGATTGAATCGTGCCTCGCCGACCTGCGGGCGGGCAAGATGGTCATCCTCACCGACGATGAGAATCGCGAGAATGAGGGGGACCTGGTGTTGCCGGCGCAGTTTGCGACGCCGGAAGCGATCACATTCATGCTGCAGCACGCGCTGGGGTATCTGTGCTTGTCGCTGCCGGAGCAGGATTGCGACCGACTGGAACTGCATCCCCAATCCGCGACCAACACGACGACGCGGGGGACGGCGTTCACGGTGTCGATCGACCTGCACCCAAAGTATGGCGGGACTACGGGCGTCTCGGCCAAGGAACGTTCCAAGTGCATTCAGATGGCGATTGATCCATCGCGCATCGCGGCAGACTTTGTGCGCCCCGGGCATATCAATCCGTTGCGTTCGCGCGATGGTGGCGTCTTGGTGCGGACGGGGCAGACGGAAGGATCGATCGACTTGTGCCGGCTGGCGGGGCTGACTCCGGCGGCGGTGATCATCGAGATCATGAAGCCGGATGGAGAGATGGCGCGGGTGCCGGACCTGATCGAGTTCTGCAAGAAGCACGGCATGAAGATGTGCTCGGTGGCGCAGATCATCGAGCATCGACTGGCGCGCGAGAGTTTGATCGAGCGGATGGCTCCGGCGCATGGGCGGCTACTGAGGACTGATCTCGGCGATTTTACTGTGCACGCGTTTCGCAGTGTGGTGGATCCCTTGCCGCACTTGGTGCTGACGGTGGGTGGCGTGGGGCAGCAGAATGGGGATATCGAGGAGCCGGTTTTGGTGCGGATGCACCGGCGGCACTTGCTCGGCGATGTCTTTGGTGATCTAGATTCGGGTTCGAGTGGGCCGACAGGGAGCACGCTGCGAGCGAGCATGAAAGCGATTCAGGATGCGGGGCGCGGGGCGGTGGTGTATCTGCGGACGAACCCGCATACTTCGGGAGAGGGTGATTTGGAGAATCTGCTGCAATCGCCCTTGGGTGTCGCGGCAGCCGCTCGCAGCGCGGCGAACCCGGATTTGCCAGCACTCACGAGCAGTGGTATGAGCGAGCGCGAGTTTGGAGTAGGTGGGCAGATTTTGAGGAATCTGGGGATTCGGAAGATGCGGCTACTGACGAATTCCAGCCGCGCCTGGCCGGGTTTGGAGAGCTTTGGCTTGGAGATCGTGGAGACGGTGCGGGTTTAATGAGTTGTGGCGGCGACTGGGGAGGGCGCCTAATGTTTGGGCAATGATCGGGAGTGTGGTTTGTCGTTTGCCCCTCTCAGTTGCCGGTGCGATCAACTCGTGTGAAGCGATCGCAGCCGCGGCCTCATTGAATTCTGGAGAGTCTCATGTCTGCTCGCTTGCTTGCTGTTGTGGCGTTGTCCGCCTGTTCGATCGCTTTGGCGGATGATCCGAAGGTGGCTCCGAAGGTTGATCCGGTGAAACCGGCGGCGGTTGCTCCGGCGGCACCGGCTGCGCCCGACATGAAGGAAGTGATGAAGGCGATGGAGGAGGCAGCGCAGCCCGGTCCGGAGCATGCCGCGATGGCGAGCATGGCTGGTGAGTGGGATGTGAGCATGAAGTATCTGGATTGGTCGGATCCTTCGATGCAGAAGTGGAACGAGAGCAAGGGTGAGGAGAAGTGCGAGGTGGTGCTGGGCGGCCGCTATGTCTTTGGCGTCTTCACGGGCGAATTTGATGGCAAGAAGTTCGAAGGCCGCGGCTTCCACGGCTTCAACAAGGCGACCAAGCAGTTCGAGAGCTCATGGGTCGACACCATGTCGACGTGCCAGTTGCTCTACACCGGCACGATGAGCTCGGACAACGTGCTGCGTCTGTCGGCAACGTACACCGACCCGATGAGCGGTGCCAAGCGCGAGAGCCGCATGTCGAGCAAGATCATCGATGCCAATCACCGCGAGTTCGCGATGTACGAGGTTGAGGGTGGTCAGGAAATGAAGGTGATGGAGGCCAAGTACACCCGCAAGGGCACTGCTTCCAAGCCCGCGGCGAGCGTGACCGACAAGGCGACCGACGCGGTGAAGGCCGCGGAGAAGAAGGTCAAGGACGCCAAGGACGCGATCAAGGCGCTTGAGCCGACGAAGTAAAGGCAGGGCATCAGGCACTCGGGCCGGAAGATGCAGAAACCAAAGGCACCTCGTCGCACCATCCATGGGACGAGGTGCCTTTTCATAATTGTTGTAGAGATGTGGTTGGGGTTGCATGCGCTGGTAGGATTCCGCTGATGAGCATGTGGAACGACGCCATGGTGGACCTTTTTCGTCCCGATCTGCAGGGCGAGAGGCGGGATGCCGCGATTCGAGAGATGCGGGCGGGGGATGGCAGCACCGGATCGAGTGAGAAGAATGCGCGCGAAGCAGAAGCATGGATGTGGAAAGAGGTGGCGCGGCGGAAAGGGTTGATTCGTGCAACATGGAACACTCGCGCGCGGAATCGTTTGAGCGGCGATGAATTACCCAATGCTGCGGTGACAATCTTCTGCTGGATATCCACACCACTGTTTCTGGTGGGCGTGATTCGCGCATGGATGTTTGAGCGGACGTGGTCGCGAAGATTGGCGCGATTGAAGAACGATCCTGGAGCGCCAAGCGTGGAGACTGCGCGGAGGGTGTTGTGCGGATAGCGGGGTTCAGATTCAGACGTACGCGAAGAGCGCACGAGTGAAACGTGCTCGCAAACAGAGATTAGCAACCGCTTGAAAACGCCGCGACGAAGTCGAGGTAGTCAAAGAAGTCGATAGTGGCATCGCCGTTGAAGTCTGCAGCGCGCGAGCCACTGCTGAATGCGGCCACGAAGTCCAGATAGTCGAAGAAATCAGCGACGGTGTCGCCGTTGTAGTCGGCGAGGCAATCGGCGTTGAGGGCAGCGAGGGCGTTCAAGATTCCGTAGCCACGCACGAAGGTGGGGTCGCTGGTGTTGTTGGCGACATAGTCAGTGGCGCTGTGCAAAACCGCCGCCCGCATGCGAGCCACGCTCCACCATGGCCGGGCCTGAGAGAGGCAGGCGATGGCGGAGGCGACGAGGGGCGTGGAGAGGGATGTGCCACTGGCGGCGGCGAGGTTGGTGTTGTCATTGGGCCAGACGGTGAGGGTCTGCACGCCGCGAGCGAGGATCTCGGGCTTGATGCGGCCATCAGCGGTTGGGCCGTCGGAGGAGAATCCTGCAATGTTGCCGTCGCCATCGGCAGCGCCACAGGTGAAGACATCCAGCGCATCGGCAGGAGCGATGAGGTGGCTGGTGCCGGGGTCGGCATCGTGCCCTTCGTTGCCGGCGGCGGTGCAGCACAGGACGCCGTTGGCGGTGGCGATGTTCACGGCGATGGTGGTGACGGCGGTGGCGCCATTGAGGGAGGCCTGGGTATACCAATCGATGTAGCCGAGGGAGCTGGTGCAGACATCAGCGCCGTTGGCTTCGGCAAATTCGAGGCCGGCGACATAGTCGTCTTCTTCGATGGGGACTTCA
>CAYTYD010000099.1:10625-10886 GCA_964441555.1 uncultured Phycisphaeraceae bacterium | reverse complement strand
GCCTTCCATCCCTCCACACGCACCACATCACCATCCGCCCCAATCTCGCGCATCTCCGCCACTCGCCGCAGCACCGCATTCACCATCCCCGCCGCTCGCGGCTGCACCCAGTGCTTGGTGAATTCCACCGCTTCATCAATCGCGGCATGCGTCGGAATCCGGTCAAAAAAGTACAACTGCGCTGCCCCCGTCAAGAGCACCGCCGCCAACCGTGGATCAGCCGTCCGCAACGGCCGCTCCAACCTCAGATTCAAGAGATAC
>CAYTYD010000099.1:0-10615 GCA_964441555.1 uncultured Phycisphaeraceae bacterium | reverse complement strand
AGATACTCCAGCGTCACCCATCTCCGCACCGTTACGTCATACAGCAGGTGCGCCAGCGCCGCATCGCGTCCATCCAATCCATCCGTCTTGAATGTCTCCAAAGACAGATTCGGGAATCGGCGGCACTGTTCCGCCAAGTGGCGGCACACCACCCGCCGTGCGGATTCACGCCGCGGCTCATGCCCACCTTCGCCCCCCGCCTCCCCTTCCGGCTGGTTCGAGGGCGCCAACGATTCTTCGATTGGGTAATGCAGTTTCAAGGCCGGAGGGTAGCAACCGCCTCTCCAATTGCCTTTTCACCCGCACCATCAGTCTCCCTGATTTCACCGCATGATTTCCCCGCAGCCAACCTCACCCGCGCCACGCACCCTGCGGGTCCCCACCCCCGGCGGCCTCCTCGCGCGCCTGCGCATTCGCAAAAAGCTCGCCCTCATCCACACCCTCTTCATGCTCGCCCTCGCCGCGATCATGCTCGTCATCCTCCGCCCCGCAGTCAATCGCATCGTCGAAAACGCCGAAGCCCACAAATCCGGTGGCGTCCTCCGCGCTGTCGTTGATTCCCTCGGCCCCGCCGCCACCGACCTTCGCAGCACCCAGATCGCCGAGCGCATCGCCGGTGTGCGTCCCGATGGCATTTCCATTCGCGTCGGCTCTGCCCCGGATTGCCGCATCTCCCCCGCACTCGCCGAAATTGCCGTCGACCGTCCCGGTCAGGCCATGCAGGGAATCGTCGCCGATGTCGGGGGCGCTGCGCTTTTCCTCCCCTCAACCGTCGAACCCCCCGGCTTCTTCATCACCGCCGATGTTCAGATCCCCGAAGTCCGCAGCGCTGTCGCCCGCCTCAATCTCCTCGCCCTCGGTGCCCTCCTGGCCATGTACGCCATCGTCGTCATCGCCATCGAGGTCCTGGTCCTTCCCAAGCACGTCTACGAACCCATTCGCCAGATGCTCCGTGCCGACCGTGCTGTTCAGGATGGCGATGCCCGCCACGAGCTCATCCCCGATTCCACCATCCCCAGCGATGAACTCGGCGAAATCATGCGCTCCCGCAACGCCTCGGTCCTGGCCCTGCGTCGTCAGGAAAGCGCACTCACCGAAACCCTCGACCAACTCGAAGTCGTCGCCGTCGATCTGAAAAAGAAAAACCATCTCCTCGAAACCGCCCAGCGCAACCTCGCCGATGCCGATCGTCTCGCCTCCCTGGGCATGATGTCCGCCGGCATTGCCCACGAACTCAACACACCCCTGGCCGTTGTCAAGGGGCTCGCCGAGCGCGTCGAGCGCAGCTCTCGCGGCCAGGCCAAGCCCCTCGATGAATCCGAATCCGCCCTCCTCGTCCGCGTCGTCGGCCGTCTCGAACGCCTCAGCGAATCACTCCTTGATTTCGCCCGCGTTCGCCCTCCCCTCACATCCATCAATCCCGCCGCCCAGCTCATCGACGAAGCCATCACCCTTGTCCGCCTTGATCGCGAAACTTCACAGGTCCACATCACCAACCTCGCCCCCCGCGATATCTACCTCACCTGCGATGGTGATCGCATCGTGCAGGTCCTTGTGAATCTCATCCGCAACGCCGTCGATGCCATTCGTTCAGCTGGCAAAGGCACCACCATCCGCATCGACGCCGCCCACGAAACCCGCGTCGATTCCTCCTGGCTCACCATCACCATCTCCGACGATGGCCCCGGAATCGATCCCGACCTCCTCCCCCGCCTCTTTGAGCCATTCGTCTCCTCACGTCTCGATGCCCGCGGCACAGGGCTCGGCCTCGCCGTCGCCGAGGGCATCGTCCGCGAGCATGGCGGCATGATCGCCGCCCGCAATCTCCCCGCCCGTTCCGGTGCCGAATTCCAGATTCTCCTCCCCCTTCGTGATCCCTCACCGACACCAGCATCCCACGCTTCCCAATCATCTTCCGCATCCTCCTCCGCATCATCGTCACCACGCGCAGACGGAGTCCTCCAATCATGACCGAGTCCACATCCCCTCCCACCGATCGCGAGCTCGTCTCTCTCTCCATCATCGCTCTCGACGATGATGCCGACTTCCGCCAATTCCTCCGCTCCACCCTCGATGCCGAAGGTCACTCCGTCCGCCTCGCCGCCACGCCCGCCGAACTCTTTTCCCACATCGAAGAGCACATGCCCGATGTTGTTCTCGTCGATATGAAAATGGGCCCCCATCAGGGCGAACAGGTCATCACCGATCTCCGCACCCGCTGGCCAAAGCTCTGCATCGTCGTCCTCACCGGCTACCCCTCCATGGATTCCATGCGTCGCACCTTCAAGCAGGATGTTTTTGATTACCTCGCCAAGCCCTTCGCCATGGATGAGCTCCGCCTCTGCCTCACCCAAGCCACGCAAACCCTCGGCTTGGGCATGCGCCCCCAGGATCGCCTCCGCCGCGAACTCGGTCGCCTCGTCCGCCTCGCCCGCACCGATAAACAGTGGACCCTCAAAGATCTTTCCGAAGCCGCCGGCCTCTCCATCAGCCAGCTCAGTTCCATCGAACGCGGCACACACCTCCCCAGTCTCGAATCCCTCCTCCAGATCGCCGACGCCCTCGATGCCAAACCTTCACACTGGCTAAGCACATCCGGCCTCTGATCGTTTCTCACCCCCGCATACGGTTCACCGAATGCCCGTCAGTCGCGAGCGCACACTCCTGGTTCCCACTCTCGACGATGCCCCTCCCCCCGGCATCCTCTTCACCGCATTCGAACCCAGTGGCGATGATCACGCCTCCAAAGTCATCGCCCGCGTCCGCGCCCTCCGCCCTGATATCCCCATCTACGCCTGGGGAGGTCCCAAGATGGCCCGCGCCGGCGCACAGATCATCGAGCGCACCGGCGACGATGCCGTCATGGGCATGCCCGGTCTTGCCAAGATTCGCCAGCATGTGCAGATCAACGATCGCATCGAAGCATGGCTCAAGCACACGCCCATCGCCCTCCACGTTCCCGTCGATTCTCCCGCCGCGAACTTTCCCATCTGCGCCATCACCCGCAAGGCTCACTTAGGCATCGTCCACCTTGTTGCCCCGCAGATCTGGGCCTGGGCTCGTTGGCGCATTCACAAGCTCCGCCGCCTCACCGATTGTGTCCTCTGCGTGCTTCCCTTCGAAGAACATTTCTTTCTGAAGCGTCACGTCCCCGCCACCTTCATCGGCCACATGCTCTTTGATGAGCCCATCGATCACGCCGCTCTCGATGTCTCCGCCGCCGCTCTCCCCGCCGGTTCACCCCGCATCGCCCTCATGCCCGGCTCGCGTCCCGCCGAGCTCGCTCGCAATTTTCCCATGCTCCTCGATATGGTCCGGGCATTGCGGCACGATTTTCCCACACTCCAGGGTGTCATCGCCTGCACCCGCCCCGAAGTCGAATCCGACCTTCGCCGTGCTGCCTCCGACTGGGCCACGCAAGTGGGGGAGTCCATCTCCGATTCCGGCTGGCCCATGAATCTCGCCAGCGTCGTCGGCCAGACCGACACTGTCATTCATTGGTCCGACATGGCCTTGGTCAAAAGTGGCACGGTCACCCTTCAGGTGGCCAAGCACCGCAAGCCCATGGTCATCTTCTATCGCAAGGGCAGCAAAACCAGCTACGTCCTCGCCCGCTCCTTCATCCCCACCAAGTTCTTCACCCTGCCAAATCTCATCGCCGGTGAACGCATCGTCCCCGAATTCGTTCCGCACTTTGGTGGACCCGAACCCATCATCGCCGCCGCCAAAGAACTTCTCGCTGATCCTGCCGCCCGCGCTGCCCAGATCGCTTCCCTCAATCGCATCTGCTCCATGTTCAATGGTCTCGATGCTTCACTCCTGGCCGCCGAAAAAATCATCGAGCACTACAACCTCCGCGTCAATCGCCCCTGATCTTCCTCTCTGCATTCTGTCTTCTGTCTTCGGGAACCCTGAGCGCGAGCTCAGGTCGCGTTTCGCATGCGCGAACCCTGATCCCAAGCTCAGGGCGCGTTTCTGTCTGAGCGAATCCTGATCCCAAGCTCAGGGCTCTTTGCCCTCCACCACGTAGTGGTGAAATTGAATAGCCGGGGTGTGGAGTCGCGCAGCGACGAAACCCCGGTCAGCCTGATGCAGAACTCCATCTTCATGCCACGGTCAGGGCTTTGCAGTGCCGAATTCATTCCTCTCTTCGTTCTCTCAAATCTGCAATCTACCCCGCACCTCTCCTCTCTTCGCCCCATCGGGGCGGCGGGCTGTTGCCTGTTGGGGGCCCGTGGAGCGTTGCGCGGCATCGCGCGACTGGTGGTAAGCGATCCCAACACGTCCACACGTCTCGTCTCTCGCGCTTCCTCAGAAAAATGTCGAACGACGACCGCGCCGCAGGCCCGACGTCACGACTGAAATCAATGACTTTCCTGTTTTTCTTCACTTCCAAAATTGGGTATGAACTCAATGACTCTCCGCCGCAACGCGGCGTCCGTCACGAGCCCGGGTCGTCAGACCCGGGACGCAATCCCAATTACCTCTCCAAGCCCCAACGGGGCGCCACTCCCTCACTTCCCCGTCTCTCTCCCACACTCCGGGCACCGTTCACTTCCCACCGGATATCCGCAAAACCCGCACAATCCTCTCCGCAATCGCCACCATCTTTTCGCGTCAAATCCCATCCACACCACCATCACCAATCCACCCCACACCGCCAGATTCCCCAGCATCTGCGGCCAGCGCACTCCCAAGGGCAACACGCACCGATCGTCATACCACTCCGCAGCGGCCTTATTGCAAAGCTCGATTCCTGCTTCTAATCGCGTAACTCTGTTACGTCCTTTGTCCAACGCGATAAGGCAACAGCGGTACTGCACGGCTCGAAATGGAAATCCAAAAGCACGGATTCTGGTTGCTAAAACCTGTGGAAACGGGGAGCCAAAATCAGGAAAGACGGCGACATTCGGCGAGGGTTTCCCCGCGGTGCCAATCATGTAGGCAGGGCGGACGAACGCTGTTCTTCCATGGACTTGGATGCGATCATCCGGGAGTATGAATCTTCGAGCTAATGATGGTTTTGGTAGCCAAGAACGAAGACTCTCTCCTTGAGAGGCAGCAAGTGGATTGCTATACCCCAAACTCCACACACGGCACCACCACACTCATCAACACAGCTACCGCCGCCGCGATCACCAGCATCCTCACACACGGTGTTGTTCTTCGCCCCTTCACGCCTTCAGCATACGAAATCAACGATCGCGCTGTTCTCGCTCAACGCGGCATCACTCCAACCACCCCTACACGGTCCCCCGATGCACCGATTCCTAACTCTCCCTCCGCCATCTGCACGCCGAAGGCGTGATCGTTCGTAGCCAGGGTGTGGAGGAGCCCGTTTGGGGCGACGACACCGCCGGTCAACTGAGGGTAGCGAAAAGCTCTTTGATTCGAGGAGTAGCAAGCGTCTTGTCATACTCGCGCCAGATTGGGAGAACATCCATCTTGACCCGGCGAGCCGCCATGACCAGGCAATACAACACAGAAGCGGTCACAACTTCCTGAAACTCCTCATCGGTTGTCTGATTCAGGCACCATGTGGGAACGACGACTTGTACGTATAGCGATCGTCCTTTCTTCTTGAATCTGCGAATGCCGTCATCTCGTGTAAATACGCTCGTGATGTCGTTCACCCCGAAGAAAGCAGCGATTGCTTCTGTCTCAGATAGATTGCGCATACCCGCCAAATCGACAATGTGATCGCCAATCTTCCTGGCAGAAGTCAAAGCACGCCATGGTCTACCTTGAGGACATGGCGTCACGACAAGAATTGCACTGTAAACGGCAAGTTCAATGGAATGAGTGCCAGTCAAGGCAACCCTCCTGCTAATTGGATTCCGTTTCCGACCTGCGATTGTCCCTGTCGCCACTCGTAGAGCCAAAGAAAGCGTCTTGAAGCGACCTGCTATCCATTCGGTAGCCAATCGTATCGCGCCACACGCTCCGCACCTCAGCAAGGTGCACTTGATGTACAACTCGACTCACGCCCTAACTTCCGAAGGACAGTTCCCACGCAACGACTCGTAGGCGATCACAAGCTGCCGCTCAACTTCGGTCCAATCTGGATGCGATACGAGTCGCCGAGCTTCCTTTCCCGGAATTGTTTCCAATAGTGTCATCAAGGAATTCGCGGCACGAGCAACGGTATTCCTCGTGCTGACTTTCGAAATGCTCGCGAGTTTGGAGAGCGATTCTGGGTTGGTTGCTTGCCAGTCATCAAGCCAGTTTGTGGCATCGATCAGCAATTGCTCAGGAAGCTCATCCTGTGACACATGCTTGCATATCGCCTGCAAAAACAACAGGGTTTCAATTGCTGCGAGGATGTTGATGCGACCGTGATCCATATCGTGATTGTCTCGTTGATGAGTGCCACTTTGGCCATGTTGTCCGTACATTGTACAAAGTGTTCGTTCATGTGAACATCGGCACTTCCGTTCACTATCACGCTGATTCTCCACCCGCATGACGAACCACAATTGTCCGGCAGTCCAGCCCCCGGAGTCATCACCCAACACATCTAAGCGGTCCCCCGATGCACTGATGTCCAACTCACTCTCGCCATCTGCACGCCAAAGGCGTGATCGTTCGTAGCCGGGGTGTGGAGGAGCCCGCTTCGGGCGACGACACCCCCGGAAATCGAATCAAACAACACCTACGCGGCCCCTCCCTCACACTTCCTTCACATTGTGCCGCGAAACGGCGCAGCCGTCGCGGCTGAGAGCAAGTGCCTTTCCTCTTCACTCTTCCACTTCTTCTCTTCTCTCTGCCTCTCTCCGATCAACCTCTGCGCCTCTGCGACTCTGCGTTGAAAACGACTGCATTGAAAATCACTCAACCTTCCCGTCCACCGCCTCCCGCACCGACTCAATCTGCTCCATCACCGACTGTGCGCACGATGCCTCGCTCTTGGTCATCATCTTCTTATACATCCAAGGCAAGGGCAACACCGTGATCGGGATATACCACCACCACGTCTGAATCGTGTACCACGAGAAATACGTCACCAGCAGCGAATGCGTCAGCGTCACACCAGGCCAGATGCTGAAGGCAATCACCGCGATAAAGATCCACGGCAACCTTTGCTTCATCGGCGCAGTGAATGTCAGCCGCGTCCCACCCTCAACACTCTCACCCTTCACCACCAATGTCCGGTCAAACGGCTCACCAAACACATCTGCTACAAACAACACATCACCCGTGCCGCGTGCAAATCCCGCCAGCTTCCCTTGCTTCGCCCGTTTCTCCGCCGCCTTCACCACCTCAGCCGCACTCAACGCGCACCGCATCGCAGGCAACGCCCGCAACGCCTCGCGTGATGCCGCGATGCTTGGCAACACCGGCTTTCCCTGATTCACCTCTTCAGCCACATCACTCATACCTCGATTATCGGCCGTTTCCACTCCAGTCAACTGTCCTGCCCATTTATCAGGACCTTGATCCTCGAAAAAACCACCCAAACCCTCCGCATACCCCACATTCACACGCATCATGGCACCACTCTTGCCCGTACGCTGTCCATGGTGACACGTACGCCGTTCCAACCCGCACAGGCCGCTCCCGCGCTGCGTCTGGTCAACGCCGGTGTTGCATTCCCGCAACTTCGGTCGCGCCCAAGCGACGCTTCCGAGCTCGTGCCCCCCAGCCAGCTCCCCGCGCGGCGTCGCCATGTCGCCCGTGAGAATGCCTCCGCCTCCAAACTCAAAGGTACCGACTCTCGCTGGGTCTTTGCCGTCCTCGTCAGCAAATCTCTCGATGGTGGCCGCGCTGCCATCCTCTCCCCCGAAAAACGCGAACGCCTCGTCGCTTCCGCCGTCTCCATGGGTCTTCGTCCTTTTGATGCCCACCTGGTCATCGCCATCGTGCAGGATTGCGCACGCTGTGGTCACGATCGTCTCTGCGAGGAAACCGAGTCGCGGCTCTCGCTCATCCGCCCTCCCCACGATTCCGCCGCTCCATCCGATGCCGCGTGGGGCGTGCACGGCTGGCTCGCCGCTGGTTCAATCGCGCTCGGTCTTGGTCTTGCCCTTTGGCTCATCCTCGGTGTGAGGTAACGCCAAGAACAATCTCCGATCCCGCATCGCTCATCCCTCGTACAGTTTCTTGTGACGAACTCCTCTCACACCTCCGGCCCGCCACCTCGTGAGCCGGTCACCATTCGCACCATCCGCAAAATGGCCGAGCGCAACGAGGCCTTCAGTTGCCTCACCTGCTACGACGCCACCACCGCGCGCTGGCTCGAGCGCGCTGGCATCCACATCCTTCTCGTTGGCGACACCGCCGCCGAAGTCATCCTCGGCTACGACCGCACCATCGATTGCCCTCTCGATCTCCTCATCGAACTCACCGCTGCCGTCAAGCGCGGCGCGCCCCACACGCTGGTCATGGGCGACATGCCTTTCATGTCGTACCAGAGCGACGATGCCGTCGCACTCATCAACGCCGGACGCTTTCTCACTCAGGGCAAGGCCGACATCATCAAGCTCGAAGTCGATGCTTCCTTCGCGCCGCTCATCCAAAAGATGGCTCGCGCTGGCATCCCCGTCTGTGCCCACGTTGGCTCTCGCCCTCAAACCGCGGCAATGACTGGTGGCTATGTCGGTGCAGGCCGCACTTCTGAAAGTGCTGACCGCATCCTCGCCGATGCCCGCGCCTGCGAAGAGGCCGGCGCAGTCATGCTCCTCATCGAGGCCGTCCCTCACGATCTCACCACGCGGCTCATCGCCCAAACCAAACTCCCCGTCATCGGCATCGGCGCTGGCAACTCCTGCCATGGCCAGGTGCTGGTGCTGCAAGATCTCCTCTGCCTTTCCGATCGCCCCCCAGTCTTCGCTCGTCCTGTCGCCGACATGGGCGCGGCACTCATTCAGGCAGGACAAGAGTGGGTGCGGCTAGTACGTGAGCGTCAGGTCGGCATCAATCCTGCCAAACCCATCCCCGCGACCCGCAAAGACTCACTGGAACAACCCCGCACCTGACGAAACTCTGCTCCTTCCCGTGCATCGAAGGGGTGCACTTGGTCGAAGAATGACCAGTCAATCATCAGTCAAAGTCTTTGATCTCGACATCCTCAACGGAATCTCACCCATGCGACGCATGATCACGATACTCCCTGTGCTGGTCCTCATGGCCTGCGCGGTCATTCTCTCCTTCGTTGTTCCCGCCATCGTCGAACGCACCCAATCCGCCCACCGCATCGCGCGGGTCGCGCTGGTGCGTCAGGCCGTCGATGATGATGATGTGCTGGCCCGCATCGATCGCGCGGTCAAGGCCGTCGCCGCCTCTGTCGAACCATCAGTAGTCCATGTCGAGGTTTTTGACATGGCCCGCAACGAGCTTTTCCGCCGCGGCTCCACCGGTTCCGGCTGGGTCTATGACGCCAAGGGATTCATCATCACCAACGAGCATGTGGTCCGCGATGCCTCGCAGATTCGCGTGCAATTCTCCGATGGCCGCCGCGTTCCCGCCACCGTGCAGGGCACCGATCAATACGCCGACATCGCCGTGATCAAGGTGGATGCGGACCTGCCTCTGATTCCCATCCGCCGCGCCTCCGGTGAGCGTGCGGAGAAGGGACAGCGCGTCTTTGCCTTCGGCTCTCCCTTTGGGTACAAGTTCAGCATGACCGAGGGGATTATCTCCGGTCTGGGTCGCGCTGCGCATCCGGGAATGGATCTGCAATTCTCCAATTTCATTCAGCATGATGCCTCGGTGAATCCCGGTAACAGTGGTGGGCCACTCGTCGATATCCGTGGCCGCGTCGTTGGTATGAATGTCGCCATCGCCACCGCACGCGATGCCGAGGGAACCAACGACGAAGGCCAGTCTTCGGGCATCGCCTTCGCCATCCCTCTCATGACCATTGATTCCGTGGCGCAGCAGCTCATCGAGAGTGGCAAGGTGCGTCGTGGTTTCCTGGGTATTTCCTTCGGCACCGGATCTGAACCCGTGATGGCGGGCAAGGATTTCAAAGGTGTCGGCGTGCGCGTCGGTATTGTCCAGCCGGATTCTCCCGCTGCTCAGGCAGGTATGGAACAGGGTGACATCATCTCAGCCGTGGCCGGTCAGGCCGTGCAGGATGGTGAGATGATGCGCGCGATTGTCTCATCCACGATGCCCGGCACCGCGCTGCCGGTCACTGTGTGGAGGGGTGAAGGAGAGAGCATCCAACGCCGCGAATTGACGGTTTCGCTGGGAGAAATGCCCGCCAGCGTGCTTGCACGCAATCAGCGAGATGCGCTCTTTCCCATCGCGGTGCAGATGGGCGTCAATGTCCGCGAGACTGGCGGCAAGGTGGCGGTACGCGATGTGCTGCCTGAGTCACCCGCCACCAAGGCCGGTCTCAAGCCCGGCATGACTATCACTAAAGTTGCTGGCGAGCAGGTGCGCTCCACCGAGCAGTTCTATCGCAAGATCGTCGAATCCGGCCTGTTCCGCGGCAGCGAAGTCGAGCTCACCGTCGAAGAGGATGGCAAGACAGAAACGCTCAAGATGAAGATCGGCGAGTGAATCGGATCATGGTTCGGGCGTGAGTTCGATCACCACCGGTGTGCCGAATGGCGGCAGCATGTCGCTCTTGCCGAACCAGATGGGTTGCTGCCGCGCCGATTCGGGATCG
>CAYTYD010000098.1:0-10962 GCA_964441555.1 uncultured Phycisphaeraceae bacterium | reverse complement strand
GCCGATCGTTTCACGCAGACTGATCGCGATGCCATCATCGCCGATCTGCGCGAGCAGGGCATCGGCGCGGCAGATTACTTCCCCTGCATCCACCTCCAACCCTTCTATCGCAACCTCCTCAATCTCAAACCCGGCCAATTCCCCCAAGCCGAAGCCCTCTCGCAACGCTCCATGGCCATCCCCTTTCACAACCGCATGACCACTCGCGAGATCGATCGCGTCGTCACCACCCTGGAACGCGCAGTTGCTCAGCGCACTCCGCTACGCAGAGCCGCATAACGCCGCGCTTCGCGAGGCGACCACACCGAGGCCGAAAAGGCAACAAAAAAGCCCCTAAAACCAGGTGCTTGACGCCCATAGTATTCTTTGGTAGGTTATTCGCCGATAAGTAATGTTGTGGGCATGGCCGCCCGTCCAATCAAAGTTGCGGTTCATATCTCGTGATAACAAGGGGACAATATGAGTCATGACTCCAAGGCCAGAACCATCGCGCCGGTTATTTTCTCGTTGATCGCCTTGGCGGGCGTCGCGTTGGGATTCCCAGGTGATGGTGGACCACAGGAAGGCACCGCCAAAACCTGGGATTGCAACAGCACCTCTTGTGCTCCTGCTCCTAAGAAAGACTGCCCGGTCAATCAGGCCGCGTGCTGCTGCAACACCAGCACCACCGGCATCCCGATCTGGGTGGTCGCCTGCTATTCCGGCGGAGACTGCGGCGGCGGATCCAGTTGCCAGATGTGCAATTGAACCATGCAACCATTGCATCTCAAACTCACGCTCGCATTTGCGGCGATCAGTGCTATCGCCTTTGTCGCCCACTGGGGATGGCGTCGATCTCACTCTGCAATCGATGCTGATCTGCTGCAAAGGCACACCTCCTTTCAATCGATGCACACACGTGCCTCAGAAGTGCAACTGGTTGCCGTATCTCCCGATCCACGAGCATTGACTGATGTCATTCGTCAATCGCTGCAACTCAACGGCTCACTCGATCAGATTCCTACTGACATCACCTCCTCACTTGCATCAACCTTTGCCAAGACCCTCTCCCTGAGATACGCCCATCCACCCGCAGATTACGTTCAATGGATGCTCACCAGCGGCGAGCGAATCTGGCAAAAAGAAGAAGTTGCCAAATTTGGATGGGACCTGGACGCAACGGCCAAGCACTATCTGGGGAATACCGCGCCGAGCTTCGATGGCGTGCAGACACAGTTGCCTCAGATCATGTCCGAATCGGACCGGCGCAACAGCGGCTCTTCGCGCATCGTGCGAATCAGTCTGCACGCTGATCACTGGGAAGCGGCTGTCAAACGTGTGACCCCGGAAGACCCGAATTGGCCGGATATTCCTGGCAAAATCGGCAAAGCCGTCGCCAACGGGGCCACCATCGCCAGTGTCAAAACATGGTGGGCGGTCGACTCCCAATTCAAGCACGCTTTCAACAAGCATGGCAGCACCTACGCGGCATTCATCGCCGGTGTTGTGGAATGTGCGGATGGAAAGCGACGCAGTGTGTACTGGGCCTTTGTGTATGACGTCGAACGGGCCGTGTGGACCTGTTCCAATATCGCTGTCGTTCTCGATCCAAATGCCAAAGAGAACGCTGTGAGGTTCGAACTGTGACAATCGCAGGTGACAAGTGAACACAGAACATCGACACCATCACACATTCATCCTTCTTCCTGCGGCTCTCTTTGCCTGGGCCGGATTCATCAAGATCATCGATCCCTTCTCCATGGTTCCCGCGCTGGCATTCATCACAAAGCTGGTGCACGCTCCCGCTTTGCCACTCGGCGATATCGCCATACTCATCGGCGCGGTAGAACTCGCCATGGCGGTTTCGCTGCTGTTGTTCCCTCGCAATCTCGCGGCACTGCTGATCAGCTTCTCGCTTCTGTCTGCATACACCATCACACTGGTTGTCTTTCTTGTGGCCAAAGATGCCCCATCCTGCGGCTGCCTGGGCACCAAGATTCCCGGCCCACTTTCCAACATTGCTGGTGTCATTCGCAATCTCGGAACGATGCTGCTGCTGGCCTGGCTGGCTCGCCTGGTCTGGCGACAGCAACTCCCCTCGACACAGGCTCCGGCCCAACACTCGATCGCATCGCTCACTCGCCCCCGCATGATTGCCGCCGAAGGATTCACACTCGTCGAAATGATGCTGGTCTGCATGGTCATCGCCATTCTCGCGGCACTGGCGGTTCCCGCCTTTGCAAAATCTCGCACCGCAGCCAAAGACATTCGCACGCTGGGCACGCTGCACCAACTATCCATCGCACTTGATCAGTACATCGACGATTACAAGGACCACTTTCCCTTCACAGCAACACCTGCAAAGCCGTGGCTCGGTGTCACGCTGCCGGATCTGCCCTACCCCGTGTCCTACTTTGGAGGACAGTCGGCCACCTACGCCAATCTGCTGGTGCCGCATTACTTCCAGGATCGCGCTGCCATCGACACCCCGGGCGACTACGGAGCTCGCTCGCGAGCTTCTCCTTCGTTCATCTCTCCCTTTCTTCTCACCTACGGCGCATTTGCACCAAACGCCTATTGGTCGAGCGAAAAGGCCCCCGATGGTCTCACGCTGTATCGCAGCTCGACCCGCTCTCAATGCCTGTATCCCTCCAGCAAAGCGGCACTCGTCCACTTCATGTCCGGCATGTATAACAGAGCCGCGAGCACCGCCACGAACAATGTCCTCATCTCTCGCTTTGATGGATCGAGCATGTCCATCACACTCCCCGCCAACTACCAGAACAACCTCCCCGAACGGCCGTATGGCTGCCAACCCATTCCCTTTGTCTCGACGCACAACGGCCTGGCAGGTCGTGACTTCTGATTCCACGACAAAAACGGCACGACACAGCGCGACACAGGTTGCTGCATCATGTGATGAAGAGTGATTGCAAGATGATGCGTCGCACGGTGGGTAAGAGGATGCTGCCTCCCAGCTTGCACCCACCAATCGCGATGATTTATCACCGATCTGCATAAAGGCGGCGTCGGCACGTGACAACAATCCTCCTATGGGCATCCAGGATCGCAGATATGACCAGAACTCCTCCGGCGGCGGTCTCGGTGGTCGCTTCGCAGGCGGTGGCTTTTTCGATTGGTCTCTTCCCCTCTTCCGTGTGCCATCAGGTGTCCCGGGTATCGGCGGCATCATGGTTCGGCTGCACCTTCTCTACATCATCATCGTCGTGTCCGAACTCTTCAGCGCCAGCCGCGCCGGATCTCTTGGTCTGCAGTACGCCGCAGTGATGATGGGTGTCCTCTTCCTGCTCGTGCTCCTCCATGAGTTTGGTCACTGTCTTGCCTGCCGCATCGTCGGTGGTTCCGCCGATCAGATCCTGATGTGGCCCCTCGGCGGCTTGGCGATGTGCAGTCCGCCCCACCGGTGGAAAGCTGCCCTCATCACCACCATCGGCGGCCCCGGCGTCAATGTCATTCTCGCTCCCGTGCTCGGCCTAGTCCTGCTCTTGGCAGGCGCGGGGTGGTCCGAAGTCGTCTTTAACCCCTTCAATCCCGGCCCCGTCGCACAGACTGTTCGCGATATCGGCGGCATGAAGCTCGTCTGGCTCTGGTCCGCCCACTACATGAATCTCACGCTTCTGGCCTTCAACGTCCTCCTTCCCATGTACCCCATGGATGGTGGACGCATCGTGCAGGAACTTCTCTGGTGGCGCATCGGATATCGCCGCTCGATGGTCATCTCCGTCAATGTCGGCCTGATCAGCGCCATAGTGGTGGGGGTGTACGCCATCATCTCCGGTGAAATGCGTCTCTTGGGCATCTCCCTCTTCGGCGGCATGACCTGTTACAACCAGAAACAGCATCTCGCCATGATGCGAGATGAACCCGACTGGGCTTATGACATTGACAAGGGCAATCAAGGATTCAAGGATCAGCGATCAGAGCCATCCTGGTTTCAGCAGCGCAAGGCCAAAGCGGCGCAGCAACGCGAGCAGGAGCTCAACGCCGAGGTGGATCGCATCCTGCAGAAGATTCGCAAAGAAGGCATGGGCGCACTCACCGCCAAAGAACGCGCCACCCTGCAGGAAGCCAGCAAGAAGTGATCGTGGTCAGGGAGCAGGTACCAAAGCTGCCTTGACAGTCTCTTCCACCGGTGTGCCACATTCCGGACACTGCCCGCTTTTGATTCCATCGAGTGAGTAACTGCACGAGCAGCATTCCAACCGCGCGACACGGATGATGATCAACAGGCCGCACTCCGGGCAGCGGTCTCCTGCCATTTTCAAAGTGTGCCTTGATTGGCAGCGCGGGCATGCCAGGTTCACTTCCGAAGCGGTCTCGCCTTGCGCAACGGGGCGCGAGACGGCTCGCGCGTTGAGCCGCTCCATCACCACCATCGCCAGCAATCCGCACACCGTCGCCAGTGCCGATGCCGCGGCGAACCTGCCCCACGGATCCATGTTGAATCGCTGCGTCGAACCGATGATCAGCGTGGTGCCGCACACTCCAGCGCACGCCAGTGTGCCGATCCGTACCCATCGCTGCCGCTCAGTGAGATTGATCAGAAAGCTGCCGTTGCCCAAAGCCGCGTATGACACGCTGACAATCGCCGAGCACATCAGCACTTCGTCAGGAGTAATGACCTTCCAGATGAGGGCGATCACAATCGATGTCGTGATCGGCAGCAGGATGATGCCCGCCAAACGCCACCAGCGCGCCGGTTCCACGCCGATGTTGCAGAATGCCAGAGGGGTCAGTGGCCACATCAGTGCCAGGGCCGCTGCGAGCTGCGGCATCTGCCATTCACTCTGACCCCATTTCACCCAGATCGCCAGCATGCTGACGACGAACAGCACGCACAGCCATGCCGCGCCCGCGATGCCAGCGTACTTGTGTTTGGCGTGTGAAGTCAGCCGCACCATCGCCGTCAAGGCGATCGCGATGGGCACATAAGCCAGCCCGGTCAGTCCCAGTTCATCATTGAAAGGGGTGGCGCGCCACAACCATGTCGCAATCGCGCAAACAACAAATCCCATCACCGCCAGCCACATGCCCAGCACGCCCGCGCGCCTGCCCGCTTCACTTCCCAGCATACGTGCGCAAGCCATGCACGCACCAAGCGCCATGCCTCCGAACAGGCACGTGAGTGCGATTCTTCCAGTCACATCTGTCTGGGCGGTGAAGATGGTGAATATACCGCTCGCCGCGGCGAGCCCAATGCACACCAGCATCCACCGCAAGAGACGGGTTTGGAGAGTCATGAATCCAGTCTATCGATTCCGTGCGACCGCAATTCCCGTGCCGTAGCTATTCCATTTTCAAGCCGCACCTGACACACTGCTGTCAGGTCGTCGCGCGCCAAGAGGGCAATCACCCCAATTTTCATGGTTCCACGCAAAAAGTGATGTTCCACGTGGAACAGGGGGCGCGATTACTTGTCATCCCGCCTGTGATTGCCCTTGCGCTTATCACGCCCCTTGCTCTTGGCGCTGCGGCGTTGGCTGCCCGTCATGCCGGGTGAGTTCCAGCTGCCGACGGACTTGGTGAGGCCGCCGCCGATGCCGCCGAGAGTGAGTCCGGAGACATCTTTCTTTTTGCCCTGGGCGCGTCCTGCGGCATCGGTCACCACCAGGTCCAACTGGCGACGGGGCAGATCGATCCGCACGATGCTCACCTTCACAGAGTCGCCCATGTTGTAACTGCGTCCGGACCGCTCATCCACCAGCGCGCCGGAGCGCGGGTCGATCTTCCACATGGGCCGCAGGTTGTCGCGCGTCACGTCGCCCGGCAGGTCTTCGGACTTCACAAACCCGTCGATCATGTACTTGTCGATCTGCACGAATGCGCCGCGGGGCGAAACCCCCGTCACCACGCCGTTGAACTCCTCGCCGATCTTGGTCTCCAGCAATTGCAGCACCAGGAACTTGCGAAGCGAGGTTTCGGCATCGGCGGCGTTGACTTCGCGGACGGTGGCGTGCCGCCCGATCTCGACGAGTTCGGATTCATCCAGGCAATCGGGCTTGTCGGCCATCTTGCGCCCCAGTGCGCCCCATTCCTTGTCATCGCGCGGCCGGTTCTTGCCGTTTTCGGTGAGTTTCAGATATTGAGCCAGCGCTCGATGCACCGTGAGGTCCGCATAGCGGCGGATCGGGCTGGTGAAGTGGGCGTACGCGCTACTCGCCAGGGCAAAGTGCCCGACCAGAGCGGGTGAATACTCGGCCTTGGTGAGCGTGCGGAGGACGGCCATGTGGACAGCGCGGGCGGCAGGTGTGCCACGGGTGCTGTTGACCAGTCCCTGCAACTCTTCGCGGGTGGGGTTTTTGGGGATGCGGAACCCGGCGACCATGCTGGCCTTGCGGAGTTCTTCGACATCGCCGGGGATGGGCTCAGGGTGAATGCGCCGCAGCAGGGGCACGTTCATTTTTTCAAAGAGCCGGGCAAGGACTTCGTTGGCTTCGACCATGAACATTTCGATGAGTGTGTGCGTGAACGCATCGTCTTCCTTCTCCGCATCCACCACTTTGCCGTTCTCGTCATAGATCAGGACGCAATCCGGCAGCTCCAGCGAGATCATGCCGTTGCGTTGGCGGCGGCCCTGAATCGCCTTGGCACACCGGTTCATCTCTTGCAGCGTCGCGATCAACTTCTCGGTGTATTCCGGCGGCGTCTTGGCGTGCTTCTTGGCCTCTTCGATGTTGCCATCGATGAGGGCCTGGGCTTCCAGATAGGTCAATCGCTTGGTGCTCTTGATGAGCACCTGAGCCACTCCCTCGCCCTTTATGTTGCCATCACGGTCGTAGGTCATGTACGCGCTTTTGCAATAGCGGGGAACGGCCTCTTGCAAAGAGCAGATGCCGTTGGAGAGGACCTCCGGCAGCATGGGAATTACAAAGCGGGGCAGGTAGACGCTGTTGGCGCGGTCCGCGGCTTCGATATCCAGGGGGCTGCCACGCGGGATGTAGTGCGACACATCGGCGATGTGCACGGCCAAGTCCCAGCCGCCGGGATACTTCTGGCTGGGGCGGATGCTGATGGCATCGTCATAGTCCTTGGCATCGGGCGGGTCGATGGTGATGACGTATTCCGACGTGGTGACGTCGTTGCGACCCGGCAGCGCACTGGGGCCGTCTTTTTCGTATGCGGCGATTTCCTGCTTGAAGACTTCCGCCGCGTCACGTGCCTGCTGAATGCAATCCTCGGCGAACTCTCCCGGCAGGTTGAACGCAGCGATGGTCGCCTCGGTCTCGACATCCGGGCGCCCTGCTTCGCCCAGCACCTTGACGATCACGCCCTCGGCGAGCATGGACCCTTCCGGATACTGCGTGATCTCGATGACCACCTTGTCATCGGCTTTGGCGTTTTTGGCCTCGGCATCGCGGACGATGATGGGCTGGGTCAGCTCCTTGCCATCCGGATGCACCACCCACTGGTTGCCGCGCTTGCTGAGCGTGCCGGTGAAGTTGCTGCGCTTGCGTTTGCTGACTTCGATGATGCTGCCGATGAATTGCGGGCCGGTGCCGCCGCCGTAACGCTCGCGCTTGTGGTCGCGGATCACTTTGACGAGAACGGTGTCACCTGTCAGCGTGTCGCCCACCTGATCTTCGGGGATGAAGACTGATCCTTCACGAAACTTCTGAAAGGGCTGGACAAAGCCAAAGCCGCGGAGGGCCTTGCGGAAGGTGCCTTCGACTTCGCCACCGGCATCACCCAGTGAGGGCAACTGATAGAAACCTGACGAGTTAACGACGATCAGCCCTTCGCGCACGAAGGTCTTGAGCGCGTCAAAGAACTCCTCGCGCGATTCATCATCGATTTTGAGCGATTCGGCCAGTGCCTGATCACGCTGTCCGACGTAATCATCATGCGAGAGGTGAGCGAGAAGTCGAGACTTGAAGCGAAGTGCCATGTGAAAAGAGGGTATGGGACCGCCAACGGGCGTGCCGTGCGGCAGGGGAATATTGGGTGTCAGTGGAAACTGAATGAATCAAGCCAGCTGCGGTGCGTACGAGCGGAAACTGTCGCGGAAGGCCCGGGGGTGCACACCCAGTTCCTTCTTCACTTTCTGGGTCTCTCCCACCGAATCTTCTGAACCCATCATCGCCATGCCAAAATCGTACGGCAGGGCCTGCCCGGCGCGGATGAACTTGGCCGC
The DNA here is from genome assembly GCA_964441555.1 of uncultured Phycisphaeraceae bacterium. Taxonomy (GTDB): domain Bacteria; phylum Planctomycetota; class Phycisphaerae; order Phycisphaerales; family UBA1924; genus F1-120-MAGs238. Next base: position 2,831 of record CAYTYD010000098.1, on the reverse strand, counting down.
GAACGCCAGTCCTGCCGCGATTGGTGCGGGAATGCCAAAGGGTTGGAGATTCTCGCTTGCTCCCGGTGCATGATCGCGGATAAACCGCAGCATGTCGGGCCACGACATGCTCTCGCTGCCAACCAGGTTATAGATTTCGCCCCTGGCGCTTTCGCGTACCAGCGCACTGGCCACCGCAGCCGCGACATCATCCACATGCACCGGCTGGATCATGGGGTCAATCGGGGTCGCAGGCCCCAGCGGCATGGAGTCATCCAGATCCCAGCGCTGGAAATACGGAATGAAGCAGTAGGGGGGTGTTTCACCACTCATCAGATCAAGGAAGGTGTCGATTCCTTCTGATCCCACACCGTGAATGAAACCGGGGCGGATGATCGTCCATGCCGCGCCGCTGCGCCGCACGATCTGCTCCCCTTCCCACTTGCTGCGCTGATACTCGGCGATGCCGTCCGGCTTGACCCCCAGGGCCGAAACCTGAACAACGTGCTTCACGCCTGCGGCAATCGCCGCCGTCACCAGGTTCTGCGTCCCCTTGATGTGAATACGTTCAAACGTCTGAACGCCATCTTCGCGGATAATGCCGACGGCATTTACCATCGCCTGAGCCCCAGCGCACAGATTCCCCAAGGCGGTCGGTTCATCCAATGTCCCGGGCACCAGCACCAGGCGGTCCGCCGCAGTCGCTGGCAGCGATGTTCTCGCTTTGGCCGCATCACGCACGAGGGCCCGGACCTTGGCTCCACGGTCAAGCAGAGCACGCACGATGTGCGACCCCACAAAGCCGGTTGCCCCGGCCACTGCCACCACCATGCCATTGAGTTGATCCGACTGCGTGCTCGTGCTCATACGGTCCCGAGGGTATGCGGGTGTACGCTGGGTGCGAATCTGATGCTGGTCTGCCGAAACATCACGGTCGGGTATGTCGGTTCCGGTGCCAACTCCAATTCGGGCACCGGGCCGGTGCTGCGCGATGTTTCGCTCGATTGTCCTCAGGGCCAGATCACCGCGCTCCTGGGCCCCAATGGCAGTGGCAAATCCACTTTGCTGCGAGCCCTCCTTGGCGTGCTCACGCCACAAGAGGGGCAAGTGCTGTTGGGAGAGCGTTTGCTGCAAACCCTTGCCACTCCCGATCGTGCTCGCCACATCGCCTATGCCCCGCAATCCCCCAGCCCCGCTCCCGGCTTCACAGCACTCGAAGTGCTGAACTTCGCAGGTGTTGCCCACGCCCTCAGCAACCACGATTCACTCCTGTCTCACCGTCAACGCGTGGTCGATGCCCTGGACCTGCAACCCCTTCTTCATCAACCTTTTGACCACCTCTCCGCCGGACAACGCCAGCGCATCTCCCTGGCCCGCGCGGTGCTGCAATTGCTCGCCAGTCCCCTCCCACCCAACGAGAAAACCCTCCTCGCCGATGAACCGGGATCAGCCATGGATCCGCAGCATCTGCTCCTCGCCGAGGCCCTGCTGCGGCAGGTCGCAGGCATGGGAATGGCCATCCTCGTCGTGCTGCACGATCTGCCAGCCGCCGCCCGGATTGCTGATCAAGTCGCGATTCTCGCGGCCAACGGCACGGTGCACGCCTCCGGGCCTGCTCGCGCACTCCTCGTGCCTGACGTCCTCAGTCAGGTCTTCGCGACACGATTTGTATTGACGCCACACGGCCCGTTGCTCATGGGCCCAGAAGAGGGGTCCGCGACCGCGCCCAACCTGCCCACCCACGCACCGTAATCCTGAACCGGATACCCTTTTGGTGAGATGACCGCGGCTCAACTCAAACTTCTTCTCTTTGCCATCTTCATCGGCTTCTCGTTTTTCTCATGGCTCTTCAAGCAAATCGCCAAAAAGCGGGCCGAGGCAGAGCAGCAGCGTCGGATGCGTGCCATGCACCTTCAGGAATTGCGCACAGGCCGAAGTGACGATTCGATGGCTGCCGGGCATGGATCAGGTTTTGAACAGCCCATGCTCTCGGCTTCTGCGGGGTCTTCGGCTCCTCCGGCGTCTCCATTGGATGAACGCCAGCGCAAGCTGGCGGAACTCCGCCGCCGCGCCGCTCAGCGGTCCGGCGCATCTCAACCTGCATCGTCGACTCCATCGGCTCAAGTTCTGGCTCCTCAAGCCAGCGGCCAGGGGGTAATCGTGCTTCCCGGGGGTGTGACGATTCGCGTGAATGCCCCGCAAGGTGGCCAGGTCGCTGCAACCCAGCCGGCAAGCGGCATGGCCGGACGAATGGCCGGTGCCCAGCCCAGCCAGCCGAATCGCAAGCCAAAGCAACCCAAGCAGCAGAAACAGCCCCGACTCTCCCCCGAGCAATTGGCACAACAGCAGCGTCAGCAGGCGATGGCCCGCCAGCCGGTTCCTCGCCCTCCCGCTTCGCGACTGCCTGTGAGCGATACGCCGGATTTGGAAGAAACTCGTCGCCTGAATGCGGACACCGATGCCCCGACAGTGACTTCTCGGCCAGGCCGCAAGAGCCCAGTGCGGAATCTGGCCAATCTCTCAGAGCGCGACCTGCGGACCGCCTTTGTGCTCACGCAGGTTTTTGGCCAGCCCAAGTGCATGCAATAGAGTTTGCAAAGGGTGTCGGTAAGCGTTCCTCCATCCGAATACTGAGGCGTTACACTGCCCTCATGCAGAATGGATGGTGCATGAAACTCCGGGGCCGAATCATTCATCAGCGGGTCAAGCACGCGGCGTTTGGCGCGGGGCTGGCGGCAACGCTCGTCGTTGTTCCGGGCTGCCGACTGGATACCAAAGGGCAGGACTCCATTCTCGCCGCATTTCAGGGGCCCTCTGTCGGCGATGCCGCGCTGATGGCCGTCGATCCCTAC
>CAYTYD010000097.1:0-11048 GCA_964441555.1 uncultured Phycisphaeraceae bacterium | reverse complement strand
GTAGGGGTCTTCGAGCTGCTGGCCCTTGGGGGGGCGGGCGCCAAAGAGGGTGCGTTCGCAAGCGATCAGGTCCTGACGCTTGAAGTAATACTCCTTGTCGATCAGGAAGTACTCCTGCTCGGGGCCCGCCGTGGACATGACGCGGGTCACGCCGGAGGCGTTGCCGAAGATCTTCAGAATGCGCATGGCCTGCTCGCTGACGGCGTCCATCGAACGGAGCAGGGGCGTCTTGTGGTCGAGGGCTTCACCGGTCCAAGAAACGAAGGCGGTGGGGATGCAGAGGGTGACTGCGCCAGCGTTGCGGGTGAGGAAGACGGGGCTGGTGCAATCCCAGGCGGTGTAGCCGCGGGCCTCGAAGGTGGCGCGAATGCCGCCGGAGGGGAAGCTTGAGGCGTCGGGCTCGCCCTGTACGAGGGCGGAGCCAGAGAACTCGCTCAGAACGCCACCGGAGCCGTCGGGGACGATGAAGGCGTCGTGCTTTTCGGCGGTGAGGCCAGTGAGGGGCTGGAACCAGTGGGTGTAATGGGTCGCGCCGTGCTCGACGGCCCAGTCCTTCATCGCCGCGGCGACGACATCGGCCAGGTCTGGCTCAAGACGCTCGCCGTGGACGATGGTCCTCTGGAGACGCTTGAAGACGTCCTTGGGAAGGCGCTGCTGCATGACGCGGAGAGTGAAGACATCCGAGGCGTAGAAATTCTCGACGCGTCCATCGGCCATTTGCAGGCGGGCGGGATGGTCGTGGGAGGCGAGAGATCCATTCAAAAGTCGCGGAGCGTTCATGAGGCCCTCCAAATCCATCCGGGAATCATCCGGGCACGCGCCCGGCTTGTTTATGGTTATCAGACCTAGCAAATCAAACACAACACCCTCGCACCGGTTTGGTCCGGAACAGGAGGTGCATGTGATCGGTTTGCGGTCCCCCAATAGTGACGGGGTGCGGCTCTGATTCAAGTGCCGCTGTCGGTTTCGCCAAATGAAACGCTATAACCGGACTTTCGGCTGATTCACGCCGCTTGAACCAGCCCCCGGGAAAGCTCGCGCGTGAATGACTCGGCCTCGGCAATCGGGTCGCGGCGGCCTGCGAGGGCATCACGCATGCGACGAACCAACGCAGAACCGACAATCGCGGCATCAGCCCCCTGCGACACCACCGCCTTGACGTGCTCTGCAGTCGAAATGCCGAATCCCACGGCGATGGGGATCGACACGTGCTCTTTCAAACGTTGCACTCGTGATGCCACATCAGGAACTCCCCCGGATTCGCCGGTGATGCCGGTGCGAGCCAGCAGATAGACAAAGCCGGAGCAGGCCTTGGCAATGGCGACAGCGCGTTCGACTGGAGTGGTGGGGGCGATGAGCAAACTGAGTGTGAGGTCGAGCTTTTTGCACTCGGCTTGCAATTCGGCGGATTCATCAAAAGGAATATCGGGGACGATCAACCCATCAAAGCCGGCATCTCGCGCTTTGGCGCAGAACGCCGCGGGCCCGCCCATGCGGTGCACGATGGAGTAACTGACCATGGCGATGATGGCCAGACGCGATTGATCTCGCACTGAACGCACTTCATCAAAGACGCTGGCCGGGGTCGCGCCATTTTGCAGGGCTTCGTGCATAGCTGCGGCGATCACAGGGCCATCGGCCACGGGATCTGAAAATGGGATGCCAACTTCAACAAATTTGGCTCCGGCCCGTTCCAGAGCTGGCAGCAATTGGGCCGTCGCGCCTGGACGGGGAAAGCCGCCGCAGACAAACGGCATCAGTGCCGGTTCAGAGAGTGCGGATAGTTCAAAGAAGTTATTGGCGACGCGGTTCACAGCCGACTGTAGCGGCGGGATGCCTGCGATTCACGACTTGACGATGTCGCATACGTCCTGCAGGCCATCGGTGAGAATGCGTTGGCCATCGTCAGTGACGAGGATGTCGTGCTCGTAGTGGACGGTCATGGAGCCGTCCGCGCTGTAGACGGGCCAAGGATTGCCTCGATCGGTTCGGGTTTGGCGCGTGCCGACGGCGATCATGGGCTCAACGGCGACGATGGAGCCGGGAGTCGGGTTCTGGGCGCCTTCGGGCCATTGTGATCGGGGTTGCACACTGTTGGACACAAAGGGCTTGCAATGCAGCGAGCGTTCGCCGCGGACTAATAGGTTGATGCCATGACCGCCCAGATTTTCAGTGAGGTAAAAACCATTCTGGCGTTCGACAACGTCTTCCACGGCATGGGCAAAGGCCGACCATGTGTTGCGTGGAGAGATCGCCGCGACACCGGCTGCGAGTGAGTCTTTACCCGCGCGCGTCAATTTGAGTATCAGTGGATCGACCGGTGGAAAGAGGTAGGTCCACGCCGCGTCACCGATCCACCCTTGATAGCGAACGCCGATGTCGATTTTGAGCACATCTCCCGCGCCGAGTGGCTTGGTGTATGAGGCGGCGGTTCCATGTACGACGCAGTCATTGACGCTGAGGCAGGCGTGGCTGGGGAATGGAATCCGCATGCCGCTGGGACGGTACCCAATGAAGCATGATTTGCACTTGAGGGAATCGAGTGTGCGAGCGACGAAGGTGTCGATGAGTGGAAGTGTGAGGCCGGGGCGGAGCCAATCGGAGAGCTTGCGATGAACTTCGACGACGCGCTGTGCCGCGGCGGTCGCCAGTTCGATCTCAGTTTGTGTCAGGGGGCCAGCGCCCGCAGTGGCTTGCATTGAATCCATGGTAGTGCGATCTTGAATCGGTGGCAGCGGTTGCGTCGAATTGGAGACAAAGGAAACCCGTGATCGGACCACGCCATCAGGATGATCGGGGAAAACGCGTGCGGCTGCATCCCACGGGTTATCGCGGCCAAGAGCCCGGCAGCTGGGCCAAGTTCGCATCACAGGCGTGGCATCGCTTCAGGGAGGCCAAAGGGTTGGCGGCGTCAAGTTCGGCGTGCGCCCTCGCAGGGGTGGTGATCGTGGGCTGGCTGATGACGCGTGATGTGGTCACTCTGGTATTTTTCAGCCCAGTCGGTTCCACCCTGGTTTTGATGGTCGCTGTGCTCGTGCTCAGTATCGGACACCTCTGGGCCGAGTGGCCTCATTGGGTAAGGGATTCACACCTCGAATCCGACCGCTGTCCGGCGTGCGGCTATGACCTTGCTGGTCTGAAATCCGACCTCGATGGGTGCGTGACATGTCCGGAATGCGATGCCGCGTGGAATGTCGCCGATGCGAAAGCGAAGGTGTATGACCGGCCAATCGTGGTCGTTGCGGATAATCATCTCGCACTCGATCAATCTGCCGTGCGTTCAGCGCCGCCCACAAAGACTGACGAAACCACCGAAGAGCCAAACTCGTACACAAGGGCGCGGTAGTCTTTGTCTGCAAGCAACAGGAGATCGGCGCGTTTTCCGGGTGCGATGACGCCCCGATCGCTGAGCCCCAGCGCAGCCGCGGCGTTGACTGTGCCGGCGGTGATTGCCTCGGCAGCGGTCAAACCACAATGCCTGACAGCCAACGCCAATGCCATCGGCATGGAGGCGCATGGTGCGGAGCCGGGATTGAAATTGGTCGCGACGGCGGCGGCGCCGCCCGCATCGATCAACGCGCGCAGATTGGCATAGCGCCCGTCGAGGTGGATCCCGCAGCAGGGAAGGGCAACACCGATAGTGCCACTGGCGGCAAGTGCCGCGAGGTCAGCGGGGGTTGATGCTTCCAGGTGATCGCAGGAGCGGGCGCCGAGCGATGCGGCAGCAGGGGTCATTCCCATCGAGGTGAATTGATCGGTATGCACGCGAATGGGATGGCCGAGCGATTTAGCTTTGCTGAATAGCTCCCAGCACTCCTGCTGAGACCACGCTCCCTTTTCGCAGAAGGCGTCGATGGCGATGCCAGGGTGAGCTTTGGAGATGGCTGGAAGCGTGTTGTGGATTGTGCTATGCACGAAATCAGCCACATCCGGGTCGATGGCATGGCCCAGGAGTGCGGTTGGAACGATACTGGGGAGTGAGTGGTGACGCGTGTGCCTTTGCGCGAGTTGCACATCTGTGATGGCGTTGAGCATGTGGTTCTCGCCGTCAAGCGTTAATCCATAGCCGGATTTGACTTCGACGGTGGTCGATCCCAACGCAAGCATGTTGCTTAATCTGGAAGCCAGGAGCGCGGAAAGCTCGGCTCTTGGCGCTGCACGCGTGGCCCGAACCGTGGACATGATTCCACCGCCCGAGGCCATGATCTCCTGATAGGTAGCGCCCTGCAGTTTGCGTTCCCACTCATCTATCCGAGAACCTGCAAAACATGCGTGGGTGTGGCAATCCACCAGCCCCGGCATGACGATCCGTCCGCGTGCATCGATGACGCGATCGCCGTGTCCGATGGTCATCGATTCGCCGATCGAGACGATCCACTCACCACGGATCACGATGTCCACACGTTCGCGGATGGCCAGATTGCGCATCGCCGCCCCCCGGCGCGGGCCTGCCGGTCCATCGAGTGTGAGTGCGCGAGCATTGGTGATGACAGTGTTCATAGTGGCTATTTCACCCGATCTGAGACGCCGCGGAGAAATTCGAGGAACAGGTGTGCAGCAATGCGGGCTGTGCGACCACCATCATCAAACTCCGGATTCAGTTCCATCAGATCAAAGCACTTGACGCGTTTGAGCGATCCCAGACGTTGCACATGTGCTGCGACTTCAAGCAGGGGTAAGCCCATCGGATTGGGAGCGCTCACGCCGGGCGCGATCGAACTATCCAGACAATCCATATCGAACGACACGCAGAGATCACCCGGTGGATACTCATCGGGATTCTGGTCCTCATACCCCATGGTGAGGGAGTCGAAAACCCCTCCATGCGAGTTGAACCACTCGACGTGTTCAGCAGCATTTACAAACGCGTTGTAGCCGTGAATGTGAAGTTTGCGTACACCGCAGGATTGTGAGAGTGCCCGAAATGGCATGCCGCTGCCCGGAGTGTCACGGACGTCAAGGTGGGCATCAAAGTACAGCACGCTGGCCTTGGCGTTGTCTGTCGAGCGGCCGAGCCCTTGCAGAACACCACGGATGAAGGCAAAGGTGAGATCATGCCCGCCGCCAATGGCCACCGGGATTAATCCTGCTCGAACCAAGGTGGCCGCGGCTTCGCTGACGCGGGTGTGCGTCGCAGCCATCGCTTTCGCATCAGTGCCCGGGGCGGGCAGCACATCGCCTGCATCGAAGATGGTCGGCCATGTCCAACCATGCGGGTTGGCCACTCCGTATCGAGACAGCACGCTACGAAATGCATCCGGCCCCTTCGCGGCACCCGGGCGACCGCCATTCAACCGCACACCCAGATCATCGGGAAGCCCAAGTATCGCGACGTGGCACCCTTGCGTTGAACCTGTGCGAACAGCTGATCCCAGTTTGGCTGGGGACGTGGCAAGTGATACGGCTGAGGGGGTCGTATGGGGAATCATGGGTGGCAGATTCGGGCAGAGTAACAGTCAATCGATAGGTTGTGCACAGGGGTTGCAGTTTACCACGGGTGTGGTACGCTGTGCGTATGGGAACGACACTTGCTCGGACTCCCTTCCTTCAGGCACATTGGTCACACCTGTGCATTCTGTCATACGCGGTTGATCCCGAGTTGCTCAAGGCGGAAGTGCCTCGAGGTCTCGAACTCGACATGCGCGATGGCAAAGCGTTCATTAGTCTGGTGGCATTTGATTTTGATGACACGCTGGTGAAAGGAATCGGAGTGCCCGGTTGCCGCGCTTTTCCTGAGATCAATCTCAGATTTTATGTGAAACGAGGTGCGGATCGAGGGGTCTGCTTCATCAGCGAATTGGTGCCAAATCGCCTGGTTGCCTGGGTCGCTCGTCAGGTGTACAACGAGCCCTATCGGCGGTTTCCCATGACCAGTCAGATCAAACGATTGCCCGATGGCATGGAAGTGATCCATGACATCAATGTCGATGGGCACAAATACCGCATAGAAGTCGCGGCCACCAATGAGCCGCCACTCTTGCCAGAGTCCGCCAGCGATACCCACTGGTTCAAGGAACAGCAGTTCGGATTTGGCAAAGACAGACACGGCCAGACGGTGATGTATGAGGTGAAACACCCGACATGGCTGACGTATCACGTCACGTGGCACCAGTTGCATTTCAACTTTGCTCGTGTGTATGGCGAGCGGTGGGGGTTTTTGTCGAAGATCAAGCCCTGCTCGGTGGTGCTGGCCGAGGGGTCAAATGTTGAGGTGTATCCGATGCACGCGGCATAGCCGCTGATGGCGATGCACGCGGCGTGAGTCGGCGGTGGTTCACAGCGTGGGGAGTTGATATCCGTCGCGGCGTGCAACATCCATCCATTGCTTGGGTTCGTTTTTGGCGAATGCCCACGCGTCGGGTTTCCATGTGATGGGTTGGCGATTCCACACGGCAAGATTGACGAGATGGCAGACGGCGACGGTGCGGGCACCGATCTCCACATCGCAGAGGCAGCGCTGCCGCGATTGCATGCAATCGATCCAGTTCTCGCGGTGGTTGTTGATGTCGGCGAGTTTGGGCTCGCCGTCCTTGGGTGGGTCTTTGGCGATGGAGGCAGGGTTGGTCTCGAGCCGATCACGATCGATGAAGAGAGAGCCCTTTTCGCCGACAAAGGTGATGCCAGATGGGCCGCCGTGCGTGACGTTCAAGCCGTTGGCGTAGACGACCCGGGAGCCGTGCAGATCAGATGAGTCACTCGGAGGCAGCACGGAGAGAGGTCCGCTGGAATCCTGATCAAGAGCCCATTGCACGATGTCAAAGTGATGGGCACCCCAATCGGTCACCATGCCGCCGGCGTATTCCCGGTACAGACGCCAGTCGGGATAATGCTTGTGCACGCCCCGAGGAGAGAGAATCGAGTTGTAGGGCCGCATCGGAGCGGGGCCGAGCCAGCGTTCCCAATCCAGACCGGGTTCGACAGTTTCTTCAGGCAGATCGCAGGTCTTGCTGCTGACGCCGATGCCGACATAGACGTGGTAGAGCTTTCCGAGTCGGCCAGAGCGAACTAATTCGACCGCGCGGCGGAAGCGCCCTGAGTACTCACTTCGCTGTTGGCTGCCCACCTGGGTGACGCGGTTGTACTTGCGTGCCGCGTCGATCATGAGCTTGGCCTCGGTCAATGTATTGCACAGGGGCTTTTCGATGTAGAGGTCTTTGCCCGCCTTGCACGCATCGACAAACTGAATGGCGTGCCAGTGGTCGGGAGAGGCGATGGATACGGCATCCACATCGGGACGAGCAAGAACTTCACGATAATCCACAGTTGCAAAGCACCCGGCCGCTGCTTCCACGCCGTATTGCTTGTCGACGATCGACTTTGAGTCATTGCGGCGGTTGGTGTCCACATCGCACACCGCGGTCGTCCGCATCCGCGGATTCTTGGAAAAGGATCCCAAGTGGTACCGATTCTGCAGGCCAATCCCGATGAAGCCGATCTGAATCTTGCTGTTGGGCCCCGGCTCAGGAGGACGCAAAGAAGTCTTGGTGTTCAGGGCGACGACGCGTGAAGGCAGAATCAACGGCGCGGCGAACGCCGCGGCCATCCCCGCCAGACCAACCTTTCCAACCGATTGAAAGAAATCGCGGCGGGAAGGGAGCGGACGAGTATCACGATCCTGAGCCATGTGGGGCCTCCAGCGGAAGCGTCAATCTACCTGAATCTCTCAAGGGTGTCAAAGTTGCGGATAGCATCGGGGCATGGCAAAGCCAGTTTCAAGAAAAGGCAAGCGGATGGTCACGCCCCCGCCTGCGATCCCGTCACATGCTCTGATTGGCATGGTGCATGTGCGGGCCCTGCCGGGAACACCATATTCGCACTTGGCACTGAACAAGATTGAGCAGATCGCCGTGCATGAGGCGATGGTGCTGGCGGGCTGCGGGTTTGACGCCATCATCATTGAGAACATGCATGACCGGCCATATGTGCAAGGCGGTCACGGCCCGGAAACGACTGCCGCCATGACACGGATTGCCTGCGCGATTCGCCAGCGGCTGCCGCAGTTGGCGATGGGTGTGCAGGTGCTTTCAGGTGGAAACAAAGAGGCGCTGGCTATTGCTTTGGCTGCCGATGCTCAGTTCATTCGCTGCGAGAATTTTGTTTTTTCCCATGTCGCTGACGAGGGTTTGCTGACCAAAGCAGAAGCGGGCGAATTGCTTCGGTATCGCCGTCACATCGGCGCCGATCATGTTCAGGTGTGGTGCGATATCAAGAAAAAGCACGCGTCCCACGCCGTGACGGCGGATCTGACCATCGGCGATGTTTCGGAGGGGGCGCAGTTCTTTGGTGCCGATGCCGTGATTGTCACTGGAAGTGCGACCGGGAAGCCCGCCGATCCGCGTGATCTGGATCGCGTGAAAAGGGCAACGCCAACGCAACGTGCGTATGTCGGCAGTGGGGTGACTGCCCAGAACGCCGCCGAGTTTCTCGCCCGGGGAGATGGCGTCATCGTGGGATCGGAATTGAAACGCGGCGGAATCTGGTCCAACGATCTGGATGAACATCGCTGCCAGCGCATGGCGGATGCCGTGAAGCAATGGCGGTCGTCCGCCACCGGAGGCACGCGTTGACCGCGACGCCATCACAGACAAGGTGGTGGAAACGGCCACTTGTTCCCGCGATGCTGACCATCGCGTTGGTCTTCGTGCCCGCATTGCTCGGCATGATCAAGGCCAGCAAGGCCAAGCTGGAAGAAAGCCAGACCGATGCTGGCACAATGATCCTTCGCATTGATGATTATTTTCACTTCTGGTCAGCGGGTAAGGCCATGGCAGAGGGTGGAGATATTTTTAGCACCCGCCACGGGCAGAATTACATTTATCCGCCGCTCATGGCATGGCTCTTTCAGCCGCTGGGAAAGCTCGATCAAAGTGTCGGCGTGCACATCTGGATTGCGATCGATGCGTTGATTCTCCTGGCAGGTGTCGTGGTCTTTTCTTACGAATTGACCAAACGGCTCAGTGGCAAGGTTGATTGGAATGTGATCTGGACGGCCGCTGCATTCGGCCTGCTCATGCTCGTCGACAAGGTCATGGCTCAGTTCAAGCTTCAGCAGACCGATGGCATCATGTTGCTGGCGATGGGTCTTGCCCTGCGGTGGATGGATTCGCGTCCGCTTCTTGCCGGCGCGATCCTCGGAATCGCAGGGAACATCAAATATCTCTCGCTGATCGCTTTCCCTTGGTTCATCGTGCGTCGTCGTTGGAAAGCCGCCGCGGGAACCATGGCCAGCTTTGTCGCATGTCTCTTCATTCCGGCAACCACACGTGGGTGGGATCGCAACCTCGCCGATCTCAAGGTCGCCTTCGCCGGACTCGTTGAGGCTTTTGGAGTCAACGTAGAGCATCTCCCCCGCGCCTCTTCACACCCGATCACGTGGGAACGGTCAGTCTCCATCACCAGCACGATGTTTCGATTCGCAGAGGCAATTTCCGCATCATCCATCATCGCGATCGCCTGTACCTCGCTCGTCGCCTCAGCGTGCCTGATCATTGCGTGGATCGCCTATCGCCGACAAGGTCTTTCGTTTCTCTCAGTACCGAGCCAGTTGCACGGTCTGATCGCTCTCGAATGGGTCGGACTCTTGATCGCTTCCCTCACATTCGGCCCTCAGACCACCGCGCGGCACATGATCCAACTCATCCCCCTCTTCATCCTTGCGTGGATCGTCTACCCGCTCGTGCAACTCAAGTGGCGCCCCTTCATCATCGCTGGCTGCATCGCGCTCGCGATGGTTCTCGTGCTGCCCCCGGGAGGCAAGCAGTTTGAATCTCTTCTCACCATCTGGCGAGCGATTGGTATGGTGAGTTGGGTCACTTTGGTCGTGTTCTTCACCATCATGATCGCCACATTGCCCGGTGCTGCACGATCTCGCAGCGCTTCGCAGGCCCACAACGCATGATGCAGATTCTGATCATCATCGCCATCGGTGTGATCTACATGCATCAGGGCATGCGAGCCGATGGTTTTGCCGCCTTGTTGTCTCGCCAGATTCCTTCCTGGGGTGCCGCCGGGTTTCAGATCGGTAGTGTCCTGGGCATCCTCTTGACTCATTGGCTCATCATTCGCCTCTGCATTCGTCTGTTGGATCGTCGTGGCCTCGTTGCCGCGCTGGGGTGGTCAGAACGTGCCACCATCGGCTCTCACATCGCGCTCGTGGTTCTCCACGCTGTTGGCGTGCTGGTGGTGGGGTGGGCTGAAACGGTTCAAGGCGCTGTTCCCGCAATTCCCGGGCTCGCCGAAGTATTCATGCTTCTCCCCCTCTTCCTCGGCCTCATCGGCACATGGTTCATCAATTATCCCATCGAGGAACGCTGGTTCGCCGCGATGCTGTCACGCCGCATGGATGACGGCACACCAGTTCATTCCCTGCCATCGCGGCTCACCTTCGCCTTCGGCAAGTTTCGCCACGGCGTGCTCCTGCTGGCCCTCCCCATGCTCCTCATCATGGCGTGGTCGCGGCTCATCGATCATCTCTCCCTCGAGTTCACTCAGTCGTGGTGGGTCTGGCAGTGCTATCGCCTGCTAGGGGTGCTGCTCGTCGTCATCTGCATGCCTCTCATCCTGCGTGTGGTGTGGGACACTGTTCCCCTCCAATTCGGCGAGCTTCGCGACCGCCTCCTGGGCATGTGTGCCCGCCACGGCATCGGAGTCAGCAACCTCCTCCTCTGGCGCACCCATGGCGCAATGGCCAACGGCGCGGTCCTGGGGCTGGCTCGTCCCGTGCGTTACATCCTGCTTACCGACCGCCTGCTTGAGATGATGACCTCGCGCGAAGTCGAAGCCGTCATGGCCCACGAAATCGCCCACATCAAGCACCGCCACCTTCTCTTCCTGTCAATGTCCAGTGTTGGCAGCATTCTCACCATCGGCACACTCGCGGGTTGGGCCATCGAGTCACTCCATGGCGAGCTCACGCTGCGCGATGATCTCATCCTCACCATCTTCATCCTCATCATCCTCGCCTGCGTCTTCGGCTTCGTCAGTCGCCGGTTTGAGTGGCAGGCCGATGCTTTCGCCGCCAAGCACCTCGCCGCCGACGCCGCAGAACG